>CAVFZO010000001.1:0-22981 GCA_963626925.1 Clostridium sp. AM49-4BH
TAACCCGGGAGAAATTACATAGAAGGGTGTTTTAGGTCAAAGTCCTAAGGTCAGGTATATCAATATAACTGATTAGCGGGCCTGAGGGAAGAAAGAGGGCCTCCTTCCGGAGACCCCGTTCCCTTTATTCGGGTATGACCCTCATGTATTTTTTCTTGCCGCTCTTCAAAAGGAGTGCCCCGTCTTCGAGGTCGGAAGAGGTGAAGACCTTCCTGAAGTCGGTGACTTTGACGCCGTTGACTTCGGCCCCGCCCTGCACAACGAGTCTTCTTGCTTCTCCGTTGGAAGTGGTGAGCCCCGCCTTCGTGAAGAGATCCAGCACCCCGATTCCGTTCTCGAGGAGAGCCTTCTCCACCTTCACAGTCGGGAGATTGAGGCCGCTGCCGCCGCCGGAGAAGAGAGATGCCGCGGCATCCTTCGCCTTCTCGGCTTCCTCTTCGCCGTGGATGATCTTCGTGATCTCGTATGCAAGCCTTGCCTTTGCCTCGTTGATGTTCCTCTTCGGGTCCTCGTACTCCTTTATCTCATCAAGATCCATGAATGTGAAGAGCTTCATGAACTTGACGACATCTGCATCGGCAATGTTCCTCCAGTACTGGTAGAAGTCGTACGGGGAGTAGAGACCGGCATCCAAGAATACGGCGCCCTTCTCGCTCTTACCCATCTTCTTTCCGTCAGCACGCATGATGAGATTGAACGTCAGGCCGAAGCACTCCTCGCCTCCCATTCTCTGTATAAGGTCGATGCCGGCGACGATATTGCCCCACTGGTCGGCACCTCCTATCTGGAGTCTTGTGCCGTATTTCTCGTTGAGCATCTTGTAGTCATATGACTGGAGAAGCTGGTAGTTGAACTCTATAAAGCTCAGCCCCCTCTCGAGTCTCTGCTTTACGCCCTCGAATGTGAGCATGCGGTTGACGGAGAAATACTTTCCGACATCTCTAAGGAAAGAGATGTAGTTGAGGTCGACAAGCCAGTCGGCGTTGTTGACAATCGATGCCTTTCCGAAGCCTGCGGGAGGATTGGCGGAGAAATCGACGACAGTGGAAAGCTGCTTTGCAATATTCTCTGCATTTCTGTTGATCTCCTCGACGGGGAGGATCTTCCTCATCTCCGTCTTTCCCGACGGGTCACCGATGAGGCCCGTTCCGCCGCCCACGAGGGCAATCGGTCTGTGGCCGTACATCTGGAGGTGATGCATTGCAAAGAACGGGACTATATGTCCGACATGAAGTGACGGTCCTGTGGGGTCTGTTCCGCAGTAGAAGGATACACTCTCCCTGTCCATGAGGTCACTCAGTCCCTCGAGATTTGTAGAGTCCTTGACGAAGCCCCTGTCGAATAATACCTGTAATGCCTTGTTCATCCTTAAACCCTCGTGTACTCCTTCATCTTCTCATTGATGAATGTGACAAGTGAATCAACTCCCACTCTCTCCTGCTTCATCGAATCACGGAAACGCACCGTGACCGTCTGGTCATCAAGCGTCTGGTAGTCGACTGTCACGCAGTAAGGAGTTCCGATCTCGTCCTGACGGCGGTAGCGGCGTCCCACAGCGCCCGACTGGTCGTAGTATGTGGCAAAATTCTCTCTGAGGGAGTGCTCGAGCTTCTGTGCATATTCACCAAGCCCGTCCTTCTTGACGAGAGGAAGAACGGCAACCTTGACAGGTGCGATGTAGGGATGAAAGTGCAACACTGTTCTTGTGTCGCCTTCCGGAGTCGGCTCCTCGTCGTATGCATCGCTGAGTGCCATGAGTACGTTTCTCGTAAGTCCCGCGGACGTCTCGACGACGTAGGGGATATATCTTTCGTTGGTCTCGGGATCGAGGTAAGAAAGGTCCTTTCCGGAGAACCTGGTGTGCTGTGTGAGGTCGTAGTCCGTTCTGGAATGCACGCCTTCGAGCTCCTGCCATCCCATCGGGAAGAGGAACTGGATATCATATGCGTCCTTTGCATAGAACGCAAGCTCGTCCGGTCCGTGCTGGTGCCATCTCAGATGCTCCGGGTGGATACCCATCTTTGAGTAGAACTTCATTCTCTCCTCTCTCCAGTAGGGGAACCATTCCTCGTCGGTGCCGGGTTTGCAGAAGAACTGCATCTCCATCTGCTCGAATTCACATGAGCGGAAGATGAAGTTCTTGGTTGTTATCTCGTTTCTGAATGACTTGCCGACCTGTGCAATTCCGAAGGGGACCTTCACCCTGCTCGACTGCAGGACGTTCTTGTAGTCAACGTAGATACCCTGTGCGGTCTCGGGTCTGAGGTAGACGACCGAAGCTGCATCCCTGTTGGCTCCGATATGGGTCTCGAACATAAGGTTGAAGTTCCTCGGCTCTGTGAAGGAATCCCTGTTGCCGCAGACCGGGCACGGTGCCTTGAGGTCGATCTGGTCTGCGCGGAAACGTGACTTGCAGACCTTGCAGTCGACCATCGGGTCTGTGAAGTTCGAAACATGGCCGGATGCCTCCCATACACGCGGGTGCATGAGAATCGATGCGTCGAGGCCGACGATGTTGTCGTGCATCCTCGTCATCTCCTTCCACCAGAAATCACGGATGTTGTTCTTGAGTTCGACGCCCATCGGACCGTAGTCGTATGCACCGTTGAGGCCGCCGTATATTTCAGAGGACTGGAAAATGAATCCCCTTCTCCTGCAGAGTGATATTATCTTATCCATTGTAACTTCAGTCATTTTTCTGATTCTCCTTTAAGAAATTAAGTGCTCTTTCAAGTCTCTTCCTGCACTCGTCTGTCCCGAGCAGTCTGATCGAATCGAAGAGCGGCAGTGATACAGTCGAGGCTGTGAGTGCAACCCTTATGGGCTGGAAGACGCCGTTGACCTTGACGCCGAGCTCCTTCGAGAGGGCGACGAGGTCCTCTTCGATGGCACTCTCCTCTCTTTTTCCATCAACTCCGTCGAGAAGGATCTTCATCCCCTTCTCCAGTGCTTCCACCGTCTGTTCGTATGTGCTTCCCTTTGCTATGTAGAGGGAGGCGTCGGTGACGCTCTTGTCAACAAAGAGGAACTCGGTGAGGGGCACGCAGTCCGAGAGCGTCTTCATCCTCTCCCTGAGGGGCTCCATGAGCGAGAGTACATATGCCTTCTCGTCCTCCGTCGGCTCGGGGGAGATGTATCCGGCCTTCTGGAAATACGGCAGACAGAGGGCGGCAAGCTCCTCTGTGCTCTTTCTCCTTATATACTGGCCGTTGAACCAGTCAAGCTTGTTGTAGTCGAACTTTGCAGGTGCCGCGTGGATGTTCTCAAGGCGGAAGCACTTCTCGAGCTCGCTCTTCGAGAAGAACTCAGTCTTGTCGTCAAGCGACCATCCCACGAGCGTGACATAGTTGATGATGGCCTCCGGAAGATATCCCTTCTCCTTGAAATCTCTGACGGCCGTCGAGCCGTGGCGCTTACTCAGCTTCTGGCCGTCCTTTCCCATGACCATCGGAAGATGGCAGTAGATCGGGGGCTCCCAGCCGAATGCCTCGTAAAGGAGGATGTGCAGGGGACCGGAGGGAATCCACTCCTGTGCACGCATGATATGTGTGATTCCCATCATGTGGTCGTCGATGACGTTTGCAAGATGGTATGTCGGAAAACCGTCGCTCTTGAGGAGAATCGGATCGGGGGACACGTCCCTGTTCTTTCTCGTGATATCTCCCATGATGACGTCGTGGAACGTAGTCTTTCCTTCCGTCGGAACACGCAGTCTGATTACCGGCTTTATTCCCTCGGCCTCTTTTTCCCTTCTCTCTTCTTCTGTGAGAGCGGCGCAGTGCCTGTCATAGCCCTGGTACTGGCTCTTCGTCCTCACCTGCTCCTCTCTCACCTTCTCGAGTCTCTCGGGAGAGCAGTAGCAGTAATATGCCTTCCCGTCTCTCACGAGCTTCTCGGCATACTCCTTGTAGATATCGAATCGTTCGGACTGGACGTACGGACCGTACGGACCTCCCACAACAGGACCTTCATCCCATTCGATTCCAAGCCACGAGAGAGTGTCGTAGAGGTCCTGGAGGGACTCTTCGGTATAACGCTCCCTGTCGGTGTCTTCTATGCGGAGTATGAACTTACCCCCCATAGATCTGGCGAAAAAGTAGTTGAATAATGCGGTTCTTATACCGCCGATATGCTGCAGCCCAGTTGGCGACGGGGCGTAGCGGACACGAACTTCCATCGTTTTCTCCTGATTAAGTTGATGATGGAATTCTAAACTGTTGAAAGGAAAAGAACAACACACCCCGCCCCCTAAATGAAGAGGGTGTGCGCATTCCAATCAGCTTTGCGGAGTTATTGCGATGGTGCCGTCAGTGCATTTCACAGCGGTGATTGAACTGCGGCTGTTCCAGCCGTCAGCCTTCTCAACCTTATTCCAGTCCGCCTTTGTCGATTTATAGTCAAGTGTTTTAAGAGATGTGCAGTATTTGAACACCGTCTCTCCGATTTTCGTCACACTCCCCGGAATTGTCAGGGATTCGAGGACAGAACAGCCCTCGAATGCAGAGGTTTCAATAGTCTCGAGATTCTCCGGAAGCTTGACCTCAGTCAGAGCCTCACAGCCGCAGAATGTATTTGCCTCTATTGTCTTCACGCCGTCGGGAACTGTAACGGAGGAGAGTGATCTGCAGTCATGGAAAGCCTCGCGTCCGATTCCGGTAACACTCTTTCCCAGATTTACGGACGAAAGAGATCTGCAGTCATAAAATGCTCTCGCTCCGATGACTGTTACTGTGTCCGGAAGAGTCACGCTTTTAAGTTTCCAGCTCTCTGCAAAGGCCTCGTTCCCCAGGGCCTTCACAGTCTCTCCGCCGACTGCGGACGGGACTGTAATATCACCTTCGGCCGTGCCGCGGGTTTTGAGAATGATGCTTCCGTCGCTGTTTATATGAAATATTCCCGTATTGCGTGAGGGCGAACACGAGACAACAAGAAGAGTAACTATGAGAATTATCAGGATGTGCTTTTTCATACCCCGAAGATAACATTTCCTCCCCGATAAGGAAAGAAGTCGTTTTTGACAGTCGGCTCTCCTCTGCTGCCGGCTAAGAAAGAGAAAAGAAAACGAAGGAAAACGAAAAAAAAGAGAACAGGACACAAAAAAATATTTGATTTCATCTTATGACCCGCTACATAATTATAGATAACAAATTATCTGGACAAGACTGATTGGAGGAAAACAGCGTGAAACTAAGTGAAAACGCGGTTGCAGTCATTGAGGAAATCTGCAGTAGACACAAAGACGAGAAGACACCTTTGATGATGATTCTGAGTGATATCCAGAAGGAATTCGGATACATTCCGCTCGAAGTGCAGCAAATCGTGAGCAGGGAGACGGGAATAAGCGTCGCCGAAATCTACGGCGTCGTCACCTTCTACTCCTTCTTCTCGCTCAAGCCAAAGGGAAAGTACGTCATCGGATGCTGCCTCGGAACGGCATGCTACGTAAAGGGTGCCCAGCTCGTAATCGAGAAGTTCTCGGAGAAGCTCGGGATCAAGCCGGGTGAGACGACAGAGGACTGTCTCTTCACCCTCGATGCTCTGAGGTGTCTCGGGGCATGCGGTATCGCACCGGCGGTATCGATCAACGGAAAGGTCTATCCGAAGGTCGACGCAGGGCAGGTCGAGAAGATTATTGAAGACTTAATGCTGATGGAGAGCGAGACGGAGTTTAAGAATGGAGAAAATTAAGACTTTTGACGAATTGAACCGCATACAGCATGACAAGGCTGTACTCCTGGCACAGAAGTTCACAGGAGAGAACAATAAACGATGCGTCGTCATCTGCGGCGGCACGGGATGCATATCATCGAACTCCCATCAGATTCTCCAGAGGATGGAGGAGCTCGTCAGGGAAAAAGGACTCGAAAACAGGATAAGCATCAACCAGGTCGGATGCTTCGGCTTCTGCTCACAGGGGCCGTTTGTGAAAATCTTCCCAGAGGACACACTCTATCATGCAGTGACAGTCGAGGACGTCGACGAGATTGTCGAGAAGGACCTCGAGAAGGGAATTGTAGTGGAACGCCTTCTCTACACAGACCCAGTCACAGGCGAGAAGGTCACCAAGCAGGATGACATCACATTCTACAAGAAACAGCACCGTATAGCACTCGAGGAGTGCGGCATGATCAACCCCGAGGACATCGGGGAGGCACTGGGCTCGGGCGCATTCCAGGGTCTGAGGAATGCTCTCTCGATGAAGAGGGAGGACGTCATAAACACCATCCTCGCCTCCGGACTCAGAGGCCGCGGCGGCGCGGGATTCCCCACGGGCCGCAAATGGAAGTTCGCATTCGACCAGCCGGACGGACAGAAGTACGTCATATGTAACGGTGACGAGGGTGACCCCGGCGCATTCATGGACAGATCCATACTCGAGGGCAACCCCATCGCCGTAATAGAGGGCATGATGATCGCAGGCTATGCAATCGGGGCAAATGAAGGCTACTTCTATGTCAGGGCCGAATACCCCATCGCGGTGCACAGACTCCAGGTCGGAATAAAGGAAGCCGAGGAGATGGGACTGCTGGGGGACAACATCCTCGGAACGGGATTCTCCTTCCATGCACATATCCGCCTCGGAGCGGGTGCATTCGTCTGCGGAGAGGAGACGGCGCTCATCGCCTCCATCGAAGGAAAGAGAGGAAACCCCAGACCCAGACCGCCATATCCGGCGGTAAGCGGACTCTGGGGATGTCCCACGATTGTCAACAACGTCGAAACACTCTCTCTCGTTCCGTATATTCTCCGTAATGGTTCCGAAAGCTTCTCTTCCCTCGGTACAGATACGAGCAAGGGAACGAAGGTATTCGCACTCGGAGGAAAGATAAACAACGTGGGCCTTGTCGAGGTTCCGATGGGAACGACACTGAGGGAACTCATCTACGACATCGGCGGCGGAATTCCGAACGGCAAGAAGTTCAAGGCCATCCAGACGGGAGGTCCCTCGGGCGGTTGTCTCACGGAAAAGGATCTCGACACGGAGATCGACTTCGAAACACTCAAGGCAAGAGGCTCGATGATGGGCTCGGGCGGCGCAATCGTGATGGACGAGGACAACTGTATGGTCGACGTTGCGAAGTTCTACATGGAGTTCATCTGCGACGAATCATGCGGAAAGTGCTCGCACTGCAGAATCGGGACAAAGAGGATGCTTGAGTACCTCGAGAGAATAACGGAGGGGAAAGGAACACTCAACGACCTCAAGGAACTCGAGGAGCTTGCCTCCACGATCCAGATCGGCTCGCTCTGCGCACTCGGTCAGACGGCGGCGAACCCCGTTCTCTCGACTCTGAGGAGCTTCAGGGAGGAGTACATCGAGCACGTCGTGGACAAGAAGTGCCGTGCAGGGGTGTGTAAGAATCTTCTCAAGTATGTCATCAACAAGGACAAATGCCGCGGCTGCTCGGCCTGTGCACGCCACTGCCCCGTCGAGGCCATCAAGGGTGTCATCAAGTCGCCCTATGAGATTGACCAGGACAAGTGCGTGAAGTGCGGAATCTGCCGCTCCACATGCCGCTTCGGCGCAATCGACAAGATCTGAGGGAGAGTAATATGGGATTAGTCAACATAAAGATAGAAGGACAGAACTACCAGGTTGAAGAAGGATTGACGGTACACGATGCAGCACGCCGCTGCGGCTACGAAATACCGACGCTCTGCACATATAACCACGGCGAATGCAACCGCGGCTCGTGCAGAGTATGCCTCGTCGAAGTCGTGGGACAGCGCGGCCTTGTAGCCTCATGCGTATTCCCCGTAAGCGAGGGCATGGAGATACTCATCTCCTCACCGCGTGCAACGACTGCAAGAAGGGCTTCCGTCGAGCTTCTTCTCTCGAACCATTCACTCAACTGCCAGCAGTGTGACAAGAACGGACACTGCGAGCTTCTGTACTGCGCCCAGATCACAGGCGCAAGGGAGGGAATGTTCCAGGGAGAGAAGACCGAGACTACAATCGACAGATGCAATCCCGCAATCGTCAGGGACACATCGAAGTGCATACTCTGCGGACGCTGTATAGAGCGCTGCCGCAAAAGCCACGGCAACGGGATACTCGGCTTCGAGAACAGAGGCTTCAAAACGATAGTCGCTCCGGCTGAGAACAGGGGCTTCAACTCTTCCCCGTGCATCATGTGCGGGCAGTGCATCTCCGTCTGCCCGACGGGTGCTCTCATGGAGAAGAGCGAGATCGACAGAGTCGATGAGGCCATAAGGGAAGGAAAGTACGTCGTAGTCCAGACGGCTCCGGCTGTCAGGGTTGCCCTGGGAGAGGAGTTCGGCCTCAGAATCGGAACCAACGTCACGGGAAAGATGACGGCGGCACTGAGGAGACTCGGCTTCAGGAAGGTCTTCGATACGGACTATGCGGCTGACCTCACGATCATGGAGGAGGCTGCAGAGCTTCTCGAGAGGATAAAGAAGAAGGGAAAGCTTCCCCTCATCACATCATGCTCCCCGGGGTGGATAAACTATGCCGAATATTACTACCCCGACCTTCTGGACCATGTTTCGTCCTGCAAGTCACCCCACGAGATGTTCGGTGCAATTCTCAAGCACTACTATGCCGAGAAGAAGGGAATCAAGAAGGAGGACATGTTCGTCGTCTCGATAATGCCCTGTACGGCGAAGAAGTTCGAGAAGGAAAGAAAAGAGCTTGTCACGGACGGTCTGAAAGATGTAGATGCAGTACTCACCACACGTGAACTCGGACGCCTCATCAGACGAAGCGGAATACTTTTCAACCGTCTTCCCGACGAGCCTTTCGACACAGATATCGTAAGCACCTCATCAGGCGCCGGTGTCATATTCGGAGTCACGGGCGGTGTCATGGAGGCTGCTCTCAGAACTGCCTACCACGCACTTACGGGCAAGGAATACGAGAAGATCGTATTCGGAACGGTGAGAGGCTTCGACGGCATAAAGGAGGCCAAGATCACCATCGGCGGAGAAGATATCTACGTGGCGGTCGCTTCGGGTATGAAGAGTGCGAAGATTCTCCTCGACGAGATACGTGAAGGAAAGAGCAGATACTCATTCATCGAAATCATGGGATGCCCCGGAGGCTGCGTCAACGGCGGCGGACAGCCCTATGTCAGGGAGTGTTTCCTCCCCGAGGAAGATCACGACATCGTGGACACATACAGGGAAAAGAGAGCGGCGGCGCTTTACTCGGACGACCGCAGTCAGAAGATAAGGCAATCGCATAACAACCCGCAGATCCAGGCGCTTTACAAGGAATACCTCTCAAAGCCCAATTCACGCCTTGCACACAAGCTCCTGCACACATCATATTCCCCGAGAGTTCCTTTCGGCGACGTATAAAGAGGCCTCACTCATTACTGCACCCCCTTTCCGGGGGTGCTCTTATAATGAGAAATCAGAGATTGAAGACCCGTCTGTAGATCCACTCTGAATCAGAGAGGCTCCCGAGTTCCGGATGGAAGGCAAGGGCATACTGACTCTTGTATCTTACGGCGACAATCTCTCCGCCGACCCGGGAAAGAACCTCAACACCATTCCCCGCTTCCGTGACGACGGGCGCACGGATGAATGTCATTCCGACTTCGCCCTCCCCTTTGAAAGGGGCTGATGTGTGGAAGCTTCCGAGCTGCCTTCCGTAATGGTTTCTTCTCACAGTGACGGGAAGCGTGGAAAAGCACGTCTCTCTCTGCCCCTCTATCGAGGAGGCAAGAAGGATAAGACCGGCACACGTTCCGAGAACGGGAATACCGTCCTCTATCGCGCCTCGGAGAGGAGCGTACATTCCGCTCTCCTTCAGAAGCTTCATCTGCACGGTACTCTCCCCTCCGGGAAGGACGATACCTTCGAGGGAGGAGGAAAGGTCACTAGACGAGCGCAGCTCCACAGCCTCCCCTCCCAGATCCCGGATTTTCCTTTCGTGTTCTGCGAACGCCCCCTGGAGGGCAAGGACACCTATTTTCACCTCATCTCCCCCTCTCTGCCATGAGAAGCTTTATCTCATCGGCGTTTATACCGACCATCGCAGGCCCGAGGTCTGAGGCAAGCTCGGCAATGAGGCAGGCGTTCCTGTAGTTCGTAACAGCCTTCACGATGGCCGCGGCCCTCTTCTCGGGATTGCCGGACTTGAAGATACCGGACCCCACGAAGACACCCTCGGCTCCAAGCTGCATCATGAGTGCGGCGTCCTGGGGAGTCGCGATTCCTCCTGCTACGAAGTTCACGACAGGAAGCGATGCGTTATCGTGTACGTAGAGAACGAGTTCATACGGCACAGAGAGCCTTTTTGCCTCCTCATAGAGCTCGTCTTCTCTCATGGAGACTACTCTTCTTATCGCGGCATTCACCGCCCTCATGTGACTCACAGCCTGCACCACATCCCCGGTTCCCGGCTCACCCTTGGTTCTTATCATGCTGGCGCCCTCGTTAATCCGTCTCAATGCCTCCCCCAGGTCCCTCGCCCCGCAGACGAAGGGGACCCTGAAATCCCTTTTGTTGATATGATAGACGTCATCTGCCGGAGAGAGCACCTCGCTCTCGTCTACGTAGTCTATCTCCATTGCCTCGAGTACCTGAGCCTCCACGAAGTGTCCTATCCTGCACTTCGCCATCACCGGAATCGATACGGCATCCTGGATGCCTCTTATCATCTTCGGATCACTCATTCTGGCAACGCCCCCCGCAGCCCTTATGTCGGCGGGAATCCTCTCGAGCGCCATTACGGCACATGCCCCCGCATTCTGGGCAATCACGGCCTCTTCGGGGGTGGTGACGTCCATTATGACACCACCCTTCAGCATTCTCGCAAGGCTCTTGTTGAGCTCATACCTTTCATTTCTGTCTTCTGTCATCTTTCGACCTCCGGACATACAATACTACCCTGCTGGTCTTATTGAAATATCCAAAAAAGATATTTATTATATGGCCAGATTGAATACCAGATAAAGGAACCAGAATGCTCACATACGATCTCGGAAAAAAGGAAGGACCGCTGTATATTTGTCTCTGCAACGCAGTCAGAGAGGACATAATGAAAGGTACTCTCAAGGGGGGAAGCAGGCTTCCCTCCAAGAGAGAGATGGCCAGAAACAACGCCGTCAGCGTAATCACGGTCGAGAACGCCTACTCCCTTCTTCTCTCCGAGGGTTACATATGCTCGCGCCCCAGAAGCGGCTACTTCGTCTCGGACATAACGAAGTCTGAGATAAAGAACAGAGATGAGGCTCCTCTCCCCCGGGAGAAGGAATCCGAACCGGAGGAAAAGAGCGCCGTCCTTGCCGACTTCTCGAAGAGTCAGACTCCCCCTTCCCTCTTTCCTTTCGACGGCTGGCTCAAGGCAGTGAAAAAGGTCTTTGCATCCGAGAGGGAGAGACTCCTTCTCTCCTCCCCTTCCGAGGGAATCTTGGAGCTCAGAAGAAGCATCGCCCTCTACCTCAGAGAGTACAGGGGACTCTCTGTCGACGAGGAGTGCATAGTCATCGGGGCGGGAAGCGAATACCTTTACGGAGTTCTCATAAACCTTCTCGGAAGAGGCAATGTCTACGCTCTCGAAGACCCGGGATACGGCAAAACCGGCAGAATCTATCTCTCGGAGGGCGTAAAGGTGGAGTACATTCCCCTCGACAGGGAGGGGATGAGAAAGGACGAGCTCGAAAAGAGAAGAGTCGACATAGTCCACATAACGCCCTCGCATCAATACCCGACTGGAGTCGTCATGCCGGTATCGAGGCGCTACGAGATACTCTCCTGGGCTTCATCCGCAGCTGGCAGATACATAATCGAAGACGACTACGACAGCGAGCTCAGACTCGACTCGAGGCCCATTCCGTCCTTCAAATCCATAGATACAGAAGGGAGGGTGATCTATCTCAACACCTTCTCGAAGACGCTCTCTCCTACCGTCAGGATAAGCTATATGGTACTTCCACCATTCCTCATGAAGAAATACCGCAGTGAGCTTTCGTTCTACTCCTCCACTGTCTCGACATTCGAACAGTACACCCTGCACGTCTTCATGTCCCAGGGAAGGATGGAGAGTCACATAAACAGACTCCGCACTTATTACAGGCGTAAGCGCGACGCATTCCTTCTGGCCGTCAGAAGAAGCAGCTTCGGAGAAATCGTCGAAATAAGAAACGAAAAAGCGGGACTCCATTTTCTGATGCATGTCAACTCTCCTAAGAGCGAGGAAGATATAGTAAGGGATGCATTGTCTCTCTCCATTGTCCTTCTTCCCCTCTCCTCCTTCTACCATAATCCAGCTTATGCCGAGAGGAACACCTTCATCATGAACTACGGTGCACTCGAGGGCGATAAAATCGACAGTATCGTCGAAAGACTCTGCACTGCATTCACATCCGGGACTTGACGGGAGGAAAATCCCCCCTCAAACTTTAACCCTGGAATAAGGTTACTGGGCAGCATTATGGACGACAATCTTCTTTCAATCGGGAAAATGGCACAGATGAGCCGCCTCACGACAGCAACTCTCCGTCTCTATGACTCGATGGGACTCCTCAGTCCCGAGTACCGTGACGAGGAGACGGGCTACCGCTACTACGACATTGCCCAGATAGCACGTCTCGACATGATTGCGTGCATGAAGGAACTCGGGATGAGCCTCGACGAGATAAGGACAGTCCTGGAGAAGGAGGACATCGACCTCATCGAGACGATACTGGGAGAGAAGAACGAACAGCTCCATCTTCAGATGCGTGCCCTCAAGGCACAGCATGAGGCCGTCTGCCATGCCATAGCTTCGATTGAACGCTACCGCCGCTCCCCCGAGGAGGGTGTCGTCGTACTAGAATATATAGACCGCAGATACATATACAGTGTCCCGTGTACTGTGAACTTCTACAAAGAGGGCTTCAGATCCTTCGAAAGGGAACTTGTGAAACTCAGGCGTGCCCTTATGGAGACAGGCCTGACCCATGTGCATGCATACAGCGTCGGAACATCAATCAGGAAGGATGATTTCATACTCGGCTCATTCATTCCGGAGGACCTCTTCGTCTTTGTCGGCTACCGTGACCTGCAGACAGTGCCGGGAGCAAAGGTCGTCGAAAGCGGTATGTATGCCTCGATATATCTCTCTTCCTTCGACAATGAAGTGGAATACGCAGAAAGACTGCGCAGTCACATCGGGAATCACGGCTGGATTGTCTCGGGCGGTTACATGTGCGAGATAATGACGGAGTTCAACATCTTCGACGACTCGAGACGGAGCATGTTCATGAGGCTTCAGGTTCCCGTCAGATTCAATAAATAAAAAAATATAAATATTCGTTGACTTTAATCCGACATCAAACTTTAGACTGATTCCAGAAGCGGGAGGAAACCCGCGGGAAACAATTCCAAGGAGGTCCACATTATGGATAAGATCAAAGTTGTACAGTACGGATGCGGGAAGATGAGCAGGTATATTCTCCGCTATCTTCACGAGCACGGAGCACAGATTGTCGGTGCAATCGACGTCAATCCCGATGTCGTGGGTAAGGATGTGGGTGACTTTGCCGAGCTGGGCGTAAAGACGGGAATCATCATATCCGACGACGCAGACAAGGTTCTCGACGAATGTGATGCAGACGTTGCTGTTGTCACTCTCTTCTCTTTCATCGGTGATATCTACGACCACGTGGAGAAGTGCGTGAGGCGCGGCATAAACGTTATAACAACATGTGAAGAGGCCATCTACCCGTGGACGACATCAGCTCAGGCAGTCAACCGTCTTGATGCACTGGCAAAGGAGACGGGGTGCACCATCACGGGAAGCGGCATGCAGGATATATTCTGGATCAATATGGTAGGTCTTGTTGCAGGTGGATGCCACAGGATAACGAAGATAAAGGGAGTCTACAGCTACAACGTCGATGAATACGGACTGGCGCTGGCAGATGCACACGGCTGCGACCTGACGAAGGAGGAGTTCGAGAAAAAGATTGCACACCCGACGGAATTCGAACCCTCATATGCATGGAATGCAAGCGAGGCCATCTGCAACAAGCTCGGTCTCACCATAAAGACAATCGACCAGAAGCACGTTCCTTATATTATAGATAAGGACATCTACTCCGAAACACTCGGAAGGACAATTCAGGCCGGAAGATGCATCGGAATGTCGTGCGTCGTCACAATCGAAACAATGCAGGGAATAACAGTTGAAGAGGAGACAATCGGCAAGGTCTACGGTCCCGGTGACGGCGATATGTGCGACTGGTATCTTACAGGCGAACCCGACACAGAGTTCCACGTCGTGAAGCCACACACGGTCGAACACACATGCGCGACAATCGTCAACAGACTTCCGAGTCTTCTGAGAGCTCCCGCCGGCTACGTCACTGCAGACGAGCTCGAGAGCAACCGGTATCTGACATATCCGATGGAGTATTACCTCTGATAAGGATTAAAGAGAGAGACGGGGTGCCGGCGGGCACCCTTCTCTTTTGCCTGCTCTGACCACACCTTCTCTCGAGACAAACTACATATATGCCACACCGGCATATCTGGAATATAACCGGAAAGCCGGATATCCTTCTAACAGTAATTTATACTGATAAACCTGAAGACCGGAATATAATCGTCAGACAGTAGAGGAGACCATGAAGAAAACTGTAATAAGAGTCACTCTGATCCTTTCAGCCGCCGCTCTCATAATCATGGGAATAGCAACGGGGGAAAGCGACACCGTCCTGAGCAAGGCCGTGAGAATCTGCATGGAGTGTATCGGAATTGGCTGAGAAAAGAAGACACATCAAGAGGGGTCTCGTACAGGCTCTCGCCACGCTCCTCAGTAACATCCACATCACCAATTTCTTCAGAGGTACAATCTATCAGGGTGACTTGAAGAAAGTATGCGTTCCCGGCCTCAACTGCTACTCCTGTCCCGCTGCGACGGGAGCCTGCCCCATCGGCGCCTTCCAGTCTGTCGTGGGAGCGACAGACAGTCGCCTCTCATACTACGTCAGCGGCCTTGTCATACTCTTCGGAACAGTCTTCGGCCGCCTCATATGCGGTTTTCTGTGTCCCTTCGGCTGGATACAGGACCTCTTGTACAAGATACCGTCGAAGAAGCTCTCCACAAAGAGGATAACCCGCCTGACATACCTCAAGTATTTCATTCTGGTGGTTTTTGTCATACTGCTGCCTTCCCTTCTCGTCGACGACGACGGCCTCTCCTCCCCCTATTTCTGCAAGTATATATGCCCTGCGGGAATACTGGAGGGGGCAATTCCCCTCGGCATTGTTAACGAGGGTATCCGGGAAGCTTTCGGCCTCCTCTTTTCCTGGAAGCTCTTCATACTTATAGCAGTAGTGGTATTTTCAATTCTTGTCTACAGACCGTTCTGCAAGTACCTCTGTCCTCTGGGGGCGGTCTACTCCCTCTTCAATTCGATTTCATTTGTAACAATGAGAGTCGACCCGGATAAATGCATTAACTGCGGTAAATGCGCCCGGGTATGCAGAATGGATGTCGATATAACAAAGAACAGCAATCACCGCGAATGCATAAGATGCGGAGAATGCAGTTCGGCATGCCCGAGAGGGGCGATAGAAACTGTACTGAAATTCAAACAACAAGGAGATATAAAAAATGAAAGCAAAAAGACTGACACTGACAGTCCTGATCGTTCTTCTGGCTCTCTGCACACTCAGCGCTGAAGCCTTCCCCCGCTTCACGGCAACTGACCTTGAAGGAAAGAGCGTCAACGACGGCATATTCAGAAAGAATACGGTGACCGTAGTCAACTTCTGGTTCTCGACATGCCAGCCGTGTCTGAGTGAAATACCGGACCTCGATGCACTCGATAAGGAGCTCAGGGAGAAGGGAGGATCCGTCATCGGTATAAATGCCGACACCCTCGACAACAATACGAAGATGATCAGAAAGGCACAGGAGATTCTCAAGAAGAAAGGTGCTCAATACACCAACATCACATTCTCCAAAAAAAGCCAGCTGGGGAAACTTGTTTCCTCGCTTACGGCCTTCCCCACGACATATGTCGTCGACAGCAGCGGCAACATCGTCGGTTCCCCGATACTCGGATCAATCAATTCCGACAAGATGAAAGCAAAGCTGGACAGTTTGATAGAGCAGGCCCTCGGAAAATAACGAGGGCATAATTATTCCGGTTTGAGAGAATAATTATTCATAGAAATTAAATTTTTATACATAATTTTCCATAGAATACTTGACAGTTCTGCATAATTATCAATAATTGTTGCAAAATTATTTAGTGAGGTATTCATCATATGGATAAGAAAGATATCAAGAAAATCGTTCTCGCATACTCGGGAGGACTCGACACATCAATAATCATCCCCTGGCTCAAGGAAAACTACAACAACCCCGAAATCATCGCCGTTGCAGGCAATGTCGGACAGAGTGACGAACTCGAGGGACTCGAGGAGAAGGCACTCAAGACGGGAGCGAGCAGGCTCATAGTCGCAGACCTCGTCGACGAGATGGTGGATGACGTCATCATTCCGGCCCTCAAGATGGACGCCAAATACGAGACGTATCTTCTCGGTACTGCATTCGCACGCCCTGTAATCGGAAAGAAGCTTGCCGAGATAGCCCTCAAGGAGGGTGCTGACGCCATCTGCCACGGAGCAACGGGAAAGGGCAACGACCAGGTAAGGTTCGAGCTTGCGATAAAGCGCTTTGCTCCCGACATGAAGATCATCGCTCCCTGGAGGGAATGGAATATAAAGTCACGTGACGAGGAGATAGACTACGCCGAAGCACACTCCGTTCCCCTCAAGATATCGAGGGAGACGAACTACTCGAAGGACAAGAACCTCTGGCACCTCAGTCACGAAGGCCTCGATCTCGAGAACCCCGCCTCTGAGCCCGACTACGACAAGCCCGGCTTCCTCGAAATGGGCGTCTCCCCCTTCCTTGCTCCCGATAAGCCCGTGTACGTCACACTCGAATTCGAAAAGGGTGTTCCGACTGCCGTCGACGGAGAGAAGATGAAGCCGTCCAAAATCATCGAAAAGCTTAACAAGCTCGGGGGAGAGAACGGCATCGGCATCATCGACATCGTCGAGAACCGTCTTGTGGGAATGAAGGACAGGGGCGTTTATGAAACACCCGGCGGCACCATCCTCTACTTTGCACATGAACAGCTCGAGATGCTCACTCTCGACAAGGACACACTCCACGAGAAGGAGAAGCTCGCTGTTGTGATGGCCGACCAGATCTACAACGGAAAATGGTACTCGAGTCTGACGAACTCCCTCATCGCATTCGCAAACGAAGCAAACAAGTTCGTCACGGGAAAAGTGAAACTCAAACTCTACAAGGGAAACATCATCCCTGCAGGAACTGAGAGCCCGTACTCCCTCTACTCGGAGAACCTCGTGACATTCGGAGAGAGCGACTACGACCAGGCAGGAGCTGCAGGTTTCATCAACGCCTGGGGTCTTCCGACTAAGGTCGAGGCACTCAGGGAACAGGGAAAACTCTGATCAGGGGATTTTGAATATGGCCAAGATGTGGGTCGGCAGAACCGACGGCAATACTGATAAACTTGCAGATGCCTTCAATTCATCCATCTCGTTCGATAAAAGGATGTACAGAGAGGACACTGAGGGAAGCATGGCCCACGCCATGATGCTTCAGGCGAAGGGAATCATCAATGCGGAGGACTGTGAAAAGATCACGAGCGGACTCTCTTCCATACTCTCCGACATCGAATGCGGCAGTCTCGAGATAGACCCCTCGGCGGAGGACATCCACATGTTCATAGAGGAGGAACTGACACGGCGCATAGGAGAGGCCGGAAAGAAGCTCCATACGGCGCGCTCCCGTAACGACCAGGTGGCACTCGACATAAAGATGTACATGCGCTCCCACCTAGGCAAAATCTCTTCCTCGCTCAAGACTCTGATCGAGACCCTGACAGAGAGGGCGGATGAGTACAGAGATGCCATCATGCCGGGCTACACACATCTCCAGCGTGCCCAGCCTGTGACATTCGGCCACCATCTTCTCGCCTACTCGATGATGCTTCTGAGAGACATGGACCGTATAAGGGATACACAGAAGAGAATGAACGTCTCCCCCATCGGCTGCTGTGCGCTTGCAGGAACGACGTACGACACCGACAGGGAGCAGGAAGCCCGGGAGCTGGGTTTTGACTCCGTCACCCTCAACTCCCTCGACGGCGTGAGTGACCGCGACCATGTGATTGAGACGCTCTCCGATCTCTCGATCATCATGATGCACCTCTCGAGACTGAGTGAAGAGCTCATCCTATGGACGAGCTGGGAGTTCGGCTTCGTCTCTCTCGACGACGCCTACACTACAGGATCATCCATCATGCCGCAGAAGAAGAACAGCGACATGGCGGAGCTCATCAGAGGAAAGACGGGACGTGTCTACGGCTCCCTCATGGGCGCTCTGACTGTCCTCAAGGGACTCCCCCTCGCCTACAACAAGGATATGCAGGAGGACAAGGAGGGGCTCTTCGACGCTCTCGATACGACCGGGATGTGTCTCGAGGTGATGACAGGGATGATCGCCACCCTCACTGCAGACACGAAGAGAATGAGAGAGGCCGCAGGAGAAGGCTTCATAAACGCCACCGACCTTGCGGACTATCTTGTGAAGAAGGGCCTCGCGTTCCGGAGCGCATATAAGATATCGGGAGAGATTGTCAGGGAGTGCATGGAAAAGCATCTGACACTCGAGACCTTCCCTCTCGCTGAATACAAGAAGCATTCCGCACTCTTCGAGAGCGGTGTATACAAAGCCGTCGACCTCGGAGAATGTGTGAAGAAGAGAATAAGCACCGGCGCTCCCGGAAAAATACAGGAGCAGATTGATTATATAAAGGAAAAGATTTATGAAAGCTAAGAAAACCATCGCCATTTTGCTCGTACTCGTTCTGACTGCCGCAGCATTCATCTCCTGTTCCAAGAGCGGAACCTCGCTCTCATCGGTGCAGAAGAAGGGGAAGCTCACGATTGCGACAAGCCCCGATTTCCCGCCCTTCGAGAGCCTCAGCGACAGCTCGACTGTCGTAGGTATCGAGATAGATATTCTCAACATCATCGCTGAAAAGCTCGGCGTTGCGCTTGAGATCAACCAGATGGACTTCGACTCCGTACTTCCCGGTGTACAGGCCGGCAAATTCGACGTCGGAGTATCGGGAATATCGATCACGGAGAAGAGGAAGAAGAACGTCCTCTTCACAGATCCATACTGTCTTGCAGCACAGGCAATCGTCGTCACCGAATCGAGTACGATAAAGAGCAAGGCCGACCTTGAGGGCAAGAAGGTCTCCGTTCAGACAGGAACTACTGCCGAGACATACACTATGGAAAACGGCTACTCGGTATCATCATTTGCAGCCAACAGCGACGCAGAAGCCGCCCTGACATCGGGAAAGGTCGATGCATGGGTCATCGACGACCTCACGGCGGCAGAGATGGTCAAGGCATATAACGAGAACGCATCGGAGAGGCTCGTCATACTCGGCGACGCAATGACGACGGAGCCGTATGCATTTGCATTCGCACTTGGAAGCGATGACCTTGTGAATGAAGTGAACTCCATTCTCAAGACACTTCTTGAGGACGGTACAATAGCCTCCATCTTCGCCAAGTATGACGCTCCGTACACAAGCCCGAAAACAAACTGAGACTGAAAGATGTTCCTGACAAACTGGATTGACAAGCTCTACGAGACATTTATAGAGACAGGCTACTACTCTCTGATGCTCGAGGGGCTGAGGAATACCATAATAATCACACTCGGGGCGCTTCTTATAGGAGTCATCATCGGTACTGTCATCGCCGTGATCAAGTACATGGCGGAGGACAACGCCGTTTTGAGAATTCTCTCGAAACTCTCGGATATCTACGTGACCGTGATCAGAGGCGTTCCGGTCGTCGTGCTGCTTCTGATCTTCTACTTCATCATCCTCAGCCGTGCCGACGGCATAGCTGTGGGAATCCTGACATTCGGAATCAACTCCGGTGCCTATATGGCGGAGCTTATCAGAAGCGGAATAAACGCAGTAAGCCCGGGGCAGATGGAGGCGGGACGCAGTCTCGGAATGTCGAGAATGCAGGCGATGAAGAGAATCGTACTGCCACAGGCTCTGAGGTACATCCTACCGGCTATCGGCAACGAGCTCATCGCCCTCCTCAAGGAGACAGCCGTCGCAGGATACGT
The DNA here is from genome assembly GCA_963626925.1 of Clostridium sp. AM49-4BH. GTDB lineage: Bacteria > Spirochaetota > Spirochaetia > Sphaerochaetales > Sphaerochaetaceae > Ornithospirochaeta. The sequence continues at coordinate 20,168 of CAVFZO010000001.1, forward strand.
CGCAGTCGTCGATCTCACCAGAGCGGGCAACCTCGTGAGGAACAACACTTACGATGCCGTGAACCCCCTCGTAATCGTAGCCCTGACATACCTTGTCATGGTCGTTGCACTCTCGTATTCTCTGAAGAAATTCGAAAGGAGGCTCGGACATGCTGCTCGAAGTAAATGATCTCAGAAAATCCTTCGACGGACTGGAGGTTCTCAAGGGAATCAACTGCACAATCGAGAAAGGCGATGTCATCTCCGTCATCGGTCCCTCGGGCGGCGGCAAGTCCACATTCCTGAGGTGTCTGAATCTACTCGAGAAACCCTCATCAGGTTCCATCATCTTCGAGGGAGACGACCTCACCGACAAAAAAGTCGATCTCAACAGACACCGTCAGAAGATGGGCATGGTATTCCAGTCCTTCAATCTCTTTCCACACATGACGGTTCTCGATAATCTCACAGTCGCCCCCGTCATGCTGAAGAAAACCCCGAAAGAGATGGCCGAGGAGAACGCAAGACGGCTTCTCAGCCGCGTAGGTCTCCTCGACAAGGCCTCATCCTGGCCTGATGAACTCTCAGGCGGTCAGAAGCAACGTGTCGCGATAGTCAGAGCGCTGGCAATGGAGCCCGATGTCATGCTCTTCGACGAGCCCACATCGGCGTTAGACCCGGAGATGGTCGGAGAGGTACTCGATGTAATGAAGGAGCTGGCAGAAAGCGGTATGACGATGGTCGTCGTCACACATGAGATGGCCTTCGCAAGGGAGGTATCGTCGCGCGTGCTCTTCCTCGATGAAGGAGTCATCGCCGAGGAAGGAAGCCCGGAGAAAATCTTCCAGGCTCCCGAAAGCGCAAGACTCAGGACATTCTTATCTAAGGTATTATGAGGAAAAAATATGAATCTGAAGAACAGAAACTTTCTTAAACTGCTCGATTTCACACCCGATGAAATCCAGGCTCTGATCGACCTTGCAATAAAGCTGAAGGACGAAAAGAAGAAGGGTATCCCGCATAAGATATGCGAAGGAAAGAACATCGCACTCATCTTCGAGAAGACCTCGACACGCACACGCTGTGCATTCGAAGTCGCAGCGTCAGACCTCGGAATGCATTCGGTATATCTTGACAGCAAGTCATCCCAGCTGGGGAAAAAGGAGTCGATTGCCGACACGGCACGCGTTCTGGGACGCATGTTCGACGGCATCGAATACAGAGGCTTCGGTCAGGAGAGGGTCGAATCTCTTGCCCGCTATGCCGGCGTCCCTGTATGGAACGGACTTACAAACGAATTCCATCCGACACAGATTCTTGCCGACTTCATGACGATACAGGAGCATTTCGGACACCTGGGGGGAATAAAGCTCGTCTACATGGGAGACGCAAGGTTCAACATGGGAAACTCCCTCATGGCCGGTGCAGCGAAGATGGGCATGAACTTCACGGCATGTGCACCAGAGGGCTACTTCCCCGACAAGAGCCTCATCGACGAATGCATGAAAATTGCTAACAAAACAGGAGCATGTCTTACATTCGAAACAGATCCTCTCAAGGCTACGAAGGGCGCCGACGTCATCTACACGGACGTCTGGGTGAGCATGGGTGAAAGCGAAGAGGTATGGGATGAGAGAATAAAGATGCTCATGCCCTATCAGGTGAATGGAACACTCATGGAGAATGCAGGAGAACAGTGCCGCTTCATGCACTGTCTGCCGGCTTTCCACGATCTCGGAACCGAAACGGGAAAGGAGATCAACAGAAAGTACGGAATAGAAGCCATGGAGGTTACGGACGAGGTTTTCGAAAGTGACAAGTCCATAGTCTTCGATGAAGCAGAAAACAGGATGCACACAATAAAAGCGGTGATGGCCGCAACTTTATAGTGTTTTTATTTAAGCTGCAGTCCCCGGAATCTCCGGGGCTGTTTTGCTGACTATAACAAAGTATTCATCATAAAAAAGACGCAGAGACAGCCTCATCAGCCCCGTCCATCTCTGACCGGAGGGACCTTCAAGGCAGATTATGAGCCGGAACCACAAGATTGACAGTTGCCTCCTGCAATATTATTATGAGCATAGAAAGAGGCGCTGCGAAAGCGGTCAGCCTCAGTTCGCAAGATGTTTAGTCTCGCTTCCTTTAGACTTTGGGCGAGACTTTTTTATTTTATCCCTCAGGGGACAGAGCCGTATCGACAGCCTGCAGGACCTCAAACAGAAATTTGAGAATCTCAATTATTTTCATTTCAGTCACCTCCTCCCATCCGTCGGATTTGAGGAGACTCAACCCCTCCACGGATGCTGATGATCCCGGAAGAGGCTGACCGCCGTAACGCTCGCAGCGCCTGGTAGGTAGAGAATAACATGAGAAGCAAGGATTTCGTATATGTCAAATCCTTGTTTTATATGTAAAACCCCCACAAAAAAGGGACAAGAGTAATTTGAGGCTATTAATTTGAGGGCAGATATGAGGTATCACAAGAGAAAGAGTGAAAGATTGACACTTGCCTTTCGCGATATTATCATAAACACAGAAAGAGGCGCTGCGAAAGCGGTCAGCCTTACTTCGCAAGATTATTTGTCTCGCTCGTTTTAGACTTCAGGCGAGACTTTTTTATTTTATCCCTCAGGGACAGAGCTGAATCGACAGCCTGCAGGACCTCAAACAGAAATTTGAGAATCTCAATTATTTTCATTTCAGTCACCTCCTCCCATCCGTCGGATTTGAGGAGACTCAACCCCTCCACGGATGCTGATGATCCCGGAAGAGGCTGACCGCCGTAACGCTCGCAGCGCCTGGTAGGTAGAGAATAACATGAGAAGCAAGGATTTC
>CAVFZO010000001.1:23137-68528 GCA_963626925.1 Clostridium sp. AM49-4BH
AGAAAGAGGCGCTGCGAAAGCGGTCAGCCTTACTTCGCAAGATTATTTGTCTCGCTTGTTTTGGACTGTGGGCGAGACTTTTTTATTTTATCCCTCAGGGACAGAGAGGAATCAGAACTGCAGAATGCCGGAACAATATCCGGCATTCGCTTTTTCCTGAATAATTGATTCACCAGGTTGCTTCCTGAAGAACATTCAGGAGGTCTATCCGGGACTTCACTCCCGTCTTCTGGAAGATGTTTGCGATATGGTTATTCACCGTATTAACGCTGATTTTGAGTTCGAATCCGATTTCCTTGTTGGTCATTCCCTTCTTGATAAGCTTGATGACCTCGAATTCTCTTTCGGTGATCTTGAACTCGGCATAATCCTCGAGTCTGGGTTCCCCCGCCCTCTTCGTCTTCTTGCTGTCCTCCTCGGCCTTTTCGATGGCGAGGAACATGAACACTAGATGCATGATGAAGTACGCCAGAATGATTATCGAGAATGCAAGGCTCCTCCACTGCCTGAAGATGGAGGACAGCGCAAGAAGCGGAAGCGTCGAGAAGCTTATGATCGAGAACGTCCATGCCGCGGACTTTACGAGCTTGTTCTCTATCGAATTGCGGTTACTGAGCATCATCGCAAGACAGTAGATAACGTTGATTGCCGCTATGACAGGCTGGAGAGCCTCGAGAACAGGGACGTAGAGAACCGTCGTCAGAACGGCCGACGCAAGATAGCCCAGTCCTATGATGAAGGTTATGACGATTCCCGCCTTCGACATCGGGCGTGCGATGAGCCACGATGCGAAACGGCAGATGAAGACTACGAGGAACGAGCTGTCTACGATGTAGAGAGCATCGAATACGTAGTTCAGTACAAGTTGCGGGACCCCCTGGAAGAGGTAGTTTCCCGCAACGAGTTTTAGTGTATAGAAGACTGCCAGAGCCAGAAGTGTCGCTGACAGTACTATATTCCACTGTGCCCACTTATCTGTGTTCTTCTTTTCAAGAACGATGGAGAGCGACAGGTTCATCGATGCTATGACGAGTGACGCCATAGATACAAGAACGGCGGCTTCAAGCATCAGAATCTGTTTCTGGCCTGGGACATGTTTGCCTTGCCGCAGACAGCCTTGAGATCATCGAAGAACTCAGTGAGTGTTGTAGCCTTGAAACCTGTGTCCATCTCTGCAATGTCGTTGTATGCACGGGCATTCTGGTCTGCGACTGCAAGACGCGGATAGATCTTGAAATTCAGGTTTATACCGTCGGTCAGGAAATACTTTGCGCTGAGTTCATAGCCCGGGAATGCCACCTGGCATCTTCTTTCGAGTTCGTCCTTCGTCATGAGCTTACGGGGAGCCATCTCGAAGAGCGCGAAGTAAAGGTCGAACGACGGAGCGAAGTAGAGCATCTTGACTCTCTTCTTCTCTGCACTCTCCTCTGTTCTTGCAACATCTTCGATCGTTGCATTTACATCATCAAGACCGAAGACACACCATACCGATGTATACTTGCCCTTGTTTCTCAGTGAGCCCGCCTCGCTGAGCATCTTGTCGAGATTGACGGACGAACTCTTCTGGACAGTTAGGTTGGAGTACCTGCAGTCCTTTCTGAGCTGTGAGAAGAAGATCGTCTCTGCATCTGTAGCGCAGAGCATGAGAATTGAGCCCTTTGCCTCTATTTTATTCTTTTTTCTGATAGTCATTATTTAGTCTCCTTTTTGTTCTGGAAACAGAAATCACTCTCGATCGGAAGAGAACCGAACACACCCTGGAGATAAGCATCATAGACAGAAACCTTGTTCTTGACGCCTCTGAAGTCAGCAAGCGAGACAAACTCGGTCGAGCTGTCCTCACCCTTTTCTGCAAACCAGATAGAGTCTCTTCTCAGAAGTCCCTTCTGAAGAAGTGCCGGGTTGCAGTCGACAACGATGAGCTGGCTTTCAGTATCGTTGGCATGGAAGAGCTCGACGATATGACAGAGTACATACGGATGGAGAAGCTGGCCGAAGTCATCGATGACGATTGTCTTCTGCTCCGTGAATGCCTTGAAGAACGATACTGCGATGAGAACAAGTCTCCTCAGCGAGAGTGATTCGTTCATGAATGTCTGGCCGTAAGCCTCCGTTCCCTTTGCGTTCACATAGCAGTGGCTTATACCGACGGTCTCCATTCCCTTGTCGTTTCTGATTACCTGCAAGCGGTAGATGTCCGTGATATCGAGTGCCCAGAGGAAGTTGACAATCTGATCAGACCAGTCGGGATTAGCCTTGAGAGCTTCGATGATGACCTTCTCGGCACTTGCACCGTAACCGAGGGGAAGAACATCGAGAGTATTCTCGAACCAGGAATAGAGCTCACCTGCAGTCTGTCCGCCCTTGAGTGCGGCGCCCTGAAGGAAGGATCTGTCTTCCTGGAGCTTTGCAGCCTGTCTCTTCTTCTCGCCTCTGTAATACTTGCCGAAGCGGTATGTATACTGGCCGTTATCGTAGACACGTTCGAACATGACCTTCTTGGAGCCGTTGATTACATAGTAGAGAGATTCCTCGTAGAAACGCTCCTGTGTAGCCTTGATCTTGTATATTGCTACGATGCTGGGCTTTTCCTCATCTCCGGGATTACCCTTGTCGAGGAGAATCTCCATTGTGATTTCGCACGGGCGGGTCTTGCCGTCGCCGTATGCGAATGCAGCCTTTGCAAGATATCTCTTGAGAGGATTGGGAGAATCCTCGGCGGCGAAGAGAATACCCTTTACAGCTTCGAGAGCCCTGATGAATGTGCTCTTACCTGCTCCGTTAGGCCCGATGATGGCGCTGGACTTGAGAACGTTGAATTTGTCCGTTCCCTGAACAGTCTTGCTCAGATCCATCCTCTTGTCACCCAGAGCGACGAATGAAATAGTCTGGGGATCCTTCACAGACTTATAATTTGCAAGTGTCATTGACAATAGCATGGGATTACCTCCGAATTTACATAAATAATAGCAGAACCTTCAGAAAAATCAAAAATCAGAGTCACACGACCCTTTACAATGAAATGATGTCCCGGGAAGCCCGGAATAATCAAGCAGAAATGAACGCTTTTATTGCATTAAACGTCATTTTTATTATGAAATACACCAAGCTGTGGAACATCATTTACAACTTTTTGCAGAAAACTACTTAATAAATGTCAAGTATTAGCCGGGTTTCCTTTATTTCACAGAATATACTCATAGGGGGAAACCGTCCCCGAAGTGTCGGTATTCTTGCTCTCATACTGCTTTTTCGCCTCTTCATTCTTCGCCTTGAGTGCGATGAGCTTGGAGTAGAGGTAGTTCACCTCGCTGTCGTCCCTGCCCGTCGAGCGTATGTCGGAGAGGATGGAGAGAGCGCTCTCGAGGTCGCCGCCGGATGCGAGGATGAGTGCGGCGTTGTAGCCCGACGGAACATGTCCCTGTTCTTCGAATGCTTTTCTGAAGACAGTGAGGGCATAGTCGAGGTTGCCGTTCTCCGCTGCCTTGTATGCCTCTTCGACGCTTTCAAGTTTGGGTTTGTTATCCTTCAGCGTCACATCAGTGTAGCGGCGTGTAGGTATGAAGTCGGCCACGATTTCGCCGATCTTGTCCGAAAGGGCGTCTGCGACAAGCTGCTGTTCGGAAAGAAGCGTCGTGAAGATGTAATAGTTGGGATCGAAGATCTCCCAGTCGCTGTTCGATGCTCGGTACTCCCGCACTGTGACGATTCTGTCGGTTGAGGTATCGAGAACGGTGAGCGTGAACGAGATGTCGACAGTTCTGTAGAGGGTGTATCTTATGGTTTCAACGCCTTTGTAGTCCTTGACGACCCTGACATCGATGTATTCATCGGTTCTGAGTGACGTGATCTTCGGTATGATGAGTGCATCTATGCCGTCGTTCTTCAGGAGGGCCGATGGATCCTTTCCTATTCTGTAGAGAGAGATGTATGTATCCGTCTTCTCCGTGGAGAGCGCCGAGTAGTACGATGAGCTGTTGAAAACCTTGCTCACCATCTTCGTAAGTTCCTTTGCCGCAGTCGAATTGACATCGCTGTAAGAGTAGGATGTGAAGTACTCCGGATAGATGATTCCCGGTGCATATATGTAGTTGTCGTACCTGACGTAGAACGGGAGCGACTGCGTTCCTTCATACTTCGAAGCCGAGGCGACTGCGATATTGCGGTACTGGCTCATATCTATGTTCGACGGCTGTGTGTACGGGATACTGAGAACTGTCTGACAGGACGCTAGAAGCAGAACCGCCGCTGTGAGTAATAATGTTATAAGGATGTGTTTTCTCATATTCGTTTTGCCGAGAAGATGATCTCGACACTCCTTTTCTTTATCTTTATCTATATATATTAATAACCGAAAACGGGGAAAAGATACACACCCGGCTGTTGTACTTGTAGACAATCTCCCCTCTTTCAATATAATGCAGGAATATGAACCCTGATTATACTGAATATAAAGATGACGAAGAAGAAGACCCGGAAGAGAACGAGAGATGCCGCAGACGTATCATGGAAGCGGCAAGGCTTCTCGGTCTTATTGATGACGATATGTTCGACGAAGATGATTTTCCGGATGACTGATAATGAGAATGCGGAAAATCGAGATTGACAGAACAAAGCTTCCCTTCGACAACAGATACCTCGCGGCCCTCATACTGCCCCTCGCTGCAGAGACGGCGCTCTCTGTCGCAGTCGGCATTGCAGATACCCTCATGGTATCACAGGCGGGAGAGGCGGCGGTAAGCGGCGTCAGCTGCGTCAATACTATACAGAACCTCCTGATCCAGGTCATCATGGCCTTCGCAACAGGCGGAAGCGTCGTTGCCTGCCAGCTCCTCGGAATGGGGGAAAAGGAAAGGGCAAGAAAGAGCTGCAAACAGCTCATGAACATCGTCACGCTTGTCTCCCTCGTCACATCCGTCCTCCTTTTAGTATTCAACGAGGAGGTCATCGACTTCGTATACGGAACGATCGAGAAGGATGTATTCACATCGGCCGTCGACTACTCCATACCGATTCTCATAAGCATGCCCTTCTACGCCGTCATGACGGCATCGAATGCCATAAGCCGTTCGATGGGAAGAAGCAGGATAACGATGAACGTCTCGATAATCGTCAACGTCATCAACATCGTCGGCAATGCAATCTTCCTCTTCGTTTTCAACATGGGAGCGCTCGGCGTCGGAATAGCTTCCTGCATATCGAGAATAGTGGGAGCCGTCATAATGTTCGTTGTAATCTGCAACACATCCAGGGACCTCTATATACCCTCCCCGCTGAAGCCGGAATTCGACGGCAGGATCTCTAAGATGATTCTCCACCAGGCTATTCCCACGGGAGCCGAGAAATGTCTTTTCCATATCGGGAAGATTCTCATATCATCAACGATAGCATCCTTCGGTACGGCGAGTATCGCGGCCTATGCCGTCTTCAACAACATGGAAACTCTTGTCGATATTCCCGGAAACGCCATCATGCTTGCATCCATTACCGTCATCGGTCAGTGCTGCGGAGCGAGGCAGTATGACGAGGCGATGTACTATGCAAGGAAACTCCTGCGCATTTCGACACTGTGCATGTTCGTATTCGGAACTGTGAGCTTCATACTAACACCGACCATAGTCTCGCTCTACGGACTGTCACAGGAGGCGACATCACTTGCCGTCCTTACTGTCAGAATCGACTGCGTCTGCCGTCTCTTCTGGTCTCTTGCATTCGTCACACCGAACATTCTGCATGCAGCGGGAGACGTCAAGCTCGTCATGATCACCGCCGTTCTAGACATGTGGATCTGCCGTGTCTTCTTTGCGCATATCCTCGGCGTCTACTGCGGTCTGGGACTATTGGGAACACAGATCGGAATGTGGATGGACTGGGCTGTGAGAATCGCAGTCTTCTACCCCAGGCTCCTCAGTGGCAAATGGAGGGACAAGGGCATAAAGCTCGAGAGCGCCTGATGAGTCTTGCGCCTTCCTCCTTTTCTCGGCATACTTCTTTTCATGAACAGAGAATCAATTGCTGCGGCTGAAAGGCTGACTTCATTTATCGCCTCATCCCCTTCTCCCTACCACGTTGTGGACAATGCGGAGAAGATGCTCCTCGGGAGCGGTTTCATCCCCCTCTCCGAGAAGAAAAGTTTCAACATAGAAAGAGGAAAATCATATTTCGTCAAACGCTCCTCTTCGGCTCTGATAGCATTCAGAGTGCCGGAGAATCCCTCCTTCTTCCGTATAGTGGCATCACATACCGATTCGCCTTGCTTCAAGATAAAATGGAACCCCGTTGTGAAGGGAAACGGAATGCCTTCACGCCTCAACGTCGAGAGCTACGGCGGTCTTCTCCTGTATACATGGTTCGACAGGCCGCTCTCCGCGGCGGGAAGGATCTTCTACAGAAAGGACGGCGGAATCGTTGAAAAGCATGTCGACCTCTCCTCCTCGCTGTCCCTTGTCATTCCATCCCTTGCAATCCACCAGAACAGGGAGGCCAACAACGGCTGGAAGATATCCCTGCAGAAGGAGATGCTCCCCCTCTTCTCCGACAGGGATGATGACTATCTGGAACTTCTCGCCTCCGACTGTGGAGTAAAAAAGGAAGACATAGTCGATGCCGACCTCTTCCTCTACAACAGGACAGAGCCGGCATTCAGCGGTCGCAATAACGAATACTTCTCGTCGCCGAAGATCGACGATCTCGAGTGTGTATTTACTTCCCTCGAGGCCATCTCGGAGACGGAGAGCAGGAATGCAGTAAGCATGATTGCCCTTTTCGACAACGAGGAGACGGGAAGCGGGACAAAGGAGGGAGCACTCTCTGATTACCTGACTTCTGTCATTGAAAGAATCGCACTCTCCCTGGGGTGGAACGCCGAGGAGAAATACATAGCGCTTGCATCGTCCTTCATGCTCAGTGCCGACAACGGCCATGCCGTACATCCCTCTTATCCCGAGAAGAGCGACATAACGAACAGACCGAGGATGAACGGAGGGGTGCTTTTAAAGTACGCTTCAAGCCAGAAATATACGACAAGCGGCGAAAGCGGAGCCTTCACACGCACTCTTCTCGAGATGAACGGTATCCCGTACCAGATCTTCTACAACAACAGCGATTTACCCGGCGGTTCCACACTCGGAAACCTCTCGACACAGAAGGTCTCAATCCTCACGAGCGACATAGGGTGTGCCCAGCTTGCAATGCATTCCTCATACGAGACTGCAGGAACAGAAGATGTTCTCCACTTAAAGAAACTTTTCAAGGCCTTCCTTTCTGAATGAGTACCCCTTTGTGGTGAACATGGCCCGGGGCCACACGGGGAGCACATCCTTATTCGAAAGGACGTACTCTATGCTTAAATCCTGTACATCCGTGTCGAAGGATTTGAGAATCCGGCACCCCGGGTAGACGGAGTAGCCTCCGCTACCCGTAATACGGTAGTTGTTGAGACAGAGCCTGAGTTTCCTCTCTCCGATTTCCTCTCCCCTGAAGAGCAGCCTTGTCACCCTCTCACCCACAGGACGCGAGAGGTCGAATTCATACTCGATACCGTAATAGTAGTCGTAGTTGTACATCTCCATCTTCGGGATGAGGTATCTGCGGTTTATCGAGACTCCGCCCTCCTCGTCGACAGTGAAGAACGAGGCGGTGTTCTCGAGGGCGCTTCTGAGGCCGCTCTCGTCTATCTCGATGAGGCAGAGCGTATTGGGATACTGGTAGGATGCGAGGATATCACGAATGGTAACACGCTTATGAAAGGGGAAGAGGGAGTTGTTGAGAGCGCACACACTCACATCAGAGCCTGTCGCCTCCATCTGGACGAAGTTGAGGAAGTCCGCAATGCGGTTGCCGTCCAGCATCGAGGAAAGAAGAGACGGGGCGTCTATCTCCCTCTCGATTTCCCCCAGAGGCTCGTCGAGCCAGACTTCTGTTCTTTCTCTGAGCGCTCTGTTCTTCTCCTCAAGCATTACGCCCTCTGCCTCGGGAGATGCAAGAGTGCCGGTTATTCCCTCCCTCGTTATGTTAATTATACCGTAACCCAGGCCGAATGGAGGAGCCTGCAGCACCCAGCTGTTACATACCTTCCTGAACGGTATTCCCTTATGCTGATGGCCAGAAAGAATGAGGGAGTAGTCGAGATCGCGGCAGAGTTCGTAGCCGATGTTCTCCCTCCCCTCCCGGAGCCTGAGGCCGCTCTCGAGGTCGCACTCGAAGCCTCCGTGATAGATAAGAACGCTCACATCGGAGTTTCTCTTCAGCCACTCAAGTTCCCTCTCTGCAGCCTCTCTGACATCGCTTATGATGAATGATGAGATGTTCTCCTTCTTCTCCCAGAGATTGACATAGTCCGTCACAAGGCCTGTCAGTCCTATCCTCAGACCGCTTCTGTCAGTTACCACTATATGCTTCTCGATGTTGATCTCACCCTTTCTGTCGGTAAGGTTTGCACACAGAATCCTCGCCCCCGTCTGGGAGAGGAAGGACGAAAAAATGGTGCGTCCGTAGTTGAAGTCGTGGTTCCCCGGCACTGCTATGTCGAGGCCGCCCTCCCTGAAGGCTTCGGCCTGCGGGAAGGGGGAGAAGATTCTCTTCTCCATGATGAACTTCCCCAGAGCGCTTCCCTGGAGGTTGTCACCGCCGTCGATGACGAGGGTGTCGTCGTCCTTCTCGTATGATCCGATGATTCTGTAGTGGCCCATATTCCTGTCCGTTCTCTCGGCAAAGGTTGTCGGGAAAAGATACGAATGAATGTCGCTTGTGAAGATTATCTTCATCCGGAGCCCCTAGCAAGTTTCGTCCGGATTCGCGACGAGAACCACTCGATGACGAGAATGAGAATGACAAGACCCACGAGGATTGCTCCCGCCTGGTCCCACTTATAGCCGTTCATTGCAAAGATGAGCGGTGCTCCGATTCCCCCGGCCCCCACAAGGCCGAGAACCGTCGTGTCACGAAGATTCATGTCGAAGCGGTAGATGAGAGTCGATGCAAACGATGCCGAAATCTGGGGTATTATGCCGCATCGTATCTTCTCGAATGTGTTGCAGCCCGAGGCATCAAGGGATTCGAGAATCCCCCTGTCGATATCTTCAATGGACTCTGAAAACATCTTGCTTATCATACCGATGGAGCAGAGAGACATCGTCAGAAGCCCCGCAAACGGCCCGGGACCTGTCACGCGTATGAACATGAGGCCGTAGACGAAGGCCGGAATCGTCCTTATGGCCATTACGACGGTCCTGAAGAGGAATGCCACAGGCCGGGGGACGATATTCCTCGCCCCGAGGAACGCAAACGGGAGAGCGAGCACAGCTCCGACAAGAGTTCCCAGGAATGCGATGGAGAGTGTCTCCAGAAGAAGGTACGGAACCCCCTCCTTCGTAAGGCTGAAGAGAAGGGAGAGAGACGGGTGGAAGATACCGTGGATGATACTCTTTGCCACAGCCCATCCGTTGATCCGGGAGCCGTCGGAGTCTCTGAAGGCCGTGGAAGACCAGGCAAGGATCAGCATCAGAAGCACTATCACGACAATGGTGTAGATCCACACTCTCGGACGTGCCTGATACATCTCCTGGACAGTCATGCCCTTCCTGTACGGAGAGGGCTTCGATTTCTTTGCCATCCCCCCCTCCTCAGGTCAGCTTCTCCCTGAGGTAGTAGCTCAGGTACTCGATGATGACTACAGTGAAGAAGAGGATGATGAGGATCATGCCGACTTTGCTGTAGTTTCTCCACCCTATCTGGGAGTTGAGGATAAGTCCGATGCCCCCCGCTCCCACATAGCCGAGAATTGCGGCATAACGGACATTGCCCTCGTAGCAGTAGAGACAGTTCGAAAGATAAAGAGGAAGGACCTGGGGGACTATCGAGAGGATGAAGCAGCGCGTCCTCGTGCATCCGAGGGCGAGCATGGCCTCATAAGGCCCCATGTCTGTCGTCTCGATCTGCTCGTATAAGAGCTTTCCGACATATGCGAATGTGAAGATTGCTATGGCAACCGTGCCGGCTGTAGTGCCGAGTCCGAATATGAAGGTCGCGATGAGCGCGGTAACCAGTGTCGGAAGTGTTCTTAAAAGCGAGAACATCAGGCGGAAGAAAAAGATGACTAGCCTGTTCTTCACGATGTTCGATGACGCAGCAACTGCGAAGGGAACGGCGGCGAGGGAACCGGCGAGGGAGCCGATCAGGCTCATCTTTATCGTATCGAAGAGAGGCGTCCAGATGGAGACTGTATAGTGCGTGTCAGGCGGGAACATTCTCCCGAGTATGACCCAGAACTGGTTTCCGCGCCTGATAAGTGTCGTGATGCTGAAACCGGTTATTCTGACGGAGATATATGCAAAGACTATGAGAAGAAGGGCAATCAGAGGCGCACGGCTCCTCTTCTCATATACCTTCTTCCCGTCGGAGAGGACAAGAGTGCGGGGTTTGAAAATCCTGTCATAGATATTCATTCCGTCCTCCCGCTCTCCCCATCAGAGTCGAGGTCCCCGCCCCCGTAGATCTCACAGAGGATGGCGTCATTTATATCTGCAGCCTTTCCGTCGTAGATTATCCTGCCGTTTTTTATTCCGATGATTCTGTCGACGTACTCGAGAGCAAGGTCGACGTGGTGTATGTTTATGAGAACAGAGATTTTCTTCTCCCTATTTATCTTTCTGAAATCATCCATTACCACCCTTGCCGTTACGGGATCGAGTGCCGCAACCGGTTCGTCGGCAAGAATGATCTTGGGGTTCTGCGCGAGAGTACGCGCAAGTGCGACACGCTGCATCTGCCCCCCCGAAAGTTCGTCGCAGCGTGTATATGCCTTCTCGAGGATGCCCATGCTGTCCAGCGCCTCGAGAGCCTTTATCTTGTTCTCTTTCGTGTAGATGCCGAGAAGCACCCTCCAGAGGGGAAGATCCGGCGCGAAGGAGACAAGGACATTTCTGAGTACGCTGGTGCGTGTAACGAGGTTGAATGACTGGAATATCATCCCGATACGACGTCTGAAGAGTCTGAGCTCACGGCCCTTGAGAGCATCAACTTCAACTCCGTCGACAGTAAGAGAACCCCCCGTTATGTCGTGCATTCTGTTTATTGCTCTTATAAGTGTGGATTTACCGGCCCCGGAGAGGCCTATTATTCCTACAAATTCCCCCTGATCTATGGTGAGCGAGACATCATCGAGAGCTTTCACTCCGTTGGGATATACCTTGCTCACATGATCGAAAACTATCATCTTATCCCCCATGAAGGGGCAGAAGCCCTGCCCCCTCTGTATGAAATTACAGATGAGCTATTTGAAAAGCTCCTGGGCAGTGCGGGCACTGTCATAGTCGCTGTCATCCGCGATGACGTAGCCGTAGTGGTTGTAGATCTTTATGACGGCCTTCCCCTCCTCCGTCTCGGCAATTGCTATGAATGCCTTCTGCAGGGCCTCGATGAAGTCCTCGTTCTGCATCTTTTCACTTGTTCTGGAGGCACTGATGGTGTCGTTCATGATGAAACCGGTGGCTCCGATGACGTCGACCTCGTCCCAGATGGATTTCTCCCGCCCCCATTCTCCTGTCCACTTCTCCACATAGTCCTGTCTGCCGTCGGCATAGCATACGATGATATCGTACATGCCGGAGGCAAGGGAGGCAAATGCCGCAGCATAGTTTGTCTGGACAGCCTTCGAGAGGTCTGCCACCGTCTTTCCGTAGCGCTCGTAGAGCCAGATCGACGGATAGATGTAGCCGGCAGAGGAGGTAGTACTTGCAACGCCCCATGAGCATGCGTTGAGTTCATCCCATGTCAGCTCCTCACCCCTGTTGACCTTTTCAACGAGGGCTCTCGCCTTAGCCGTTATTCCTGCATAGATGAGTGCACGGTAGCCGACTACGAGTTCGCTGCTGTTCGTCGTGGGCTTGTTTGCATTCCATACCTTCGGGTCGTCGCTGTTGACGCTTTTCCCTTCTCTCAGAGCCGTGAGGATCGCCCTTGCCCCGTCGTCATACTTTACATATGTACCTGCGGGGATGAAAGCGAGATCCGTAGTTCCTGCATCGAGTGCCTCGCCTGCGGCCTCATAGTTGGTGGAGACGAGGATTCTGACATCATCCACTGTCCAGCCGTATTTCAGAAGTTCGTTCTTCAAAAGGTTTTTCAACGGATCGGTCGAAACGACGATGTCCTCCACATCACGGGAAGGAACGAACGTGATCGAGAGAACATCTATTCTCTTATCGTCCTCTGCGGCAGTTTCACCGGCCCCGCCTGCAAAAAGGGGGATGAAAAGAAGTATGGCGATGATGAAAACGAATAGTTTCTTCATTCCTGAATCTCCTTATTGGTTCGATGTATCGAATTCAGCTTCGATTATTACTTTAAGCGGAGGAGCAGGCTCCCGGCTCTTCATGTACGTCAGAAGCAGCGTTATGCGCCAGAGCTGTTCGGACGACATCCTTACACAGGGGTGGTCCGTCTTCTCGTGCCCGAGGTCTATGTCGCGCCTCAGGATGATCAGAGGAGGACTGGAAAGGGTATTCAGATATTCAAGCACTCCCTTCTCCACGAGCTGTGTTCCGAGAACGACGGCGTCGGGGTTCTTCTTCATCAGCTCCTCTGCCATATGATAGCCCGATTCATCAGTAAGACTGCCGATTTCAATAAGACTCTCGTCTAAGACGCCCTTTTTTCTCAGAATCTCCTTGACAGCTCCGATCCTTCTGCGTCCTATCGTGATCCCGTTCTCCTCGCTTACACCGGAGATGAAGCCGATTCTTCTGCATCCCTTTTCAATGAGGTAGTCGATGGATTTGCTGACTGTTGTGTCATAGTCGATGAGCATCTTGTCGAACGGCACGTTGTCGTCGTAGTTATTGAGGAAGACAATGTTCGTTGAAGAGAACATCATCTCGTCAATCTCCTCCTGGCTGAAGATACCGATGCCGATGATTGCATCGACAAGGCGCGGAGAGCCTTTCTCAAGGCGCGAGAATACATAGTCCACCTTGCTGTCGGTTAGAGGAATCAGGGTGCTGTAGTCGAATTCGCTCCGTCTTGATGCAGGAACGCTGTGCCAGTCGGCAATCGCCACTTCGATTGTATTGTCGCTTTTCTTCTTCTGACGGGGAGTCTTGTATCCGAGTTCGACGGCGGTCTTCATGACGGCAAGACGCACGGCCTTCGAAGCCACAAACTCGGGATCACGGTTGAGAATCCTGCTTATCGCAGCAGGAGAAACGTTAACTTTCTTCGCTATATCGGATAATGTTGCCATATTCCGATTTTATCCCACCATTCGGGATACTTCCACTAAAAAGCTACACTCTTTCCCGGAAATTTACTTTTCAAATGAAAATTTTTACCGGAATTCTTTATCAAAGAAAAAAGGCCGTCCGGGAATGAACGACCTTCTCTTTTATTTCTCGGGCTCGGAAGCCTTCCAGAGCTTCTCGAGGCTGTAGAACTCCCTGAGTTCCGGGCTCATGAGGTGGATGACTATGTCACCGCAGTCGATAAGCTCCCATCCGTCATCTCCGGGAGTCTTGTGGCGGTTGTTGACGGTGAGTCCCATATCGTTGAGCTCGCTCCAGAGCTGGTGTACGACGCCCTTGAGGTGACCCACGCTCGTGACTGTCCCGATGACGAATGCATCAGCCCACGAGCAGTCACAGAGATCGACTGTCGTTACGTCCCTGACATTGTGGTCCGTAAGGTATGCTTCAATTCTTTCTGTCTGTTTTCTGACTGTATCCTTCATATTTCCTATCCTTCAAATTTACCGCCGGCAGCGAGATAGTCGTAGAGTTTTTCCGACACCCCCGCCATTCCGGTCTTCGTGCTTTCCAGGTACGGCCTCTCCATCTCGAGGACGGAGAGAACCATCTCTTCAAGTGTACCCTTTTCCAGTATATTCAATCTATCCTCTTCAGAGAGATGTCTTCTTCCGGGCTCCATGTAGTCGGCAACGTAGATTACGGCGCCGAGTTTTCCCATCTCGCACGAGCCCAGGGTATGGTGTCTCACAGCAGCCTTCATGTCCGCCGGAACCTCCTCCCCCGCATCCTCATCGAAGTGGAGGGCGCTCAGTGCCCCGTGCAGAAGCATCGGCTGAGCTTTCTCCTCCGGCTCTATTATAAAGCCGCTCTTCTCGAGCTCTGCTATCGAAGTCTCATCTGCCCTGTAGCGGTAGGCGTCGTGGTAGATACCTGCGCAGAGTGCCTTGTTCTCGTCAATGCCGAAGCGTCGTGCAAGATAGAGTGCCGTCTCCGCCACTCCGAGGGAGTGCACAAAGCGCTCCTTCTTTATCATGCTCTCAACTTCTCTCTTCAGCCTTGTATAGTCCATTTTCCTCGATATACTCCCTGACACTCTCACTGAGGGAGGAAAAATCTCCCTCTCTCACCGCCGTGCTTGACGCCACTGTCCTTTCGCTTTCCACATAGTAGATCTCGAATCCGTCAGGAGTGATATGCTCACCGCAGTTCCGCACAAAACAGTAGAAACGAACATGATCCCTCAGATAAATGCTGTCATGCCACTTCGGGAGGCCCTCGACAAGATCGTCTCCGATTATGAAGTTGACTCTGCCATCGTCCTCGAGGGAGTCGAAAAGTGCACGGATGGTGTCAGAAGTGTAGCTTACACCCCTTCGTCTTCCCTCCCTGTCAGATACCACAATATTGAGACTGTCGAGAGGATAGAGATCGGCGTAGTCGAGAACAGCAAGATTCAGCATCGCCATCCTGTCGTCGAACGAGGCTGTATGCCTCTCCCTCTTGAAGTTCGAAACGTATGCGGGAATGACGTAGAGCGTCGTTATGTCTGTGCATTCATTCACCGAATGGAAGAGGTTTATGTGTCCCATGTGGACGGGATCGAATGTTCCGCCGAGAACGGCCTTCTTCTCACTCTTCATCACGGTAAAAGGCATCCTTATCCATTTTCGAGGTGAATCCGCTTTCTTCTTTCTTCTCTCCCGTCTCTCCAGCCATCTCCATGAAGGCAAGTTTCACAGGCTCGAGAAGAGAATCGTCGTAGATTGAAAGTGGAAGAACCTTCATCGATGATGAGTATTTCTCCCTGAGGAGCCTGAATCTCTCCCCGGCACCCTCTTCGTCGATCTTCGTTCCTATGAGCATCGAGGGCTTATGTGCAAGCTCTTCCGAATACTTTCCGAGTTCGTCATGGAGTATGTCGAAGGCCTCGAGATAATTATCATCGGAGAGGTCCACGAGGTACGCCAGGCCCTGTGTACGCGATATGTGACGAAGGAACTTGAAGCCCATTCCCAGGCCTTCGCTCGCTCCCTCGATTATTCCCGGGATATCGGCAAGGACGACGTCCCTGTCCCACATTCTCATTACGCCGAGCTGCGGAATCTTCGTCGTGAACGGATAGCCTGCAACCTTGCTTCTGGCATTCGTCAGGAGATTGAGAAGGCTTGATTTACCTGCATTCGGAAATCCCACGAATCCTATATCGGCAATGACGAGGAGTTCCACCCCGATACGCATCGCCTCGCCCTTCTCCCCGCTCTGTGCAAAGCGCGGAGTCTGGTGCGTCGATGTTCTGAAGTGCCAGTTCCCCAGTCCGCCCTTTCCGCCTTTCAGAAAGACGAATCTGTCGCATCCCGTAAGATCCTTGATGATCTCACCCGTTTCGGCATTCTTGATGACAGTTCCCGGCGGCACCGGGATCTCGATATCTCTGCCGTCACGGCCGTACATCCTCGCGCCCTGTCCTCCCCTGCCGTTCTCGGCACGGTAGACACGGACCATCTTCAGGTGGCCCAGAGTTCTCAGGTTATCCCTTACGACGAAGACGACATCGCCTCCGCGGCCGCCGTCTCCTCCGTCCGGACCGCCCTTGGGTACGAACTTTTCACGACGGAAGGAGACGCATCCTGCGCCTCCATCCCCTGATTGTACATCGATATATGTTTCGTCTGAAAACCCGAACATATGGATGATTTACTTAGTTTTCCGCCTCTACAGCAACGATTGAGCAGTACTTCCTGTTCTTTCTTTCGTAGAACTTGACTGTGCCTGTAACCTTTGCAAAGAGTGTGTAGTCATTGCCGCAGCCGCAGTTTTCACCGGCATGGATCTTTGTTCCGTGCTGACGTACGATGATCTCACCGGCCTTTACAAGCTGTCCGCCGTATCTCTTGACGCCGAGGCGCTGAGCATTGGAATCACGACCGTTGCGGCTTGAGCCGCCACCTTTCTTATGTGCCATACTTCTGCCTCCTTAGCATTCAATCTTGTTGATTGTAATCTGGGTGTACTTCTCTCTGTGTCCCTGGGTTCTTCTGTAACCCTTTCTTCTGCGGAACTTGTAGACCTTCACCTTGTCACCTTTGACTTCTTCACCGACTGTAGCGAGAACCTTTGCGTTTTCAACACATGGTGTGCCGAATACAGCATTGTCTCCATCTACGACAGCGAGAACCTTACTGATCTCATAGGAGGATCCAGCCTCCTGAGGGATTCTGTCGACAAGAAGCACCGAGCCTTCTTCGGCCTTGTACTGCTTGCCCAGGATTTCTACTAATGCGTACATGTGTTTATCCTTTTCAATTAAGTTACCCTAGATTCTGCCCTCCTCCGGTTTTTTCATCAACTCAGTTTGATACGAGAGCGGAAAAAAAGGGGAAAAAAGAGGGCTGGACAACCGACCGTTCGGTTGGTATTCTTTACCCATGTCACTGGAAAAGAAACATGAGATAACTTTCGAGGCTACACGCATAATCGCATACGAGGGAATGGAGAATCTCACACTCTCGTTCCTCGCCTCCAGAGTCGGACTCTCGAAGGCGACGCTCTACAACTACTATCAGAGCCGCAGCGAGATAATCGAAGAGGTGATCAGGGATGGCCACAGGGCCTTCATGAAGAAAAGCTTCAGACTCAGCCTGGAGGGCAGCGTCGAAGATGTGCTTCTCTCGCTCTCGACGCACTGGAGGGAGATCTTCCTCTCCGACGAGCACACCCCGTGGCTGAGGGTCATATTCTCCACGCACCTCGTGAACGATCTTGCTTTCGACGAGTTCCGTTCAATCACCCTCATGCTCACATCCCAGGCCGAGGTCGTCATATCTTCATTCTCCCTGGAGCCGCTGTATGAGAAGAGCCTGACAGAGCTTTTCTCTTCGCTCCTGCTTTCACGCCTCGAGAGCACACTCGAGGGCAGGGAGGTGAACATGGAGGATGACATGAGAGGATTCGCTGCCATTGTGGAAAAATTGAAGGACGGCAGAAAATAAAGATTTTTCAGAAACTCTGTTGACGAGGGTATGAAAATTGTCTATATTTTCATCTGTCATGTGGGAGTAGCGAAGCTGGTTATCGCGCTGGCCTGTCACGCCGGAGATCGCGGGTTCGATCCCCGTCTCTCACGAACACTATATAACTCCAGTAATCAGCTGGAGTTATTTTTTTGCCTCATTTTCTGTATGCTGTTCCCTCGATATCGAGAAGCCCCTTCTTCTTATCTGTTCCTTCCGAGTAGCCGACAATTTTTCCGTTCTTTCCCAGTACTCTGTGGCAGGGGATGATTATCGGAAAGAGGTTGGAGCCGACAGCGCCCCCGACAGCCTGGGAGCTCATCTTTCCGCTGCCCCTTCTCTCCTGAATGAGAGTTGCTATCTCACCATAGGTCATCGTCTTTCCATACTCAATAGTGGAGAGAATTGCCCACACCTCCAACTGGAAGGGCGTTCCTCTCATAAGAAGCGGAATATCGAAACAGGTGCGGCGGCGGGAGAAATACTCACAAAGCTCCTTTTTCGTCATTGTCGTTATATCGTCTTCAGAGACGGGAATCTCTTCATCGATAGATGTCACATTGAATGTCAGGTGCATAAGATGCGCACCGTCGCTGATGAGGGCCATGTCTCCGAGGGGGGTGTGGCAGAGAGTGCGGATGATCATGCATTCTTCCCGGCTTCGACCTCTGCGCCGTAACGGCATACGACAGCGACGAGGATTATCATGACGCCGAGGGAGAATGTCGAAAGGGGGTTGTATTCCATGATGGCGGAACCGCTGAAAACATGATCGGAAGCAAAGGAGAGAAGAATCAGCGTCAGAAGCTCGAAAAAAGCAGGAAAGAGAATCGTCGCTATGCCGAGAGACCTGAGATTACGGTAGTTCACAATCTTGAAGGGTGTTCCCGACTCGACTTCGACTGCAAAATAGCGGTAGGCCGAATTCCATAGATAGGTGTGTCCTATGAAGAAGACGGAGAGTGCGATTATGTAGATGATGGCATCGAGGGCTCCGACATCCTCACGGCCCCGGAAGAGCCCGCCTATCGTATAGTTCCGGACGTCGAGGCCCATCCCGTCGGAAAGAATGACGGCCATCAGTGCTATTATGCTCAGCGTGATGAAGAAAATGGAAAGGAAGAGGAATACCCTCGTAACGGCCTTCCCGATTCTAGCAAGTTTCTGTATGGTTTCCAGAGTCTTCATAACGCTATTCTATCTTCCACGTTCTCTCTAATCAATTAGGAGACTCTCTATCTCGTCCGGAGTAAGTTCTCTCGTCTCGCCCCTTTTGAGTCCGGAGAGTGTGATCGAGCCCTCCCTTATCCTCTCAAGGGCGGTGACGGAGAAGCCTGCCGCTCCCATCATTCTTTTAACCTGGTGATACCTGCCTTCCCTGATGACAAGAAGGCTCTGATGAACGCCCTCTCTTTTAAGAAGTGCGCTCCTGCACTTCGTACCGTCGGCAAGGACAATGCCGTCTCTGAATGCTGCGATGACAGCGTCAGTGAGAGTTCCGGTATGTGTGACAAGGTATTCCTTCTCCACCTCCCTCTTCGGGGACGTGAGATGATGCGAGAGAGCGCCGTCGTTCGTGAAGATGAGAAGGCCGGTGGT
Organism: Clostridium sp. AM49-4BH; assembly: GCA_963626925.1. GTDB lineage: Bacteria > Spirochaetota > Spirochaetia > Sphaerochaetales > Sphaerochaetaceae > Ornithospirochaeta. The sequence goes on from CAVFZO010000001.1 coordinate 41,988, forward strand.
ATCTTTATCGAGCCTCCCCACAGGTTTGAGGCCGAGTCTGATAAAGCGTTCGGGAAGAAGCTCCATAACGGTTTTCGAAACAGGATCCGATGTACTTGTGACATAGCCCGAAGGCTTGTTCATGAGAGCTGTGACGGAGTGCATTCTCTCCACGGGGATACCGTCGACGGTTATTATATCCGACGGGGCAACCTTCATGTCAGGAGAGAGCGCTTCTACTCCATTGACGCTCACCCTTTTCCTTCTGACGAGCTCTCTCACTTCCCGGCGCGTGGAGACACCTGAAGAGGAGAGTACCTTATCGAGCCTTTCCATAAGACAAAGTTAAGACAAAGAGGGATTGTTGTCCACCCTAGAAGGCAAGAGCGGCTGTCAGAGAGAGAAGAGGATAGAAGGAGCCGCTGTTATCGAAGGAGAAGGACGACGAGAGAATGAGTGAGAAATCACGCCATGATTGAAGAGGAATCCACTCGCCTTCAAGCCCTGCTGTCCACACCCGGATTATGTCCCCTTCAAGGTAAAGCCATCTATCCTTCGATGACTTCTCGAGAGGAGTGTCAATCGTAATCTCACCACGGACGAGAAGAGAGCCGTATGCCTTCACTCTGAAATCTCCGGTCTCGTATGAGAGCGAGAGTTTACCAAGTATTGTTCCCGGTCCGTACGGGAAGCCGAGATAGAAACAGTCTGTCCTGTCCACGAAGCCCCCGTTCGAGGAGTAATAGCGGTAGGGAAGCATTATTTTGCCGTACCCGTCGCTTGCGAAGCTGCCCAAGCCGGAGTCTCTTCGTCTGTTGTAGAGCCAGTTCGTCGCCCAGTAGAAGGAGCCCTCGAGATGGAGTCCCCCCTCCTCTCTCAGGGTATTCTCACTCTTCATGTATGAAAGGCTATTTCTGACGGGGGATGAGAAGACCTCCCCTGTCGCAATCTGCCAGTCCAGGCCGAAGGCAAAGCCGAGGGCGGTGGGTTTGAGATTGTTGCCCTCGTTTTTGAGACATATGTCATCCTGTGCGTAGAGTGCCCACAGTCTCAGGTCCTTTATTCTTCCCTCGAGAGAGAGCTCTATCATCACATTGGAGTGTTCCTCCTGGTATTGATTGTGCCAGAAGACGAAGGGCGTGAAGTCGACAAGGGTGGGATGGGTATCGTAAACGCAGTTGAGCTCGCTGAGCCCGGCTATGAAATACTTCGTCTCATACGAAACCTTATGAACGAAGATGGTCTTTTCAACATCTGAAGAGGCTGCCTTCTTAGCCTGATTGAAGACGACATTCGAAGAAGAAAAGACGAAGAACTTGTAGGAGAGGGAATATCCTCCCCCAGGATAATCGAGGCCGAAGGAGGCGTAATCGAGGTAGGGCTGGGAGGGAGAGAGGATGAAGCTGTACTCTCCGGGACCGAGAAGGAAGAGACGGCGTCCGATGGAAGCAAGAAAAACGTCACTCCTGTATTCAGCATAGGCGACTGACGGATATTGTGCATTCGTCACTGCATACTTCGTATTCCCCGCATACGGGATGTTCGACCAGACTTTCTCTGATGTGAAATTATAAAGCTCTCCCCTGATGTCTACCAGAACGGAGGAAGAGAAAGCTCCGTTTTCTATCTCGAGAAAGACAGAGGCGAGGCTCTGTCTTCTCTCATAGCGGAGGAGGGAATCGGAAAGCCTCTCCCATGTATTATCCATCGATACGTTATCGAGAAAACCATTTTCTGAGGAATATACGCTGCTCGTTCCCGGCTTCAGGAGGGGATAGCCGTCCCATAAGAAGGATGGAGTCAGAGCCGTGCCGAGCCTCAGCGCTGCCGTAAGCGGCATAAGAGCGAGAAGCAGAAGGAAAAGAATGAATACTCTTCTTTTAGTGCACAGCATGACTAGATAGTACAGAATAAGAGGCTATTTTTCATCCTTTTTCTTCTTGGGATATAAGAATCTCTTTATCTTATGAGTAGGAGTACGTTCGAAATCCTCTTCCTGGAGCTCTGTCGATTCGATTCTCGAATGGACGGAAAGCTGGTCGTTGGCATTCTTCCTCAGCTTCTGAAGATACTCTCCGGCATACTTTTTAACTTCATCGGCGTTCATCTTGAGGCTGTCCATCATAGCTTCGAGGTCTAGCTTGATAAGTGCCACGAGACCGCCCTTACCGGGAACTATCAGGGACTCCTGGACAAAGTCCATGTTGTTCAGAATACCTTCGATGGACTCGGGGTAGATGTTCTCCCCCGCAGGCCCGAGGATCATTGTCTTGACCCTTCCCTTGATGGCCAGAAAGCCCTCTTTGTTGAAAGAACCGAGATCGCCTGTTCTGAAATAACCGTCGGGAGTGAAGACTTCGCTGTTGAGAGCATCGTTGTTGTAGTAGCCCTTCATGACGTTGGGTCCCTTGACGGCTATCTCTCCCACTCCCTCCTCGTTTTTATCAAGAAGTATCACGCTGTCGTGCTTCACTGTCTTCCCGATATAGCCCAGTCTGTGCATCTTCCTCTTCGGACCCGATGCCGCGATAAGGGGACTTGTCTCCGTCAGGCCGTAGCCGGGAGCATACGGGAAGTGTGCATTGAAGAGGAACTCCTCGACTTCGGCGTCAAGCGGAGCGCCTCCGATGCCGAAGAACTTCATCCTGCCACCGATGGTCGTCTTGAGCTTCGAGCATATCGAATGATAGACGATTCTTCTTGTCAGAGGATTCTTCATGAGCCTCTTCACCTTCTCGTCGTTCTTGAGGACGGGAGCCACAGCCGAACGGTATATCTTCTCGATGAGAAGCGGTACCGTCAGTATGATATGGGGTCTTACCTCCCTGAACGCCTTCATGAGAATCGTCGTCGCAGGCGGCTTGCCGAGGAATGTAATCTCGGCGCCTCTCAGGAGGCACAAAAGGTGTGATATGCTGAACTCGTATGCATGGCTCATCGGAAGGATGGACAAGACCTTGTCTCCCTTGTTGATTCTGACATATGTGTCGGTGCTCTCATCTGCACACACAAGGAGGTTCTTCTGTGTCAGCACAACGCCCTTGCTCGAGCCTGTTGTGCCGCTTGTGTAGATAATCGATGCAACATCGTCCTCTTTCGGAGACGAGAGCTTGATGAGATTATGATCCGGGCTCTTCTCCTTTATCGAAATACCGGGACACGAGCCGAAGTCGAACCCAGCTGCGATTACTGGGATATACGAAAGGTCATCCATGCGGATAGTCAGCATCCCTTCCAAACCCTCTATCTTCTTGTAATGCTTTGTGTTTATACAAACAGCCGTCGATCCGCTTCCGCGGAGGATCTCCCTGACTTCGGAAGCTGAGAAATCGGGAAGGATGGGAACTGTGACGGCACCGATTATCGTGCAGCCGAGGTACATCACCATCCAGTGCGGGCAGCTCTCGCCCATTATGGCGACTCTGTCTCCCTTGCGGATGCCGTTCTTGAGAAGGAATGAGGCGGTACATTCGCTGTACCACTTGAGGTGGGAGTAGCTTATGCCCTTCTCCCTGTCCTCGCCGAAGACAGAGTAGGCCGTAAGGGAAGGCGTGCGGGATACGATGGCGTCAAGAAACGCCGGGAACGTATATGCTGTCAGCGTCTTCATCCTCAGGCCGTCGTTGCGCTTTATCTTCCTGCAGAAGCTGTATGTTATTTTTCTCTTTTTTTCTGTCATGGATTCCTCTGATTATGAACTTATAAAAAATGAACGATAGCTTGCTATAGCCAGATTTCTTCATTTTCGGATTTTCCGAAAGAATTACTATCAGAATGCTGCTAATAGAAAGATTAAACTATCCTATCAGAAAGGATAGTTATGGCTCCTCAAAGGCAGAGAGGCGGTTTTTGCCGCCCCTCTGGAGTTTTATAGGTTAAGTCTCGGGATACCATCAATAGAGATAACGCTTGATCTTGAGTGTCGGGGTGCGTTCGAACGCAGTCTCCTGCAGCAAAACGTCCCCTATCCTCTGGAAGGCCGAGAGATCTCTGTTGACATCCTTGATAAGCTCCTTTACATATTTCCTCGCTTCGACGGCAGCTTCCTGTACTGAAAGGGCAAGGGATTTTGCATATGCCTTTATGTCGATTCTGACGAGTGCCGTCAGAATACCGGAATGGTTGACGACAAGCGACTCTTCGACGAACCTGTGGCGGTTGATTATGGACTCGATGTCTTCCGGGTATATGTTCTCACCGCCGGAGAGGAGGATCATCGTCTTGCTTCTCCCCCTTATTCCGACAACACCCTTCTCATCCATGAGAGCAAGGTCGCCTGTTCTGAAATAACCGTCGGCTGTGAACGATTCCCTGTTGAGGTCGTCATTGTTGTAGTAGCCCTTCATCACACTCGGTCCCTTTACGACAAGTTCCCCGATTCCTTCTTCATTGGGGTCTAGAATCTTCACATCGAGTCCTCTCACGACAGTGCCTATCTTATGCAGGGAATGCTGTCTCTTCTTCGGACCGCATGATGATATGAGCGGACTTGTCTCCGTAAGTCCGTATCCGAGGGCATAGGGGAATCGTGCTTCAAAGAGGAAAGCCTCGGTCTCCCTATCCAGGGGTGCACCGCCTATACCGAAGAATCTGACACATCCTCCGAGAGCCTTCTCGATCTTCAGGCTTATAAGGCGGTAAATGAGCTTACGCAGAACAGGGTTCGAACAGAGCCTCTTCATTCTTTCCTTCTCGAGAACGGGTCTTACACTGGAGGAATATATCTTCTCGATGATGAGCGGCACCGTCATCACGATATGGGGCTTCACGGCTTTGAATGCCGGAAGAAGAACGGAGGGAGAGGGAGTGCGCCCGAGTACAGTTATGTGGCAGCCGCACATGAGGGTGAGTATATGGCCCAGAGTAAATTCGTATACGTGGCTCATCGGGAGAATCGAGAGGACTCTGTAGCCCCTTTTCACCTTTATATAAGGCTTAGTTGCCTCATCTGCAGTGTAGAGAAGGTTCTTGTGTGACAGCACCACTCCCTTGCTCTTACCTGTGGTACCACTGGTGAAGATAAGGGAGGCGGTGTCGTCAGAATGGGGAATACTACTATTGAGAGCACTGTAATCGGTTTTCGATTCCAGGATGCTTTTCTCCTTTCCTTTTTCCGTCATTGTATCGATATCTACAACGACGATGTTCCTTTCCTCCGCCTTCTGGGCGATCCTCTCCTCAAGACGCGGCGACACGAAGACGACCTTTGCCCCGCTCTCCTCGAGAATCTGCGAGCTCTCGCGGGACGAGAAATCAGGGAGGATGGGAACTGCAACGAGGCCCACATTTACAATGCCGAGATAGCTCACCATCCATTCGGGAGACGATGTGGCATAGACGGCGGCTCTGTCACCCTTCACAAGGCCCAGCGACAAGAGGTACGACGAAACTGCGGCGGCCCTCCTTCCGAGCTCAACGTATGTGATGTCCTTCTCCGGATGGGAATATAATGAATATGCGGTGTCGTGACTGAACTTTGACGAGACGGTCTCGAGAAACGAACGGAATGTGTAATCTGGTATGTTCATCGGTCTTTTCATTGCTCTGTTCTCTTTATTTTGACACATTCTAACTTAGTGTCAGAATAAAAGGCAACCCTTTTCTGACATTTTTTAAAAATTTGTCAACAACAGAAAACAAAGCCCCCGTCTTATCAGTCAGAGGCAGTGTGGTTTGTTCATCCCGGTTTGAATCAGACGGCCCCGGAAATCTATGTGACGCTGATCCTCACGCTCGTTGAAACGGGAATCACACCGTCGTCGGCAGTGAAGATGATGTCATATTCACCGACGTCGGCATTATTCCATGTCAAAGTATGAGTCCCGGCATCGAATGACGCACCCTTCGGAAGACCGGAGGCCGAATAGACGAGGCTCTCATCCGTCTTTTCTGTGCTCCGCATTCCGTCCGTTTCAGCAGCGGGGTTTCTTGCACTTACCGTGAGCGAGAGACTGCCTCCGCTCTCCACTCTCACATCGCCGACGGAATCGAAGAAGGGACGGTAGACCGTGACGGGTAAAGAGTACGACCTGCCGTTGTATGTCCATACGGGATCACAGTAGTAGTATCCGGTGGTGACATCGGCGACTGTCGGATACGGATAGAGGGAATCGGAAGGAGTTCCGCACTCGGGGGCATTCACTGTCCAGAGAAGGATATCCCGGGGGTCGATTCCTGTGATGTCACTGTTGGTTGTCGATATGTAGGCCCTCTCCGGAACGTACTCGAAGCCCGTGCTTCTCTTGTAATTGTTGCTGACTAGCGCGACTTTCTTCACGCCTTCCATGACAGAGGCATCGAGGGATATGAAGCGCACACCGTGGCAGTCGTCGAGAACGACGGCATGTCTCTCGTCTTCTATCACACAGTCGAGTGTGACGTTTTCGAATGTGAGGTTCTCGCAGTGTCTTGCATATATGCCCCAGGACGGAAGTATGCCGAAATTGGTCGGCTCGGGATACTGCTCCTGCATCTCCGGAACGTTGTACGGGTCGTCGACCCAGGATGAGGTCTCCTCGTCCCAGTCGACGCGAGGCAGCAGTGCGGAGTTCTTTGCAAAGAAGGTGTTGACAAGCCACGGCAGTGTCTGTACCTGTTCGGATGTCCTGTACTGTGTATAGCTCCACTTCGTCGTGAGCTGACGCTGCTCGACGGCGTCCTTCATCCTCATTCCTCCGCGGTATGTTACGCTTACATCACGGAGGGTCACATTATTTATTTTGGAATCCACAAGACCTGACAGCGTTATGGGATAGCGGGGATCTGCATTGTCGACCGTGAGGTTGCATATTGCAATATTATAAGCCGAAGCGATTGACGGATATCCCACCGCGTCTCCGTAAGTGAGAGCCTCTTCTTCCGTTATCTCTCTTGTGTAGTCGGTTATATAGGCTCCCCTCTCCCACTTCAGGAGGTAATACCTCCCGTCCTCTTCGGTATAGAGGGCCGTGTTTGTCCTGAGAGGATTTGTGCCGTCGACTGTCTGGATCTTCACACCGTTTGACATCACGGCGCCGTCGCGCCTGTAGTTGTACGCCGGATAGTACCCCGCTGCAGGATACTCTTCATACTCATATTCCCTTTCATCACTGTTGAGGGGAAGAATCCATCCGGTATTCGTAAGCCTCACGTTCCCGCTCCGGCTGAGAGTGTCATCTGTTGTATTGCCGGTTACAGGATATCTTCCGCGGTTACCGATTCTTATGTAGAGGGGAGAGGAACTCACATCCTCCATCGTGCAGTTGACGACAAGGATGTCATGAACATCGGAGCCGTCCACAGCCTCGATTGCGAGGCCTCTCGAGCGCTCGAATCTGACAGAGTCGATTGTCACCGTATTGTAGCCGCATGTAGACTCCGTTCCGAACTTGACTCTCGCCGTCGGACCGTCCTGATCCGTTGCAACCTGCTTGTCGGTCGTATATGTTCGGGCAAGAACGGAACCCGCATCGTAGCCGCTGACCGTGCAGTTTCTGACAAGGCAGTTATATACCGGCATGAAAAGACCGGCGCCGTAGGATGCCTTGAAGACGATGGCATCGTCTGTGAGCGAATTGAAGACGGAGTTGATGATGCTCACGTTCTGCGAGCAGTCGATGTCGAATGCATCCCTGTTGGTATCTACAACGATGGAGTCGACGAGCATGTTGTCGCTCCCCTCCGCTATTATGGCAAAGTGGCCGCAGTTGAGCATGCTGATGCCCTCGAGGACAATATTACGGCATCTCAGAAGAGCTATTCCCTTATTGCCGAACCATGCCGACACCTGCTCCGAACGCCTTTCGGGATTCGAAGGATCGCGGGCGCTGAGGACCTGTTCAACAAGGCCGTCACTGCCAAGCCGGCTGCCGTCGAAGAGCCCTTCGCCGTATATCATGATGTTCTTTTTATCTACGCCGCAGACAAGGCTGTTTGCAAAGTAGGTATGTCCGTTGTCCTGGAGTCCTGCGTAGATGTTGACTTCAGGCTGCAGATAATTGCCCGGTGTTCCGTCCGGGTAGAAATCCTCGGCTTCTTCGCTTATATTGCCGTCCCTGTCATAGATTCTCGTCTTTGCCGCCTGCACCACGGCACCTTTCTCGAGCTTTATATTGACGTTGTCTTCGAGTACTATCGTGTAGACGCGGAACGTGCCCTCCGGAATGACAAGCGTGCCTCCGCCGCCGGATGAAAGCTTCCTGACAGCCGCATTTATCACTTCCGTATTCTCGACGGCATAGGTGTCTTCATCGCCTTCCGTTCTTCTTTCAAGAGCGACGGCTCCGCACTCCACGGCATTGAGAATGCTGTCCTCTTTCAGAAGCGAATCGTTAGTCACGTCGGCGCCCGTTGCAACGGTTACCCCGAGATACGATTTCACCCCTTCCAGGTCTACATGATTGCTCTCCTTCACGGGATGAGAGAAAACCGTCCCTGCGAGAAGGAAGAGGCAGAGTGCGACGGTGATGAATGCCTTCTTCATTTGTAAAACTCCTTTGTTGCTCCTCCCCCGGGACTTGTCCTGTGGGAGGAGCGACTTCTAATCAGCCGTCAGCATACGCTGACAACTGAGATGGAGATAAGATGCCGATAAGGCCCGCTTCTCCTGCGGTAACGGAGTCTCACTCTCCGCCGTCCTTCGCCAATGTTAGGGGAGGTTTCTCGTCCGCATCACTGTCTCTACCCATCAAGACTGTTTAAACACGGACCGTAGAGCGACAGACCAGGACAACATCCATCGGTACCTGTATATTCTCCCATAACGTAGTGCCAGAGCACTGAGGCTAATCAACAAGGGTATGTTCACTTCCGCTTACATACCCCGGGGCTTGCCCCGTGGGTTGTTGATCAATAATCCTCCCTTTCCGGGGAAGATTATACCCCGTCTATCCTCTGACTGCAAAGGAATATGTTATTCTCAGCCGCCTCCCAGGGCGTCCTAAGATGCCGGAAAACGAAAAAACTCCGTTTCCGGAGTTGAAATAAAGAGCATGCACGGATGCCCCTTACATCCATGCATGCAGAAAAAACTTATCTGACTGTGAACGACACCGGAATACTCCACTCGTTGCCCGCACTGTCTGTGGCGGTGAGTGTCGTCTCGACTGTGTCTCCACTACTGCCCTTCAGAACGATGATGAAGGAAGCGCTTCCCTCGTCACCCGAGGAGAGAGTGCGGAAACTCTGGTTCTTTGTAAGGACCTTGAGATTCTCCGTCTCCCCGAGGGTGAGGGTGAGACCTCTTACATCCACGTTGCCGCCGACTGTCAGCGTCGTTGTATATTTGACTTGGGTGTCTGCAGGAACTGTGTTGTCAGAGTAGTACTTCACACTGCCTTCATTCAGAGTGACGCTCTTCCAGTACGCCGTGTATGTCCTGCTTTCGCCTTCATCAACTGTGACTGTGTCACCCTCGACTTCCTTTCCTGTGCTGTCATCATACCAGCCGACGAAGACATAGGATGAATCTGGAGCTTCGGGAACGACTACATCTGCACTAGTTTCCTCAGTTGTATACTTGTAGCCCGTTACAGAATCGGAGAAGGAGATACCGCTCGAGAGTACTCCGTAGAGGACAGTGTCCGTGTAGGGCATTGCAATCTCCTCGCCCGGGGTGTACACGACTTCATCCTCCGTTATTCCCCATCCCCTGAGGATGTTCGAATAGTACGATGTGGCAGAGGGAAGTGTGATCGTCTCACCCGGCTTCACGGCTATCGTCTTTCTGAATGTCCTTACTCTGCCGTTTCCCTCATACGAGATATAGAGAGTGAGTGTCGGATGATAGTATCGCGAGTTTTCGTAGAGGAAGTCGGAGATGGCCTTCTTCTCCTCCTCATCGCCGGAGTTGAGAATTCTTGAAACAAGTGTCTCTGTCTGCTCGCTTGTTATCTGGGGATACTCAAGACCGGAGAGAAGCTCCCTGAGTTCGAGATACTCGCTGACAGACCTCTTTTCATAGGCTGATTTGATACTCTCCTCGAGTTTTTCCTTGTCTGACTCATAGTCTGACTTTGCGTTCTCGAAGCTGCTCTTGATATCTTCAATGGATGCAGTGGAGAGATCAAGAGATGAGAACTCAACCTTGCTTTCGTTGATACCGCTTGCAAAGAGTGCAGCGGAAATAACCAATACCGCCATTACGGCTGTAACTTTTTTGATTGTGCTCATTTTTTCACCTCACGAACGAATATAGCGCACTGAAATGAAATGAAAAGAGGGAGCACAGTTTAAACAGATTTCTTCATAGATGCGACAAAAAAGCTTTTCTCTTCCTTCAAAAACCTCGTTGAAACTCTATTTGACATCTTATTTCCAGTCCGGAAATGATGCCGCAACAGGTCGGAAAGCTTTTCACTGTAATATGTGTCCGGCCTGCATCAGACCTGGTCTTTCATCCGGAGATATTGTTTTTCACGTCGTCCTGAAGTTTTTCAGCGCTTTATCTCACAAGCAGATCATATTTTCCAGACACCCGTGCATGCGTCGTCGAATGAGATAAAATCTCTGTTCTCATCCTGAGTGACCGCACTTGCACATAAAATGCAGTCTGGAGGATCAGGTCATCTTCTCCTGCTTGACCTTATGGTCTATGACATGCCTCGACGCCAGCTCCGATACAATATCCTTTATAGATATATCATCTTCGACCATCAGTACCATCAGATGATATACAAGGTCCCCGATTTCATAAACGGTTTCCTTTCTGTCCTTCCCGGCCGCGGCTATGATGACCTCCGTCGACTCTTCCCCGACCTTCTTCAGAATCTTCTCGATTCCCTTCTCAAAGAGATATGAAGTATATGAGCCCTCTTTCGGCACTCTCTTTCTTCCTTCGATAAGCTTATAAAGGTCCGTCAGCGTGAAGTCGTTAATTTCATCGCTTATATATAATGGATTATGAAAACAGCTGAATTCTCCCGTATGGCATACCGGTCCCTGAGGCTCAACAACGACCTTAAGAGCGTCCAGGTCGCAGTCGGCAGTAATGGAAACAACCTTCTGATAGTTCCCGCTTGTCTCTCCCTTGAGCCATAATGCCTTCCTCGAACGCGAATAGAAACATGCAAGTCCCTTCTCGATTGTTATTGAGAGACTCTCTTTGTTCATGTACCCGAGCATGAGAGCCTCGCGTGTTGTATTATCGACAAGAATTGCCGGAATCAAACCCTTTTCATCAAATTTCAGTTCATCTATATTAAAATCTATCATAGTTTGTATTCCTTACATTTATTCCGTTTTCCCTGAGTTTTTCCTTGAGATCCCTTATGAGGACATCTTTGTAGTGGAAGATGGAGGCTGCAAGTCCCGCATCGACCTTGTCGTTATTTCTGAAGAGCGAGATAAAATCTTCAATTCTGCCGGCGCCTCCCGAGGCTATCAGAGGAACATCGATAATATCACTCACGGCTTTTAAAAGGGGCTCGTCGAAGCCTCTCTTCACGCCGTCTGTGTCGATTGAATTGACGACGACTTCACCCGCTCCCGCCTTCACACCTTTTTCTATCCACTCGAGGGCCTCGAGTCCTGTATCGACCCGTCCGCCTTTTGAAAATACTCTGTAGACGCCGTCGACTCTCTTCACATCGACCGAGAGAACGACACACTGGGAGCCGTAACGGAGCGCGCCTTCCGTGATAAGCGAGGGATTCCGGATTGCTCCGCTGTTGATGCTGACCTTATCCGCTCCGCACCTCAGAACCCTCTCGAAATCTTCGATAGTTGAAATACCGCCGCCGACAGTGAGGGGGATGAATACATTCTCGGCAGTTTTAGTAAGTATTTCGGAAAAGAGCCTCCGGCCCTCGTAAGACGCCGTGATATCATAAAAGACAAGTTCGTCCGCCCCGTTCTCAGAATAGTATTGAGCAAGCGTCACCGGATCCGATACGTCACTGAGGGATGTGAAGTTCACGCCCTTCACAACTCTGCCGTCTCTTACGTCAAGGCACGGGATTATACGCTTTGTTATCATTCTTCCTCCCCGAGGGCGTCCTCGATTTGAATACGTCCTTCATAATATGCCTTCCCGATTATGCATGCCGCGCATCCTGCTTCTTTTACTTTCCGTAAATCCTCGATGCTCCCGATTCCGCCGCTTGCAGTAATGGAGAGATTTGTGCATCCGAGTATCTTTCTGTAAAGGTCGACGGAAGGCCCCATAAGCGTCCCGTCCTTCGAGATGTCGGTAACAACTGCAGCTCTGAGACCCAGCCTCTCCATCGCTATGAGAGTTTCAATACCGTCAAGGCGTGTATTCTCTTTCCAGCCGCCGACAGAGACAAATTCTTCTCTGAGATCGACGGAGGCTACAATTCTATCCGCACCGTATTTTTTTATCATAGATTCAAGGAATGGGAAATCGAGTGCCTTCGTTCCGAGTATCACCCTCCCGACTCCCATCTCGAGATAGGAGCATATATCCTCCTCGCTCCTGATTCCTCCCCCGATTTCAACCTCAAGCGATGTTTTCTCAACAATATCTTTAATTACCCCTAAATTGATCTTTCTGCCGCTTCGTGCGCCGTCAAGGTCGACGATGTGAAGATGCTTCACGCCTTTCGCCTCAAAGGAGAGCGCAACATCAAGGGGAGATGAGCTGTACTCCTTCACGCTCGAGTAATCTCCCTTGCAGAGTCTCACAGCAGATCCGGAAAGAATATCTATTGCAGGATAAATGACCATACTAATTTATCTCCATGAAAGACGAGAGGATCCTCAGTCCCGCTTCCCCGCTCTTTTCGGGGTGGAACTGCACGCCGTAGACATTTGTCCTCTCGACAGAGGCCGTAAGAGGTGCGCCGTAGTCCGTGACTGACGTTACGTTCTTCATCCCCGTCTTTGCGTAATACGAATGCACGAAGTATACATAGTCCCCGTCTCTGTTCTTCCTGAAAAGCAGGGACGGCTTCGTAAGGCGCAGTTTATTCCATCCTGTATGTGGTATTTTATACCCATATGGGATTATTTTCTTTATACTTATTATATCCCCGTCAATCAAACCGAGTCCGGGGCACACTCCCTCCTCTGTTCCGCGGTCGAAGAGAAGCTGCATGCCGAGACATATGCCGAGTACGGGCTTACCCTTCTTCACATTATCAAGGAGCTTCTCCTCAAGTCCGCTCTCCTTCAATGCATTTCGCGCAGGAATGAAGGATCCTACACCTGGGAGTATGAGATGAGAGCACTCGTCATAGTCACCGGGCGAGGAGATAATCTTCACGTCCCCTCCGAGAGCTTTGATGCTCGAAGAGAGAGAGAAGAGATTTCCGACGCCGTAATCGATTATGCCGACCATCAGAGGACCCCCTTGGATGAAGGAATGGTTCCGGCTTTCCTTTCATCGATACTGACGGCATCCGAAAGTGCATGTGCAAAGCCTTTGAAGACGGCCTCCGCTATGTGGTGGGAGTTACGCCCTCTTATAAGGTCGGTATGAAGTGTAATGCCGGCATTCCGCACGAGAGATGAGAAGAACTCCTCGACAAGCTGGGTATCGAAAGTGCCGATCTTCTCTGTCGGAAACGGGCAGTTGAACGAGAGATGGCTTCGCCCCGATATGTCGATTGCCGTGCTCACAAGAGCTTCGTCCATGGGAAGGAGAAAGTTCCCGTAGCGCCTGATTCCCTTCTTCTCGCCGAGTGCTCCCCTCAGCGCCTCACCGAGTGCGATTGCCGTATCTTCAACGGTGTGATGGTCGTCAACGTCGGTGTCACCCTCTGCCTCCACTCTGAGGTCCATACCGGAGTGGACGGAGAGGAGCGTCAGCATATGGTTGAGAAACCCCACGGGAGTTCTGATCTCGTTCTTTCCTGTACCGTCGATGTTGAGGTAGAGGACAATATCTGTCTCGCTTGTCTTTCTCTTTATTTCATATTCTCTCATTGAGTATCTCCTCCGTCTTTTCGATGAGGAGGGACATATCCTCCCTCCGTCCGATTGTTATTCTCGAGTATGATGCTACTCTCTCCTTCGAGAAGTGTCTTATAAGAATTCCTCTCGCCTTAAGTTCTCTGTAGTATGTATCGCGAGGAAGGAGAGGATGAGTGACAAAGATGAAGTTCGAAGATGAGGGAAGAACTCTGAAGCCGAGTTTCAAAAGAGTTTTGGAAGTATACTCTCTTGTTCTTTTTATCTCTTCGATATATTTCTGAGTATTGAGTTCATCCTCAAGTTTCACTTCTGCAGCACATAATGTAAATGAGTTTATATTGTAAGGATTTATACTGTTTCTGACTCTCTCTATATCCTCTATCAGATTCTCGCTGGCAAAAGCATACCCCAGTCTTGCTCCTGCAAGGGAGCGCGACTTGCTGAATGTCCTCACAACTACCAGATTCGGGTACTTTTCTATCAGAGGAAGAACGCTCTCTCCTCCGAAGTCGACGTAGGCTTCGTCGATGATGACGATGCGCTCACGGCGGCTCCGGATTATTCTCTCGACATCCCTTACCGGGAGGGATATTCCTGTAAGCGCATTCGGATTTGCTATCACAACAGTTCCCTCGGCTTTTATGAATGCCTCCGTATCTATTGTGAAATCGTCAAGAAGAGGAATCTCCTTTGTATTACAGCCGACGAGAGATGAGAGCGTATTGTAGAAGCTGTATGTAATATCGGGAGTGAGAAGCACAGAGCCGCGCGGGCAGAATGCAAGAAACGAGAAGAGAAGAAGCTCGTCGCTTCCGTTTGAAAGCGTTATGTTCTTCTTTTCAACTCCGTAGAAGGATGCAAGCTTACCCTTAAGCGAGTTCTGAGAGGGATCGGGATAGAGATTGAGATTCCTCATCCTTTCAAGTGCCTTCTCCTCAAGAATGCGTGAAAACGGGAAGGGGTTCTCGTTCGTATTGAGCTTTATGAACGACGAAAGATCCCGAGGCTGCTCTCCGGGTGTGTAGGGGGCAAGGGAGAGAAGCGAGGAGGAGAAATACCTACTCATCGTATTCCCTCCTCGAAAGCGCACTTCTTGCGTGTCCCTCAAGCCCCTCCTTCCTGGCAAAGAGGGCAATTGAATCTGCATCCCTCCCGAGGGCTTCTTTCGTGTAGTATGTGAACTGGATTCTCTTTACAAAATCATCAACTCCGAGAGGAGATGAGAAGCGGGCTGACCCCGACGTCGGAAGTGTATGGTTCGGCCCCGCCATATAGTCTCCGAGAGCCTCGGGGGAATACTTACCGAGAAATACGGAACCCGCATTTTTCACTTGTCCTAACTTCGAAAACGGATCGGAGAGGAAAAGCTCGAGGTGCTCGGGTGCTATCTCGTTCGAGAGATCGATCATCTCGTCTACCGAATCACAGATGATAATCTTTCCGTTGTTTTCAATAGATGCCGAAGCTATGTCACGCCTCGGAAGGACGGAGAGTTGACGCTCCACCGCATCCGAGACCTCTTCTGCAAGCTTTTCTGAAGTACACAGAAGAATGCTTGTTGCATTCCTGTCGTGTTCAGCCTGTCCTATGAGGTCTGATGCAAGCACATCCGGAGACGAGTCCTCTTCTGCAACGACAAGAATCTCGCTCGGGCCTGCCGTCATATCGATTGCGACTGTGGAGGAGACAAGCCTCTTCGCCTCCTGTACGAAAACGTTGCCCGGCCCGACTATCTTATCAACTCTCCTGATAGTTTCGGTGCCGTATGCAAGCGCGGCAACCGCCTGGGCCCCTCCGACTTTATATATCTCCCTGATACCGGCTATCGATGCCGCGGCGAGGACGGAAGGGTTCACCCTGCCGTCTTTAGAGGGAGGAGTGACCATGACTATCTCCGGGCATTGTGCGACAAAGGCCGGAATACTGTCCATGAGGACAGTCGAAGGATATGCGGCGCTTCCGCCGGGAACATAGATTCCGACTCTCTCGAGGGGGACTATCTTCTCCCCGAGGACCACACCGTCCTTTCCGGAGATGATGTAGCCGTCCCTTTTCTGCCTTCTGTGGTAGTCACGGATTCTCTCTGCCGCCTTTTCAAGAACTCTTATAAATTCCGGGTCTGCCGAGGAGATGGCCTCGCTTATCTCCTCGTCACTTACACGGATGGAGGATATCTCTGCTCTGTCGAACTTCCTTGTATAGGAGATGAGGGCGCTGTCGCCTTCACGACGTACAGAGTCGACAATCTCTCTCACGCTTTGAGATACTTCAGAGACCTTGTCGCTGCGACTGAGTATTTCACTTCTCTCCATATCAGAGAGTCTCATGATCTTCATTTTTCATCCTCCTCGAGTATTTTTCCGATATTGTCCCTTATCCTTAGAATCTCCCCGGTATGAAAGAGATACGAGCTCTTCGATGCCACAAGGTATGCCGAAATCTCCATGATTGTGTCATAGACAGAAAGGTTGTTCTCCCTGAGGGTAGTCCCCGTCTCAACGATGTCGACGATGACGTCGCTGAGGGTTAGGAGCGGCGCTATCTCTATCGAGCCGTTGAGCTTTATTATGTCGATATCCCTCCCGCGGCTCTGGTAATATTTCCGGCTGAGAGACGGGTACTTCGTTGCAACCCTGAGAACCCTGTTCTCGTCATCCTTCCAGCCGTCGGGGGCCGCAACGCAGAGCCTGCACTTTCCCTTTCTGAGGTCTAAGAGTTCATAGAGGTCGGGCTCGGTCTCAGCAAGAATATCGGAGCCGACGACCCCCAGATCGGCCGCGCCTCTTTCGACGTAGACTGCTACATCTCCCGGCTTCACCCAGAAGTATCTGATGGCCTTCTCCTCGTTGACGAAGAGAAGAGAGCGCGATGAAAAGAGGGACGGGTCGACGGAATATCCGCATCTATCGAATAAGGAATACACACTCTCGCCAAGTCTTCCCTTCGGCAGTGCAACACTTATCATTTCAATTCTCCTCCACTTCGTCCATGTAGATTGCAAAGCCCAGTGCACGGGAGATCCTCTTCTTCATCCTTCTGAGGAGCAGCGAGTACTCGCCTCCGAGAAGCACAGGCCTTGTTTTTCCTTCTATAAAGCCCTTCATTATGATTCCGTTGTAGTATCCGAATGCTCCCAGGGATGTGAAATCGAGAGTGACGGAATCTTCGCCGAGTGCCATAATGACAGCCTCCAGCTCGTCAACTGCACTCTTATCAAGGCCCTTCTTTCTCATCCAGGAACACATTTCCATTCCGCTGATTCTTTCCCTGAGGAGCCCCGAGAGGATCTCTGTGACCCTCCTCAGGCTTTCGTCTTTTTCACCCAGCTCCTTCAGAGCCCCTGTTTTCCTCTTCTTCAGAAGCGGTATGATCTCCTCTCTCTTTTCCTCTTCAATACCCTCGAGGAGGCTGTTGATGATTCCCATATGGGAGAGCGTGAGGCAGCAGCGCCCCCCGATTTCCCTGAGGCTCCTGAGTGCAAGCGTGACAACTTCGACGATGTTGCCGATGGTGAGTGGTCCCATGCATTCCAGTCCCGTCTGATCGATTTCCCTGAAGGAGGAGGAGAACTCCGGTATACGGTAGATCTTCTCGTTGTACATGACACGGCGGATGGTATCTGTATCCTTCATCTTCCTTATAAGGGAGAGCGTGACGTCGCTCTTGAGCGCCATTAAAGTGCCGTTCCTGTCCGTGAATGTTATTATCTCGCGGCTGGAGAGAAACTCCTTGTTCCTTGCGTAGAAGTCGTACTCCTCGGCAGCGCTCACCTTTTCAGAGGTATAACCGGCCTCACTCCAGAGTCCCCGGAGGCGGAGAATGAGCTTCTCCTCTTCTGTCATATAAGAGTCAAACATCTTTCTCATTCTCCAGAGCGGACAGCACAGTGCGGTAACCGCCTTCCTTTCCGTAGACGAGACAGCGGTTGACCCTGCTTATCGTCGCACTCGATACCCCTGTCTTCTCTGTTATCTCCTGATAGTTGAGGCCGCTCCTGAGCATTCTCGCCACCTCGAGCCTCAACGGAAGGTCGATAAGCTCCTTTATCGTGCACAGGTCCGAAAAGAATGCATCGCATTCCTCCTTCGTCCTGAGGGAAAGCACTGCATTGTAGAACTGATCTCTGAGTCTGTCGTTGTCCATATTTCCGTCCTTGCTTCACCACTTTATCACTTTAACGCACTAAAGTAAACAGGTTCACGAATATTGCATTGTGAGGAAAAAGCATTTATTATCACCGTAATGGAAATGGAAAAGGAAAGAAGAGGGAACATATACGGAGTGCTGGCCGTAGCCTACGCTCTCATCCAGTATCTCTGGGCTGTGGTCGTCACCATATACTACCGCAGGCAGGGCATCCTCGAGTACGTCACGTCTCCCGAGGGCTATATCCCGCTCTTTCTCGTGAATCTTCTTCTATCTCTTCCGATGCTTCTCGTCTTCATAGGAGCATCCGTAAGGTACCGCCGCCGTTTCGGATCGGAGATGGACTACGTCAAGACCGACCGTTATCTCCTGACGCTCATTCTCACCACGCTCTATACATTCATGCTGCCGCTCTCCGTCGTACTTTCGGCGACTCCGACGAAGGGTGCATATGCATGGTTCTACTACCTTTTCTTCGTTGCCTTCTTCGAGGAGTTCCTCTACAGGGGACTCGTACCGCACCTTGTGGAAAGAAGCAGTTTCCCGCCATGCCTCAAGTACACCGTTCCGGCCCTTCTCTACGGCCTCTATCAGACTGCGATTCCTCTCGGAAGAAGCGGGCTTGACTGGAGTGTATTCCTCTCCTCGCTTCCCCATATCGTGATGTCGGTAGCGGTGCACTACCTCTTATATGCGGCGAAGAAGTGGTCGGGCGCGATGTGGCTTCCAATCCTCATTCACGCCATAATAGACCTGACGTTCCACTTAATCCTCGTTCAATAGCATCCTGTCGGTATTGAGAGCCGAGCCCGAGGCTTTTCTGAACTTCTCCATCAGATCTAAAACGGTAAGCCCCTCTCTCTCCTTACCGGTCGTATCGTAGATGATACGGCCTCTGTTCATCATAATCGTCCTGTTGCCGTAATCGATTGCGCTCTGCATATTGTGCGTGATCATGAGGCATGTAATCCTGTTAGCCTTGATGATATCGTCAGTGATTTTCATGATCTTCTCGGCAGATGAAGGATCAAGTGCCGCGGTATGCTCGTCCAACAGGAGAATAGAGGGAGGATTAATAGTACTCATGAGAAGTGTCAGCGCCTGTCTCTGACCGCCGGAGAGAAGACCCACAGGCTGACTCATCCTCTCTTCGAGCCCCATCGAAAGAAGGGAGAGGCGCTCTCTCATGTCCTCCCTCTCCTTCTTTGTAATATGGCCCATCCAGCCGCCGCGTCCGGAGGCAAGATAGAGATTTTCCTCTATGCTCATTCCCGGGGCAGTACCCCTCATCGGGTCCTGGAAAAGACGTCCGATTCTCTTCGATCTCTTATGTGGCGGCATCATCGTTATGTCTGTGCCGTCAAGTATGATCTTTCCTTCATCTGTCAGAAACGTCCCGCATATTGCATTGAAGAGCGTCGACTTTCCGGCGCCGTTTGCACCGATGATGGAGATGAAATCTCCGTCATTGACCTTAAGTGACACGTTCTCGAGTGCCTTCTTCTCGAATGCACCGCCCCTGTTGAATGTCTTCGATACGTTTACTATCTCAAGCATTCCGTGCCTCCCTGCCCGATTGTATGATTCTCCTGTACTCCGGTGCCTTCTTTCTGAAGTACGGTCCTGCGATTGCAATTATGACAATGACTGCCGAAACGAGTTTGAGCGAGTACGACGGCAGACGGAAGCGGAGTGCAACCGTATAGACGAAGCGGAAGATGATGGAGCCGAGAACAACCCCGAGAGCACGCTTGAGAATACTTCCCTTACCCATGAACGTCCGTCCGATGAGGAGGGAGGCAAGTGCTATCGTCACCATCCCCGACCCGATATTGACATTGACGCTCTTCTGACTGAACGAGAGAAGCGCGCCCGAAAGTGCCGTGAACGATGATGATACTGCCAGTCCCACGATTGTCGTGAATGCGGGATTAATCGACGATGAGGAGACCATATCGGGATTGTCACCCGTTGCACGGATTGCAAGCCCGAGGCGTGTACGGAGGAAGAAGACGAGAAAGAGCACAACAAGTGCAACGAAAACAAGTGCCGTGATTACCTTGTAGTACTGTGACAGGAAGGTTTCCGAAAGAAGTTCCTTCGCCTTTGTGAACACGGTCTCCGTCTTGTTGAGGTTGAGGATGCTCGAGCCCCCCATTATCGCAATGTTTATCGAGTATAGACCCGTATTCACAATAATACCGCTCAGGAGGCTGTCGATTCCCATCTTTGTCTGGAGAAATGCCGTCACCAGTCCCGATACCACCCCGATTCCGAGTGCCGCGACAACTGCAAGGTACGGATGGCCCAAAAGCGCCACGACGGATGAGACGACTGCCCCGAGTGTGAAGCAGCCGTCGGTTGAAAGGTCGCAGACATTCAGCATCGAATAGCTGAGAAAGAGTGCGAGTACGGTAAGTGCGTTTATAAGCCCGAGTTCAAGCGCAGTGAGTATGATGCTCTCCATCAGAAGCTCTCCGCGGTGTCGATGAATGCAACACGTGTGCAATACGCTCTGAAGAGGGACGAGATCTGCTCCTCGGTGTATCCGAATGCGGTGAGAACTTCCCTGTTCACTGTAGCCGTTCCGTTATCGAAAGTCTTCACGGCAACCTCCTTGGGATTCTTACCGTCTATGAGGATGTCTTCTATCATCATTGCAGTCTCGTATCCGAGATCTGCATAGTCGACACCGTAGCCGAGGAATGCGCCGTTGAGTGCAAACGAATCAGCTCCCGTGAAGTGTGGAATCCCTGCTGCCATGAACTTCTCGTAAATCGAGAGCTCGGCTGTCATGACGGTGTTGTCGCTCGGTGTGAATACAGCCTCCACGCCGTCGGCAATCAGAGCATCTGCGGCAAGGATTATTTCATCAACAGTCGTTCCGCTCTTCTCTACTATCTCAATGCCCTTCTCCTTCAGTATCTCGCGTGCACTTCTGAGGGCCGTCACCGAAGAGTCCTGGCCCGCGTCATACAACAGTCCCACCTTCTTTATCGAAGGATTGAGTGCGAATACGAGGTTCATGACTGCGTGTGTGTCAAGAAAGTCGCTCGTTCCTGTGATGTTAGCCCCCGGAGAGGAGAGCGAGTCCACAATTCCAGCCCCGACAGGATCCGAAACTGCGGCGAAGAGTACGGGAACCAGGTTGTCTTCCGTCTGAGCCTGCATGCTCATTGCAACGGGAGTTGCAACTCCTATCATGAGGTCGACCTTCTCGGCGATGAAGTTGGAGATGATCTGCGAGAGCACATTGGCATCTGCATTGCAGTTGTCCTCGATTACATCGATTGTTATGCCGTGCTTGCTCTCGATGTCGCTTATTCCCTTCTTTATATTCTCGACAATCTGATTGAGCGATGCGTCATCGACGTAGTTGCAGATACCGATCCTGTACGTTGAGGAACTCTTCTCCTCCTTCGCTCCACCTGCAAATACACATAATGCGATAGATAATAATACTGCTATTACGATAATTCTCTTTTTCATTTTCTTTTTCTCCCGATTTTACAGTTTTTTCCGGTATGAGGATAAATGCACGGCGCTCAGCGCCAGAGGAACGAAGATGAAAAACAGAACATGACAGCCTCCATATGAGATGACAATATTGTTACTGTTTAAAGTAACACTTGTCAAGAGCCTTACAAAATAAAAAATACTATTTATAGAAACAGTGTTTCTGAAAATAAATCGGGGAAGCACCGATTAAGCACATCCCCGATTCTGAATTATGACTTTTTTGAAATTTCTTCTTTTACCTTTGCAAGTTCAGCAGCACTTAGTTCAACTCCATCATATTTTAGTACTATCGGTTCAGTCTCTTCCGCCGAATCCTTGAGAGTTGCTTCTATGGCCTTGTATCTCAAAAGTTCACCAGAAGAGAGATCAGGAAGTTCTTTCTTATTGGCTACATCATAGTAATTAAAGTTCAGAGATATATTATACATGGACATTATTACATAAGTAGCTTCATTCCCGGGTTTTGTTTCTGTGGTTACGGATCCTGCAACAACACCTTTTTTCGTATCCCCGACCTTCTCGTAGTCACTTGTGGAACCTTCCTTAAGCTTCTGATACTCATATTCAAACTCGACTTTGAAATCATCAAGATTGACATCATTTTCAGTCTTTGTAATAGTTCCGCTGAGAGCAGTTATGCTGCTGACTACATATTTCTCGCCTGTTTTTGAGTATTGACTCAAGAAATTTTCGATAGCATCTTTTACATCTTCCCCGTGGGTATCTTTGTCAAGCGTGACAGCTTTTCCTTTTTCAACATCAATTCCTTCAGCAATAACATAAGCACCAAACTGCGTATTATAGAAACTTGTAAGCCATTCTTCGGCTGTCGGCTCCTTGACCTCTTCAGCTTTGGGACTGCATGAAACAAAAAGCATTGCAGCAGCAATGAGTAAAATAATAACTCTACGCATCTTATTTCTCCTATCGATGAATTATGATATCAGATGGAAAGTAAAAATTAAAGAAATATTTATAAGTCATTCTATCGCAATTCTGTTTTATTCTATCTCCGTACCTTCTGCTACTTTGGAGCTGAACCCTCTGTCATGTTATCGGCAGAGGTGGATATTATTCCTTTTAGTAGCAGTACTTGACATGGTCACAATGTCTGATTTCTGTTTTACTTTTTTCTCAGCGCTTCCTCTATGATTTCAAGTGTGCCGTCGGGAACATCACCGTAGGAGTAGATAGAGTGGAGAGGGCATCCTGATATCATGCCCTCGGCAGCTTCGCCCTTGAGGACAGTGTTGACGTCCGAGCCGTCGAGTGTCGAGATAAGGGCAGTGGCATATTCTCCGAGCCTGTCAAGCTTGTTGTGCTTCATAACTTCTCCCACAGTCGTTGCTTCGTCCACGATGAGAGGAAGGGGTTCCGAGTAGAGTTCTATCGGGCGGGTGAGGACTATGTCACGTGAGGAGAATCCCGCTTCTATGATATACCTACCCTTCTCGACATACCAGCCGCCGATTCTCTCCTCCCAGTAGGAGAAGTCCCTGCGCTTGAGGGTGAACGTAACAAGGGTGCTTTCGCCCTTCTCGAGCATTACCTTCTCAAAGGCTCTGAGCTCATGAGAGGGCCTGTTCTTTCCGCCCGTTATCTCCGGTCTGATGTAGAGCTGGACTACCGTGCTTCCTCTCCTCTTTCCGGTATTGGTTACTGTAACTGTAACCGTGTAGTCCTTGTCGCTGCGGTCGACGACCATATCGGAGAGGGAGAATGTCGTGTACCCCAGTCCGTGGCCGAAGGGGAAGAGGACGTCTGTCTTCTTCGTATCGTAATAGCGGTAACCGACAAAGACATCCTCGCCATAGACGGTATCTCTGCCGTCTCCGGGATAGAAAAGGTAGGCCGGGTTGTCCTCGAGTTTCAACGGGTATGTTTCGCCAAGTCTTCCCCCCGGTTCCCTCTCGCCGTAGATGAGTGCGGCAACTGCCTCTCCGACGGCTTCTCCGGGGAGGTTCATCTCAAGTATCGCCTTAGCCGATGCGGCAAAAGGCATTTCGACGGCGCTTCCGTTGAATAGTACGATAATGCAGTCGGGGTTTATCCCGAGTGCCTTTTCAATAAGGTCGGTCTGACAGAAAGGAAGCTTCATCGAATGTCTGTCGAAGCCTTCGCTCTCCATCTCGTCGGTAAGGCCGGCAAATATGAGAACCCTCTTCTTTCCTCTTATTGCGTCGAGGGCCTCTCTCTCCCGCTCTTCGTCTCTCCCGTTTCCGTCTGTCTTCCATCCGTCATAGTATGACACGGCTGAGTATTTTCTCATCTCCTCGAGAGGATTGGAAACCCTGTAGGGGTTGACCCTGCTCGAGCCTCCCCCCTGGAAGCGCGGATGAAGAGCAAATGTCCCGATAACGACTGTCTCCTCTCCCTTTTCAAGCGGCAGAAGGCCTCCCTCATTCTTGAGAAGCACCGCCCCTTCCGCTGCGATATCGAGTGCAAGGGCATGGCCCTTCTCCATATCGAAGGGGGTATCGGACTTCACTGCATTATTGCGGTCTATCCAGACAAGGAGTCTCCTCACGGCTTCGTCGAGGACTTCCATACCTAGGCGTCCCTCCTTTACTGCCGTCACGATTTCACGGTCCCTTATTCCCCGCGATGATGGCATTTCAAGCTCCGTTCCAGCAATGAGGGAGAGGGTGCGGTCACACATTGCGCCCCAGTCCGTCATGACTATGCCGTCGAATCCCCACTCAGACCTGAGAACTGTGTCGAGAAGCCACCTGTTCTGGCATGAATATGTTCCGTTGATTCTGTTGTACGAGCACATGATGGTCCAGGGATGCGCCTCCTTCACGGTCATCTCGAAAGCAGGCAGATAGATCTCCCTGAGAGCTCTCTCGGAGACATTCACACTCGTACTCATTCTCATGTATTCCTGGTTGTTGGCGGCAAAATGCTTTACAGATACCCCGACGCCCTTCTCCTGTACGCCTTTGACATACGAGGCACTGATCGCACCCGCGAGGAGAGGGTCTTCGGAAAGGTATTCGAAGTTACGGCCGCAGAGCGGTGTCCTCTTTATATTCACCGCAGGCCCGAGAAGCGTGTGGAGCCCCGCTTCTCCAGCTTCCTCTCCGAGTGCACAGCCTAGCCGGTGGGCGAGCGTGGTGTTGAACGTCGATGCAAGAGCAGATCCCGAGGGGTATGAGACGGCTTCGATGCTTGAGCCCGGGTATGAGGGATCCTCTATCCTGAGGCCGCTGGGGCCGTCTGCGACCATCACGCTCTCAAGTCCGAGCCTCTCCACACTCTTCGTTCTCCAGTTGTCCTTTCCCGAGAGAAGGCCGGCCTTCTCCTCCAGTGTCATTTCATTTATAAGCTTTTCTATATCGAGCGACATAACTTTCCTCCTCTCCGATTGTAAACATATTCTCGATATCCTGTCGAAGAAAATCGGAGAGAGGATGTTTTGAGAAGACGATTCTCCTCTTTTGGGTTATCTTTACCATATGCGCAAGAAAACTCTTCTCATCATACTCGTCCTGGCACTTCTCTCTCTCGGGTACATTGCATACACCACAGGAAGTCGTACGACAGTGCCGTACACTACATTCGTTTCTGAAAGGGAGAACGGCGGTGTAACATCCGTCACTATCAGAAGTGACAAAATCACATATAAGACCATAGACTCGAATGTAACATATTCGACGGACAATCCGTCGACTCCGACACTCAAGGAGGAGCTCCTCCTCGAGGGTATAAGCGTGAAGGATGAGAGGGAGGACACACTCGATAGCCTTCTCAACACCCTTATAAACATAGTGTTCTTCGCACTGATAGCCTTCGGCATATATAAGCTCATAGGCTATTCGACGAAGACGTTCCGTGTCGTGAGACACACCGGAGTGCGTTTTTCAGATATAGCGGGAATGTATGAGGAGAAGGAGGAGATACTCTCCGCCGTGAAGACTCTCGAAGGAGGTACAAAGACTACACGACCCGTCAAGGGCATCATCCTCGAGGGGCCTCCCGGAAACGGAAAGACGCTCTTTGCCCGTGCGCTTGCCCAGGAATGCGGGGTCAGGTTCATTGCAACGAAAGGTGCCGACTTCCAGGGCGCTGTCATGGGCCTCGGAGCCTTCAAGGTGAAAATGCTCTTCGCCAAGGCAAGACGCATGAAGCCGTGCATCATCTTCATCGATGAATTCGACTCTATCGGTGAGAAGCGTAACTATGCCGGAAGCGGAATCGACAAGGAGAACAACCGTATTCTGACGACGCTCCTCAACGAGATGGACGGCTTCCAGCCCCAGTCGAGAATTCTTGTCATCGCAGCGACGAACTCATTCGAGTCGCTGGATCCAGCCCTCATAAGACCCGGACGCTTCGACCTCAAGTTCACAGTTCCAAATCCCGACGAGAAGACGAGAGCGGAACTTGTAAAGCTTTATCTGAAAGACACGCCCCTCACGGACGGTCTTAGTGAAGCCGGGCTCGTATCATTATTCGGAGGCCTCAGTTCGGCGGCCATCGAAGCGGTGATCAATGAAGCGAGGACCCTTGCGGAGAGAAAGGGAATGAACGGAATCGACCGCCAGACGCTCGTCGAAGCTGCAAGGAAGACAGCCCTCACGCTCAACACGAAGAGATAGTACGGCAGAGACGGCAACCTCACAGATGTATTACGCATGGAAAAGAAATCTGTGGACAAAAGCTCTTGTTCGGATATAATAAACTTATCGTATAGAAAGTTTATCTGCAGAAAGTTTATCATTGGAAAGTTTTTTGACAGCCGTAAGGAGCAGCAGGATGTTTATAGGACGGGAAAAGGAGCTGGCGTCTTTTGAGGACCTCTACAGGAGGGATGAAAGCTCATTGTCAATACTCTATGGAAGAAGAAGAGTCGGAAAAACACGCCTTGTGCAGGAGTTCATAAAAGGAAAGAGGGCAATATTCTTCTCCGCCCAGGAAGGTGACGAGAAGAGTAATCTCATCGCCCTCTCGCATGCCATAGCAGGCCAGGATAAAACCCATTACCCTGTTTTCACAACACTGAGCGAAGCTCTCGCATATATAGCGGATGAATCAAAAAAGGAA
>CAVFZO010000002.1:0-63961 GCA_963626925.1 Clostridium sp. AM49-4BH
CGCCCATGAGCATGATGGCGTGATGAAGTTCGTGAAGGAAGGTCGTCGATTCTGCGTTCTTCCCGGCATATACGAGAGCCTTTGCTCTGTCTGCAGCGTCTCTTATAGTAATGCCGTCATGTCCTGTATTCTTCTCCGCTGCCGTTGTGTCCGTTCCGGCGTCGGCAGCAGTTGCAAGGTACGCCGCTGATGCAGCCTCCGGATCCGGGAGATCCTGACAGGCTGCCTTTATCGGCTGGGTATCACTGTAATTTACGCTTGCGGCGGATATTTTATTTCCGTGAAATCTTACGCTCATATATATAAAGCGTGAAAAAACGGAAAATTGTCAAAGAAATCGTCGTTTCAGGAAGAAAAACTTCTTTTCAATGTGGAGTTGTCATTTTTCCGGAATGAAAACGGCAGGATACCGTCAGAGGCATTCTTCGAGAAGTTTCTCTTTGAGAATCGAGGGATTGTCGAGAGTATTCCCGATTCCCCGTTCCCCGAGATCTTCTCTAGTGCGGAAGCCGTAGTTGACGATGAAGAAAGTACAGCCGATGTTGCGTGCAGTTTCGTAGTCGACCTCGCTGTCGCCGACGTAGATTATATCGTCCTTCGTCAGCCCCAGCCTTCCCGTTTCAGTTAATATGCCCTCCGGGTCGGGCTTTAATGGATAAGCCCCGCACTGTCCGAAGACAAAGTCGAAATGAACGGACGGGAGAACGTTCTTCACTATCTTCTGTACTATTTCGTCCTTCTTGTTCGACGCTATGGCAACTCCGATTCCTTTCTCCTGGAGAGTTTGAAGAAGCTCCGGTATTCCGTCATACGGCACCGTATTCTCCGAAGGATGCCTCAGGTATGACGAGACAAGAAGTTCGTTCATAAGAGAGAAATCATTGTCCTCGATGAGTGCTCCGCTCCTGTTTACCGCACTTATAAGGGCATTACGGAGCCCTCTTCCGACATACTTTCTTGTCTCCTCGAGAGTGACAGGCGGGATGTCGTATGCGGAAAGTGCATAATTGATCGCCCTCATTATATCGGGGAGGGTGTTGAGAAGAGTTCCATCAAGATCAAAGACAACAAGTTTCTTTTTCATGTAGAAAAGTATAATCTTATGAAAGGAACATATCCATATAAGGAGCGGCCATGTACAGAGTAGTAATCAGAGAAGGAAAGGAAAAACAGCTTGAGAAGCACCATCCGTGGGTCTTCACAGGGGCTGTCGAGAGTATCGAGCCGGTATTCCGGCAGGCTGACTGGGCCGAAGTCTATACCTCCTCGGGCCGCTTCATAGCAAAGGGATGGTACGACGAGAAGTCGCACATTGTTCTCCATCTTCTCACATGGGAGAGGGAGGAAAGTGTAGGAGACGACTTCGTCAGGGGTCTTGTAACCGGTGCAATCCGACGGCGCAGGAGCTTTTTCACACTTCCCGACACGAACTGCTTCCGTCTTATCCACGGAGAGGCCGATTTCATCCCCGGTCTTGCCGCCGACTGCTACGGCCGTGAGATAAGAGCAATCATCTCATCGCGCTTTGCATTCAATTTCCTTCCTCTCATAATCTCCACTCTCGAAGAGACGCTCAAGCCGTCCCGTATCCAGGTGACATCGGATCCCTTCTATGCTCCGGGCGAGGGACTGGGAGAAAGCACACGCTACTTCATCGGGGGAAAAGAGACGAAGGAGAGTGAGATTCCACGAGACAACACACTCTTCATGGAAAGCGGAATATGGTACGAAATATCACCGGGGAAAGGACAGAAATCGGGATTCTACTGTGACCAGAGGGAAAACAGGAAGATTGCCGAAAAGTACACAGCGGGAAAGAGGGTGCTCGACGTCTGTCCGTTCACGGGGGCTTTCACCCTCCATGCCCTCCGCTCGGGTGCCATCTCCGTTGACGCTGTGGACAGCAGCGAAAGCGCCCTGAGGCATCTTCTCTACCAGATACATCTCAATGAGAACAAAGGGGTTCTTCCTCCGGGAAGCCGTGACAGAGTCACGACTCTGACGGCAGACTGCTTCAATCATCTGCGCTCCGTCGAAGAGAATAAGTACGATGTCATCATCCTGGATCCGCCGAAGCTTGCACAGACAAAGAGCAGACTCGAGAATGCAATAAAGGCATACAAGGACCTCAACAGAGTTGCAATGACGAAGATAAAGAGTGAAGGGATCATTATCACATTCTCATGCTCGGGAGCTCTCACAAGGGAGAATTTCCTTCTGCTCCTGAGCTGGGCGGCTGCCGATGCCGGTTGCGAGATCCAGATACTGGAGACGCTGAGTGCCGGATCAGACCATCCTGTGAGGATATCTTTCCCGGAGAGCCAGTACCTCAAGGGCTTTGTACTCAGGGTCATAAAATAAAGAGCCTCCTCTGCAGGAGGAGACTCAAGAGACAGAATAATATGCCTCAGCTGTTCTGAGACTCCGGGGAACCGTCACAGCCGCAGCCGCAGTTCTTGACTTCCGGCTTTTCCCCGCCCTCTGTCTTCCTGCACTTTCCGCAGGGAAGAGAGAAGAAGAGCACGAAGCCCCAGAAAGTACCCATTGCGGTGAGGATCACCGCATCAAGATAAGAAGCATTGAAACAGCCTGAATAGTGCTGTGTATATGTTGTTCCCCATACACGGTATGTCTCGGTGTACGGCAGGGTCACTGAAGTGCAGAGTATTGCTGCAAGACCGGCAAGGCAGAGGAGTGCAAATACCAGTGAACAGATTTTCAAAACGGATTTTTTCATTTCTTTTACCTCTCTGAGCGTAATATAACCCCCGTATGAGGAGAAGACAACAGCACGCTGTAAAATGACAACGACTCTATCATTATCCTTCACAGAAGCAACAAAATTTGAAGAAATTCCTTCTTATTTGACAGGATTGTTGAGCCACGTTATGCCGTCGATGACCTCTCTGAAGTACGGCGAACTCTGATACTCCGGATATGACTCATGGAAGACGCCGTCCCATACGGTCTCTCCGCTGTCAGGAACGTAGTCGCCGTCGGTATCGAGTGCGTACATGTGGGTGAGAACTTCGCCGTTGACAGTGAAAGATGAGGTATCGAAGACGTGGAGAGTGCCGTTGACGAGGGCTTCTTTCACCTTTTCCAGAGCCTCCCTGGTGCCGGGAGCGGCAATGCTCTCGTTGAGGGGAGTTAAGACGACATCCCCGTTCTCAAGCGTTCCCGTCCAGTCGGAGGGGTTCTCCACTCCGTCGAGATAGTTTCTGATGAATGTATAGAAATACCCCGTCCAGTCGATTCTGCATGAGATGATGGATGAAAGAGGAGCAACCGCTGTCATGTCGGCATTGTATCCCGTGTGGAAGACACCCTTCTTCTGAGCGGTAAGAGCCGGTGCTGTGGTATCACTATGCTGGCTGATTATGACGGCGCCGCTGTCGATGAGGGAGTTCGCTGCAGCCTCCTCGAGCGTCATATCACTCCAGGCATCGACGAAGAAGACTAGCATCGTCGCCTCCGGACATACGCTTCTGACTCCGAGGTAGTATGCCGTCATTCCCGACACGACCTCCCCCAGTGCGTATGTCGCGACATACCCCACTACGGCCTCGTCCTCCTTTATACGGCCTTCCCGGATGAGCTCGTTGAGCTTCATACCCGCCGCTACTCCCGTCAGATACCTTCCATCGTAGATAGCAGCAAAGGCATTGTATGTGTTATCCCTCCTGTCGCTCTGCCC
This sequence comes from Clostridium sp. AM49-4BH, assembly GCA_963626925.1. GTDB lineage: Bacteria > Spirochaetota > Spirochaetia > Sphaerochaetales > Sphaerochaetaceae > Ornithospirochaeta. The sequence continues at coordinate 3,698 of CAVFZO010000002.1, forward strand.
CTCCGAATTCGTTATCGATACAAAGAGCGTATCGGGATGAGCATCGGCGACGGAGAGCATATAGGGTTCGAAGCCGTAGCTGTTGTTGAATATGATTTCACAGCCGTCGGATGCGAGCTCGTCATTGGCCTCCCTGGCGCTGTCTGATTCCGTGACGCCCTTCTTCGCCACGATCTCCACCCTGTAGCCGTCATCCTCAAGAAGAGATACGGCCTTGTCCATGGAGTCGAGGAAGTTCATCGTATAGCCCTGGTCAGCCTCATCATTGATGACAACGAAGCCGACTTTCGTCACATAATCCTTTTCGTGCACCTTTATATTTCTTGACGCCGTGCGTACGAGGCCTGAGGAAGAAGCCCTCTCTATGACGAGTATTTTCTTCTCTCCCGTATCGGTAAGACCGTCGAGCACGACGGACCGTGATGAGAAAGAGCTTTTAACTCCGTCGACGTACCACTCATAGCTGCTCCTTTCGTCTCCTCCCTCTGCAGTAAGGGTAAGGCTGTCCCCTGTGCGGACGACAGGCTCGGAGAGCAGAATATCCAGTCCGTCTGCAGAGGCGGAGGCATCGGTGAGAATGAGTGACCTGTCATCAGCGGTAATATATGAGAAGGAGATTTTCTCCCCGTTTCTGATTTCGAACTTTTCAGAGGCAAGGACTGTACTGTTGTTGTAAGACGAGAGGATCATGAAGGTGTAGACGCCTTCTTCCAGTGCGATACTGCCTTTCCCCGGCCCCTCGACCTTCACTTCGTCTATGCTCTCCTCGAGATTTCCGTTGTATATACGGACTACATAAGAGCCTTCTCCCTCTATATCGAGAGTAAGAGATCCGCTTTCGAGAGATACCTTCTCCAGAAGTATATTGACTGAAGCACTCTCACCGTAAGAAAGAAATGCCTCCGATACACCTCTTCCGATAACGGTGCCGGAAGAGTTCAGAGCCTCAGCTTCAATTATCCATTCTCCTTCCTCATCAAGCTCACGCATCGTTGCTGTAAGAGATGCGCTGAGTGTGAAGGAGATCGTCTGACCGCTCCCGGAGGAAAACGTCAGTCTGTAGGATGAGAGACCGGAGAGACTCTCGCCGTCCTCAAGAACGATATCGACAAAACACTTCTCTCCTTCCTCATTCCTGTTGAGAAGGAGTGCACTCACTACAGCTCCTGCTATGAAGAGAATGATGAAAGAAGCAATAAGATATCTGTAGATTCTGTATCTTTTCCTGACCATAACAGAGGACCCGGGCATAGTTAAAGCGGCGGTTTCCCGCCGCTTGTATTTGGCTTTGCGCTCAGATTAATAAGCTGCGTTGAGCCATGTGATTCCGTCGATGACTGCTGTGAGGTAAGGAGCAGACTGGAATGCAGGATATGATTCGTGGAATACACCGTCCCATACTGCCTCGTCCTTGTCAGCTGTGAAGTCGCCGTCAGAGTCGATTGCGAATGCGTGAGTAAGAACCTGGCCGCCGTTGACTGTGAATGTAGATGTATCGAATACATGGAGAGTTCCGTCAGCAAATGCCTTCTCAGCCTTCTCGAGAGCTTCCTTTGTTCCGGGTGCTGCGATAGCTTCGTTGAGTTCTGTGATGACAACGTCGCCGTCAGCAACTGTACCTGTCCAGTCGGAGGAGTTCTCTACGCCGTCGATGTAATTCTTGATGAATGTGTAGAAGTATCTTGTCCAGTCGATTCTGCATGAAAGGAGGGATGCCTGAGGAGCAACCTTAGTCATGTCTGTGTTGTAACCGGTGTGGTAGACGCCCTTCTTCTGAGCTGCGAGAGCCGGAGAAGTTGTATCTGAGTGCTGGCTGATCATGACTGCGCCTTGATCGATGAGGGAGTTGGCAGCTGCTTCTTCGAGAGTAGCATCGCCCCATGTGCCGACGAACTGAACGATCATTGTAACGCTCGGACATACGCTCTTTGCGCCGAGATAGTAGCCGGACATACCGGAGATGACTTCAGCAAATGAATAAGCACCGACATAACCGATGACAGCCTGGTCAGCTGTGATTGTGCCTTCGTCGATGAGCTGCTGAAGCTTCATACCTGCTGCGATACCAGCGAGGTATCTGCCTTCATAGATAGCTGCGAATGCATTGTATGTGTTGGGATTGCCGTCCTGCTGGGAACCGCAGTTTGTCATACCGACGAAGATTGTGTCGGGATAGTCTCTTGCAGCTTCAAGCATGTAGGGTTCGAATCCGTAGCTGTTGTTGAAGATGATTTCACAGCCTTCTGCTGCGAGCTCTTCGTTGTTGTCCTTACAGATGGCGGATTCACTTGTGTTTCTCTTGACAAGGAGTTCGACGTTGTAGCCTTCTGCCGTGAGCTTCTCGATAGCATTGTCCATGCCGTTCATGAAGTTCCATGTGTATCCCTGGTCGGATTCATCGTTGATGACGACGAAACCGATCTTTGTTGCCTTCGGTCCTGTCGATGTTGCTGCTTCACTTCCGCCCTGAGCGAAGAGAGAGAGACACATCAGGAGAGCAATAGCGATTGTCAAAGTTTTTTTCATAATAATATTCTCCTATGAGGCATTTTTCGTAACACCTACATTAACTATGTTATTATGGCATTTCCGAGCTGTAAAGGATTATTTTCAAAAACTTTCCGAATTACGCATTAAAACTAAAAATGTCATATAAAAAATTAGGATATCCTAAAAATAGAATATCCTAAATTGACAAATATGTAAATATAGTGTTTAACGTTCTTCTCTGAAGTAGTTGACGCCGAGACTTGCTGGCGGCTGCTTGTCGCGGATGTTCTTCATACTTGCGATAATCAGTACGATTACAGTTACCACATACGGGAGAATCTTGTAAAGCTCCTGCGGGAAGAACGGAACGATGATTCTCAGATACATGAACATGAGAGCACCGAAGAGGATGGAACACCATGTAGCCTTTAAAGGTCTCCATGTACAGAAGATGACGATTGCGACTGCAAGCCACCCCGTTCCGCTCAGCGATGCCTCGATCCAGACACATCCTGCTGTCGTCATCGTGTAGACCATACCGCCGACAGCCGAAATGCCGCCGCCGATCATCGAAGCAAGGTACTTGTACTTCGTTATGTTTATACCTGCCGCGTCGGCAGTGACGGGGGATTCTCCGACGGACCTGAGGTAGAGCCCTGTCTTGGATCTTGTCAGGAAGAAGTGCATTGCGACTGCCAGTATTATCGCCATATAGAAAAATTCCGACTGGTCGAAGAGAATCGGTCCGATTACAGGGATTTTCTTTAAAAAGTCCGGCATGAAGTGGTTGTCGAATGCGAACTTGAGATCGTTCGAAAGCGTGACATAGCCGCCGACCTGGGCTCTTCTGAGCTCACCTGCAAACTTTGCAACCCCGGTTCCGAATGTCGTCATTGCAAGACCGGTGACGTTCTGGTTCGCCCTGAGCGTTACAGTTATGAACGAAAAGAGTGCTCCTGCGATTGCACCTACAGCGAAGGCGGAGAGAAGCGCGAGAAGAATCGCGACAAAGGCATTGGCGTTGCCCTCTCCCACTACGGCCTCATAGACGTTCGGAGCGATGAGACCGAAGATACCGCCCATGTACATGATGCCTTCGACGCCGAGATTGAGGTTACCCGACTTCTCTGTCAGGATTTCCCCCAGAGTACCGAACATGAGAGCCGTACCGTATGCACCGGCAGCTGCGAAAAGAAGTATTACTGCGTTCATGCCTGAGCCTCCTTGTTCCCGCTGTTTCTGAAGATAAGCCTGTAATTGATGAAGAATTCACATCCGAGCATACAGAAGAGCAGAGTTCCTGAAACGATCTGAGCAACGGATGCCGGGACCTTGAGCTGTGTCTGCAGAGTCGAAGAACCCTTTTCGATGATTGCAAGAATCGATGCGATGATGATCATTGCAAATGAATTCAGCTGGCTCAGCCATGCAACGGTGATGGACGTGAACCCGACGCCGCCGGCGACATCGTGGTTGAGCGTGCCGTTTGCACCGCAGACGAGCATCCAGCCCACAAGACCCGAGATTGCACCGGAGAAGAGCATGGTTCTCATCATGACCCAGCCGACATCCATGCCTGCATAGCGTGCGGTGTTGAGGGAGTCACCGATGACGGCAACTTCATAGCCGTGCTTGGTGTAGTTCATGTAGATATGCACAAGGACGACAAGAAGCAGCACGATGATCCAGCCGCAGTAGATACCGAAGACATTCGGCAGTCTTGCATTCTCGGAGAACATCGGGATGATCTGAGTTCCCTTTCTGCCTTCCCACGGACCGCCCTGAAGCCACTTTACAATACCTATGGCTATATAGTTCATCATAAGGGTGAACAGCGTTTCATTGGTATTGTACTTTGCCTTGAAGAAACCGGGGATGAACGCCCATACGGCCCCGCCTACTGCACCGGCAACCATCATGATGAAAAGCATGAGGAATCTCGACTGGATATGGGAGGAGAAGTTGATTGCACAGAAGGATGCGAATATCGCACCCATCGTAATCTGGCCCTCTGCTCCGATATTCCAGAACTTCATCTTGAAACAGGGGGCGATGGCAAGTGCACACCCCAGGAGAGGGATGGCCTTCTTGACTGTCTGACGGATGTAGCCGGGCTTGCTGAGGGCGCCGGATATCATGATACCGTAGGACTGGAACGGATTCTTACCTGCCAGGAGGATCGGAATCATACCGAGAATGAGAGCAACGACAATGGAACCGACTCTGATGAGCCAGGCCTTTTTCGGATCCATGCTTTCCCTCTTGGCGAGACGGACGAAAGGTGCTTTCTTGGCTTCCATTATTCTGCCTCCTTTCTATAGTTTACACTTGTCATCATAAGACCGATTTCTTCCTTCGTGGTCGTACGTGCATCGACGACGCCGCTGACTTCCCCTCCGCAGAGGACGAGAATCCTGTCGCAGAGCTCCAGAAGAACGTCGAGTTCCTCGCCGACATATACGACGGCGACGCCCTTCATCTTCTGCTCCGTAAGGAGGTTGTAGATTGTATATGATGTGTTGATATCAAGACCGCGGACAGCATACGCAGTTAAAAGGACGTTCGGCTCCGATGCAATTTCACGTCCGACAAGGACCTTCTGGATATTACCGCCGCTCATTCTCCTTACAGGGAATTCGGTGGACGGTGTCACTACTTCCAGGTCCTGCCAGATCTTGTCTGCCGTCGCCTGGGGAGCCTTCTTGTTGAAGAAGATCGATTTGCCGGTACGCCATGTGCGGAGCATCATGTTGTTCGTCATACCCATGCTTCCAACCAGTCCCATACCCAGTCTGTCCTCGGGGACGAACGCCATGCCGACACCGATTTCGCGGATTTTCTTCGGAGGAAGTCCGACGAGTTCCTTCACCGAGCCGTCAGACGGCTCGATATATTCAATCGACCCTTCCGTCATCGGATAGAGTCCCGTAAGACACTCCAGAAGTTCCTTCTGACCCGATCCTGCAACACCTGCAACACCGAGGATTTCACCCGTATATGCCTCGAACGAGACCTTCTTGAGTTTCTCGATTCCTTCGTTGTCCTTACACGATATGCCCTTCACGATAAGCCTCTTCACGGGATCGGGGTACCTGGGTCTGTCGATATTCAGCACGACTGCGTGCCCGACCATCATGTCCGTCAGTCCCTGGGGGCTTGTTTCGCTTGTCGGGACGGTGCCGATGTACCTGCCCTTTCTGAGAACGGCGACCTTATCGGAGATGGCCATGACCTCTGCAAGCTTGTGGGTGATGATGACGATTGCCTTTCCGTCGTCCTTCATATTACGAAGTACTGCAAAAAGCTTGTCAGTCTCCTGCGGTGTTAAAACTGCAGTAGGCTCGTCGAGAATGAGAATCTCGGCTCCACGGTAGAGAACCTTTACGATTTCGACTGTCTGCTTCTGTGAAACCGACATGTCGTAGACCTTCATCGCCGGGTCGATATCGAAACCGTAACGGTCACATATCTCCTTGACCTTCGTGTTCGTCGACTTGATATCCATATCTTCATCGAGGCCGAGGATGATGTTCTGCGCCGCCGTGAATACATCCACGAGGTGATAGTGCTGGTGGATCATTCCGATATTGAGGTCGAAGGCATCCTTTGGAGAGCGTATCGAGACAGGTCTGCCGTCGGCGTAGATCTGTCCCTCGTCTGGCTGGTAGATACCGGAGAGCATGTTCATCAGAGTCGTCTTACCGCTTCCGTTCTCTCCCAGGAGGGAGAGGATTTCTCCTCTCTTTATCTCGAGGCTGATCCCGTCGTTGGCAACAACGCTGCCGAATCTCTTGGTGATACCTTCAAGTTTGATTGCACTGTTATTCTGCATTGTGTCTCCCTTTGAAACTGACGCTTACTGTCGGCTCCAGATGGTCTGATAGTCCTATAATACCATCCGGTTTTTCGAATCTGCAACAAAAAACAACAATTTTTAAGAAGAGCAGGCCGGAGCCTGCTCTCGTCACAGTGCCACTGTGAACTCGATTTCAACTTTTCCGTTCTTCGGGAGCTTCGCCACCTCGAATGCACAGCGTGCGGGAAGAACCTCAGCGTGACTGAACGCTGTAGCATAGACCTCATTCACCTGAGCGAAATCTGCAATGTCCGCAAGGTACACGACGGCCTTGACTGTATTCTCGAGTCTTGCGCCTCCTGCCCTGATGATAGCATCGGCATTCCTGAAAATCTGCTCTGCCTGCTCTGCGGCACTCTCTCCAACGAGAGAGCCTGTCTCGGGATCAAGTGCGAGGACGCCTGAAACGAACATGAAGCCGTTAGCCTTCACGGCCTGTGAATAGGGACCTACTGCCTTCGGTCCGAGCGGGGTATCAACCTTCTCAATCATATTTTTCTCCTTCTTATTCCTTTCAATAACGATTTTCAGTATTTCGGAGGGCTCTTCAATGAGCTCCAGATTCCCCGGATTCGAGCTCGAGAAGCCGAAGCCCCACTTCACTGCAGAGAACGCAACGCCTGCCGAAGAAGCTCCGATTTCATCGTTTGCCGTATCGCCGACCATCAGGGCTTCTTCCTTTTCGACCCCGAGGGCCCTCAGTGCCTCTCTTATAACCTGGGCTTTACTGATTCCGCCGTCAACCACCGGCCCCTTTATGACATCGAAAGCGTCATCCAGACCAAGGTAGTGTATGCATCTGACGGCAAGCTCCTCCATCTTGTTGGTTGCAACCGCCGTCTTTATTCCCATTGCTCTGAGGGCATAGAGAAGCTCCTTCATCCCCGGATATGCATGCATCATGAACATACCCTTCTCGTTGTAGAAGGTGCGGTATGTGGCGACACACTCCTCTATTTTCTCCTCGGGGACGTTGAACGTAATGCGGAAGCAGTCACGGAGGGGCGGACCGATGAACCTCTTGAGGTATTCCTTTGTGTAGGATGATGTGTCGTAGCCTATGCTTTCAACCGTGCGGAGGGCACATGCCATGATGCCTTCCGAACTGTCGGCTATTGTACCGTCGAAATCAAACAAAACTGCCTTTACCATCTATAAGCTCCAATCCGAGTTCATGTACAGAGTCAAAGGAAGCAAGGACGGAGATGTATCCCCCCGCCTCTTCTTTGAGACTCATCTTTCCTCCGGCCTCTCTGAGCACAAGCCCGGCCGCCGCAATATCATAAATATGAAGATATTCCTCGTAGTATATACTGCAGCGCTCCGCTGCGACATAGCAGATGGAAGCGGCTGCACTTCCGAGACTTCTCATATCTGAAAAGTGGTCGTAGAAACGCCTCATCTTCACCAGGTACTCATCCAGATATTCATGCCTGCGGTGGGGAGGAACGAGAATGGCCAGTCCCTTCTCAGTCTCCGTATCCTTTCTGATGGAAAGCCTTCTTCCGTTAAGGTAGGCTCCTTCTCCCCTGATGGCGTAAAAGGTCTCTCCCTGCCGCGGAAGAGAGACGACCCCGAGTGCAATGCCTTCCTCGTCTTCGTATGCAATCGAGATGGTATAGAGAGGAAACGACCACATGAAGTCAACAGTTCCGTCTATAGGGTCGACTATCCAGCGTCTCACGGCGTCCCCGCTCATTCCGCTCTCCTCACCGTACCAGCCGTCCGCTTCAAAGCGGGCTTTGAGGCCGTCACAGATGAGCTTCTCCACAGTCTTGTCGGCTGCGGTGACATAGTCGTTCTCCGCCTTCGTCTCGACGCTGAAGCGCATCTTCTCATGCTCAAGCAGGAACTTTTTTGCGTCCTCTGCAACGGAGAGAGCGGCCGTAAGCCTTCTCTCCATCTCTATCCTGTCCACTCCTCTTACCTCTTTCTCATCTGTTCGCCGATATATGTAACACGTTTCCAGTCGGAGGGAGAGAAACTCTCCTTCGTGAGCGTCTTCTCCATAGCCGTCTCAAGGTTGTACGAACTGTTTATATACAATATGACGGCCGTCCACTCCTCTTTTCCTCTGGAGTACATTACTCCTCCTACGTTGTTGAGAAGTTCCGCCATCCTCAGGTCGTCACGCTTCGAATCGTGGGAAAGAAGTATCGAGAACGAGAAATCTGGAACATTGAAAAGCTTATCCTTCTGCTCGCTCTGCATTCTGTTCCAGCAGCTCTGGATTATATTCTCAAGCTCTTCGAGTGTTTCGCTGTCGGCGCCCTTCACAAATGATCTGAAGACACCTCCGGATCCCAGAAGCTTCTTGTATATATCTGAAACGATTCCGCTGAACTGGATGACATCGTCTTCCGGTGTTTCCACAGCAGTCATAAGGGGGATGGGGTCGTCGGCACCATCAAGTTCCTCCATCGAAAGAACCTGTTTCTCCTGCACTTCTTCTTCCTCCGGCGTTCCCTGACTCTGGCTCTCCGGTATCTCGCCCTCTTCGACACCCACAGACGTACTTCCTCTGTCCGTAGTTGTGGAGAAAACATCGGGATTGACGAGCTTGATATCATCGACGGGTGTCGGAACAGCTTCGTCATCAAGAGTGACCGAGAAGGCATTCTCCTCCAACTTTTCTTCAGCCTCTTCTTCTTTCACAGGTTCAGCTTTCTCTTCGACGACCTCCTTCTCTTCTTCCTCGATCATACCCATGCGGGGAAGAACGAAGCCGTCATCATTGAGATTGGCCTCATCGGAGGATGTTTCGTCCTCTTTCTCTGCGACATCGTTGAGGCCGAGGAAATCACTCATCCATGAATTGACGTCAAGAGGCTTCTCCTCTTCCTCAGTTTTCTCTTCAGGATCTGAATCTTCTCCGGCAGAAGCTTCTCCGTCGTCACAGGACTCATCATCAACGTTGTTTTCTTCCACGGCAGATTCTTCTATTCCGGAATCACCTGTCACTGCTTCAGCATCTTCTTCTGTCCCGAGATTATCTTCGGCTTTGACTTCTTCCGTCTCTGAGTCATCCTCAATGTCATTGTCTTCTACTGATTCAGCTTCAATATCTGAATCGGTTGCTGCTTTGAAGTCTTCTGTTTCGTCTTCGACGTCGATTTCTTCTTCGCTGTCGGAATCTGTCATTGTTTCAGAATCTGTTTCGTCTTCATCTTCGACGTCGACTTCTTCTGTCTCTGAGTCATCCTCAATGTCATTGTCTTCTACTGATTCAGCTTCAATATCTGAATCGGTTGCTGCTTCGAAGTCTTCTGTTTCGTCTTCAACATCGATTTCTTCTTCGCTGTCTGAATCGGTTGCTGCTTCGAAGTCTTCTGTTTCATCTTCGACGTCGACTTCTTCCGTCACTGAATCATCCTCAATGTCATTGTCTTCTACTGATTCAGCTTCATCATCTGACTCTGTTACTGCTTTGAAGTCTTCTGTTTCGTCTTCAACATCGATTTCTTCTTCGCTGTCGGAATCTGTTGCTGTATCGAAGTCTTCTGTTTCGTCTTCAACGTCGACTTCTTCTTCCGTCACTGAATCATCCTCAGCTCCGGGTTCTTCAGCCTCAGGTTCATCTTCCACATTTGTGTCTTCTACTTCAGATTCTTCTTCAACACCGCTTTCCTCTTCATCATCAGATTCATCGGCGTCATTTACTTCGTCAGATTCTCTTTCTGTTTCGTCTTCATCCTCGACGTCGATTTCTTCATCTGCTTCAAGATCTTCTCTGTCACCGGAGTCTTCGTCGTCGTCTGCCTTTATATCATTAAGGCCGAGGAAGTCATTCATCCATGCACTGACATCAAGAGTTTTCTCCTCTTCCGGCGTTTCATCCACGCCATCCTCATCAGATATCCCGATCTCTTCTTCGTCAGAAGCGGGAACTTCCACGCTCACATCTTCCTCTTCATCTCTTTCGTCTGAAGCACTGTCTTCCTCATCGGGGGAATAATCGTCATCCGATGTCTCGATTTCCTCTTCCTCGTCAGAGAGAGCTATCTCGGCATCTGCCTCATCGAGGGAATCTCCTACTTCGGTGTCGTCATCAATGAGGGATGTTCCGTCGTACTCGGAGACGGACGGTGAGAAATCCTCCTCTTCGTCTTCCTCTTCCGTTTCTGTTTCGAATTCTTCTGAATAACCGGAGGCTTCAGATATATCATTTTCAAAACTGTCAGAAGATCCGGATTCTTCTCCGTCTTCCGGCTTATCTTCATCTTCGGGGAACAGGGCATAGGCGCTCCCATCACCTGTGTCCGGCGTTTCTCTGTTCTCGTCAGAGATCTCTTCCTCGATTTTATCGGCTATCTCATCCTCGAGTGTCGGCTCTCCGACTTCGAGCTCTTCAGCCTTTTCTTCATCGGCTCTGAACTCGTCTTCGTCTTCCTTCTCGAGTTCGTCATCGAATGCCTTCTCCTCGTCTTCGTCAAGGAGTGAGAAGAAATCGAGCTGGCCTTCATCTTCATCGTCGGCCTCTGTCACGTCGCCCGTGCTTACTTCTTCCTTCGGTGGTTCTTCCTCTATATCCTCGTAGTACTCGCTAACTTCCTTCTCGCCGATTTCGTCGAGTCTTTCCTCTTCCTCGGTATCATCAAAGATGTCGTCGTCGAGTTCGGATTCGTACGCCTCCTCCTCTTTCTCGATTTCTTCGTCCTTTCTGATGATTTCATCGGTGAGGGCATACTTCTTCTCCACATCGGAAATATCTACACTGTTTTTCCTCTCGTATTCGACAAGTTCGACACTCTCGTCCCTTTCGTCGAGCCTCTTCGCTTCTTCGTCCTCGTCCGTCGGATCATATTCGAATTCATCTGTTACGGTGTCGTCAGCTACATCGTCTATGACGGAATCGGATCTGTCGAGTTCATCCTCGTCGACGATATTGTATTCGCTTTTCTCCTCCGGAAGATCGAGAGTGCCGAGAAGCGCTCTGAGGAGGTCCCTCTTCTTCGTCCTGTCGATTGCCGCCTCTGCCATGAATGCGGAAGAGATCACAAGAGCGCCCCTCTCCTCTCTAATATCCTCTCTCTCGTCGGGGTCGACGATGAGCCTTCTGTGGCCGTAACCCGGCTTGAGCGCCCACTCGTCATCTCTCAGCTTCCTGATTACCTCGTAAGCCTTCGCATCCGTGAAGAGGTTCCTGTCGTAGAATGACTCCAGTACCGATATGTCGATGCTGTTGCCGTCGTATGTATAGGTATCGACTCCGATGCGGTAGAAGATCGCGAGTACGTCATGAAGGGCCGCTCTTCTCCGTGAGAACGAGGACGTGAGGGCGATGAAGTGCGGAATGTGCTTTCCGACGAATGTGTAAGCCTCTCCCTTCCATGTTACGAACGGGAAGCGCAGGGACGGCCAGTAGCCCATCTTCATGAATGACACCAGATCAAGGGAGCCGGGACTTACCGTGAAGACCTTCCAGACACTGCCGTCGAGGGATGAAAGAGACGAGAGACAGAAAGAGTCAAAGCCGTCACGCTCTGCGGTGAGGTTTTCGGCTCTTCCCTCCCAGCCGTTTGCAGCTGTTATTATCCTGTATGCCTCTTCCTCACTCTTTCCCTCAGTCTCGCTCTTCATCTTCGCCGCTGCCAGTTCATAGTCGCTGCGGTATGCCTGGACACGTGCGCAGAGGTCGTCGATACCCATCAGCCCTTTCTTTGCAATATTATCAATGTTGAGTGAAAGGGAAAGGTAATCAACCCCCGTCTTCTCCTCAAGCTCGACCTTCTCCTCGAGGAGCGAGCGCAGCAGAGACGAGTCCTTTGAAAGCGAGAAAGCCGTCACATCTTCCGTAAGAAGGTACGACGCTATTATGTTTCTGTAGTTTACGGCGTCACTGTCGGAGAAGCCCTCCTCTGCCGCAGAAAGCGCCGTTCTGTTCTCGATGAGGCGCACCAGCCTCCTCACGACGTCCTCCGCAAGGCTTTTGAGACGCGCCCAGTCACGTGTGCTGACATTTCTCTCCACGCCGCCCGATGTAAAGTATGTCGACGAAAGAACTGACTGGAGAAGTACGGGAAGAAGAGATGAAGATGCTCTCTTCACCACGTCCTTCACCTTCTCTCCCTTTACCTTCCTCTCATCCCAGAGGGAAAGCTTCATGAGCTCGAGGGGATTGTACTGGGAGAGAATTCTGGCAACCGAGGAGAAATCGTTTTGAAGATAGCCGTATGATTCGTCTATGTTCCTCACCGCCTTCTGGGAGGTGATTCTTCTTATTTGTTCAATCGGAGAAAAGAAATCAAACACGATAGGTCTTCCTTACTGGATGTGCATCACGTTCTTCCTGTAGGCCTTCAGACCGAGTCTGAGGCACTCTGCAGCCGTCTTCAGCTCGTCTTCGTTCAGCACATATGCGAAACGTGCCTGGCACCTGCCGTAGCCGGGAGTCCAGTAGAAGCCCTCGGCCGGGGCGAACATCACAGTGCTGCCGTTGTATGAAAAATCGGTGAGCATGAAGGAGGCGAACTTCTCCGCGTCGTCGACGGGGAGATCGGCTATGAAATAGAATGCCCCCTTCGGCATCGTAACTCTCACGCCCTCTATCTTCTGCATCGCCCTTACAAGGGTGTTGCGCCTTCTCTCGTATTCCTCGACTGTCGCCCTGATATAGCTTTCGGGAGCTGTGAGTGCCGCAGCCGCAGCCTCCTCCTCGACTGCCGGCGGGCACAGTCTCGCCTGCGCCATCTTGAGGCAGTCAAGAATGAACTCATGGTTTTTGGTGACTATAGCCCCGATACGGGAGCCGCACATCGAGAAGCGCTTCGAGAAGCTGTCGATGCACACTATCCTGTCGGAGTATTCGGGGAATGAAAGCACAGATGTGAACTTCTTCCCGTCGTAGCAGAACTCCCTGTAGACCTCGTCCACGACGAGGAAGATGTCATGCTTCTTACACAGCTCCAGAAGAGCTGTCAGCTCCTCCTTCGTATATATGTGGCCCGTCGGATTGTTCGGTGAGCAGAGGAGTATTCCCGTCGTCTTCTTGTTTATCTTGTCCTCGAATGCATCGATGGAGGGAAGAATGAAGCCGTTTGACGAGGATGATGTCACAGGCCTGAGCTCGACCATCGCAACCTTTGCAAACGTCGCGACGTTCGTATAATACGGCTCGGGAATGATCACCTCGTCATAGGGGTCGCAGAGCGTGATGAACGCAAACTGCAGAGCTTCGCTCCCTCCGGTTGTGATCATGATGTCGTCGATGGTGAGGTCATCGATGCCCATTCTCCTGTAATACTCGAGAAGAGCTTTTCTCAGCTTCACCTCGCCTTCACTCAGGCCGTAGGCGATTATCTCCTCGCTGTAGCCGCGGATGGCGTCGAGAGCCTCCCGGGGCGTCTTTATGTCAGGCTGCCCTATATTGAGATGGATGACATGAACTCCCCTCTCCTCGGCCTCTCTGGCAAGCGGCACCAGGCGCCTTATCGGGGAGCACTGGAAACCTGAAATACGGTTGGACATCTGCATTGTGTAGCTCCTTCATTATTCCGGAACAGACGGCTCGTCGACACAGCCGGGAACCCCCGCCTGCGTCATGTCGACAAGCTTCTGGATGAACTTTCTGTTATCGAGAAGCGGAGAGATGGCTCTTCCGTGATGGAGGCGTGAAATAACACGTGCAAAGAGCTCCGTGACATCGGCCTGGATGAACCATTCCTTCTCCAGGAGTTCCTTGCCCTGGTAGACGGCATTCGTTCCGATTATCCTGTAGAAGATACCTTCTCTGTATGCCTGGTCGAAGTTCTCGATGGCGTTTCCGTTGAAGAACGGAAGGGAGACCATGACGATGACCTTCTTGGCGCCCCTGTTCATGAGCTCCTTCATGGCGATTATCATGGTGCCTCCTGTTGCTATCATATCGTCAGCCATGAGGACGATCTTGTCCTTGACGTCTCCCAGGAGGTTGACCGATTTGATATTCGTATTCTTGGCCGAAGTGGAGACCATCGAATAGTCTCTTTCCTTATAGAGCATTGCAAGGGGCCTGTGGAGCGCCTGTGCATAGAATTTGTTTCTGTTGACTGCTCCTGTATCCGGCGATACCACGACGATATCGGGATCGGAGAAGTCGATGAGCTTCCGCAGCGCGATGAGCGTCTGGTAAGAGCCGTGGACGTTCTCGAGTGCGCATGTCGAGAATGCGTTCTCGATCTCCCTCGAGTGGATGTCGAGCGTGATGATCCTGTCGACTCCGAGCTCCTCGCAGAAGCGTGCGAACATTGCAGCCGTCAGAGGCTCTCTCGACGCCTTCTTGTGCTGACGGGCATATGGATACGAGGGAAGAACGAGCGTAATCGACTGGGCGCCTGCATTGTGGAGGGCGTTGACAGTCGTGAAGAGGAACATCAGATGATCGTTGATGGAAAGCTGGACAGGTTCCTCGCTTCCTGCAACCTTGATAGGGGCGTTGTTCGATACGTCATGGATGACGTAGACGTTGAGCCCTCTCACAGGATCGATGATCTCGGCCTTCTCCTCACCGTTGGAGAAACGCGTGTATTTCACGTTGACGGTGAAGTCGGGACAGTGGAAGGCCGTGGGGAGCTTGCCCGTCGGAATCTTCTTGCTGTCGATGTCATCAAGAAGAGTCACCGTTTTCAGGAGCTCTTCCTTACTCATGTCGTGTCTCTTCGTCAGCGCCTCTGAGAGTTTCTCATATCTGTCGATGTAAAGGCGTCTGAGATGCTTCACGACCTTGCCGGTGAAATATTCTGAGCCGGGGCCGGCAATAACCCCTAACTTATGTGGTTTTAAGATACTCATGGCCTTAATGTACTTCATTCAATGAAGGGCTTTCAAGGTCATACTGTCAAATAATCGGCGCTCATGAAAAGATGATGAAAGAGCAGAAAGCTCCCAGTACGGGCTTGCAAAGCGGTTTTCCGGCTCCGGATGAGGAAAAAAGAGAGGCCGGAGCAACTTTATTTGACAAAAACCCGAATTACCGTGCTTTATAAGTATGAAGCATTTATTTTTACTCATCATCATTCTTTTTCTTCTGACATCATTCTCCTGTTCAGATAAGAACGCAGCCGTGGAGAACGTCCTCTCCTCTGTCGACAGGCGTCCGGCCCAGATACTCTCCTACTCTCTCGGAGATAACTCCACCTTCCTCATACGCTTTTCCGAGCGTGTTCTCATAAACGAAGTCGTATATGACGGAACAAAGAGGAAGACAAACCTTGTCGGAGAGAACTTCACCCTTCCTCTCGACAGGGAACTCGGAATGGGAGAGAAGTATACCCTGGCCCTTACATTCGAGAAGAACGGGGGAAACACCGGAAGGGCGTACTTCACGCTCTACGGCATCAACGACAGGAAGGCCTCGCTTCTCATAAACGAGGTTTCGATGAAGGGCGACAAGACCAACCCCGACAGGATAGAGCTTCTCGTGACGAAAAAGGGCAACACCGCAGGCTTCATCCTGACGGACGAAGTCGGCACTGCCGCCGTCGTTCTTCCCCCGATAGAGGTCACCCGGGGTGACATAATCGTCGTGTACTGGGAGACGAAGAGCGGAAAAACGACAACAGCAAGATCGGAGACACTATATACATATTATGTAGACGGAGGGGCGGACCACACCCTCATCGGCACCACAGGAGCGGTGCTCCTCTACGACGAAAGCGGCGGCGATATCGTGGACGGCCTCCTCTACTCCGATTTCACATCGGCAAGCACGTCGAAGGAGAAATACAACGCAGCGGCAGCCCTCCTCTCCGAAAACGGGGAGTGGGAGGGCCCCGCAGTCGATTCCACAGACGTCAGGACCACACGGGTACTTGCAAGAATGCCGGGAGGCGTCGACACCAACAGCGCCGACGACTGGTTCGTGACGGCTGTGAAGAAAGCCACATGGGGCGAAGAGAACGTCTACGCTCCTTACATAGAATAATCAGAGAACCCTGTTCGCCTTGATCTTCTTTGCGCCTTCGGCGAATCTCAGTGCCTTTGCCTTGAGGGCGTCCGTCACAGGCTTACCGTCCCTGGCAACCTCGACAAACTCCTCGAAGGTATGGCATGCTTCGCTGAACATCCTGTAGGCTGCACCGAGCCTCTCGGAGAGACTCTCGAGTATGCTGACAACCTTCGCAGGATTCTTTGCAAAGTAGTCCGAGAGCTCTTCGTGCTTTATGATCTTGCATACCGATTCCTCGAGTGCGACTGCCGTAGCATAACGCGGGAGGCTTTCCAATAGTCCTACTTCTCCGAAGAACGCAGGAGCCTCGTTCGTGCTTACCATCACCTCGTCAGGTGTTCCATAGTCGACATAGAGAGCTACCTTTCCATAGAGAAGATCATACATCCAGAGCTGGAATTCCCCTTCTCTGAAGATAACCTCACCCTTCCTGAATTTCTTCATTTCTTCCATCTTCTTTTCCTCTCTGATGAGAATTAGAATAGCACATAAGGGAGGCGGACGGGAGATTTTCCGTCAGACTGAAAGATATTATTGCGGCAGATTCTACCCGAGAATGGTAATCGTTCTTATGACGCCTCCGAGGGTGTTTGCAACCGTCGACATCGACTTTATGAAGATATCGAGGGCGACGCCGACGACGTCCTTCCTCGTATCTCCTATGGTGTCGCCGACGACAGAGGCCCTGTGCGCCGCACTTCCCTTTTCCACTCCCGGGATTTTACCCGACTCGATGTACTTCTTTGCATTGTCGAAGGCTCCTCCGGAATTACCCATGAATACGGCTCTCGGGATTGCGACGATTGTCGCGCCGACGAGAAGCCCTCCGACGAACTCGACGCCGAAGAGGAGCCCTCCGGCAACGGGAATGAGAAGAGCAAGCACCGAAGGAAAGAGCATCTTCCTCAGAGCCTCCTCCGTCGCTGTCCGGATCAACGCATTGTAATCGGGTTTCACCGTGCCTTCGAGGACTCCCTCAATCGAGAGAAGCCTCTCTCCGTCATCAGCCATCTTCTTCGCCGAATCGATCGTGTTGTCGGTAAGGAGCGAGGAGAAATATTCGACAAGAGCACCTCCGAGTATGCCCCCGGCTACGACGACATAGGAAGCGAAGTTGAGTACGCTTTCTCCTTCAGAATACGTACCGACGTATGCGACGATGAGCGACACTGTCGCGAATGCCGCACTTCCGATTGCAAAGCCCTTCCCGATTGCCGCCGTTGTATTCCCCACAGCATCGAGCCTGTCCGTTATGACTCTCACCTGCGCGGCGAGATGACAGGACTCGGCAATCCCTCCAGCATTGTCGGCAATGGGACCGAATGCATCGATTGAGACTGTCGCTGCGACGAACGAAAGCATCCCGAGGGCCGAGAGCGCAATGCCGTATGTACCACATATTCTTCCGGAGAAGAAGAGTGCGACGGCTATCACGAGGATGGGAAGAAGGCAGGAGCGCGATCCTATCGCATCACCCTTGGTGACGACGAAGGCCTCTCCTTCTTCAGCCATTGCGGCAAGCATTCTCGTCGGCTTGTAGTCCGTACTAGTATAGTACTCGGTGATGATTCCTATGGCGACACCGGAGACTATGCCGAGCATGGCGGATGCCCACGGGGAGGCCCAGCCGAAGATGAAGGACGAGGGAAGACCGGCACCGTTGAAGAGAGCCCGTGACGAGAAGAAACCTATGACGAGAGTAAGAAAGGCTGAAATGTATGTGGCCGTGTCGAGCGCCTTCGAAGGATTGTTCTCCGTCTTCTTCAGGCTTACGAGAAAGAGTCCGATGAGGGAGCTCAGAAGTCCTCCCGCTGCAAGGGCGAGAGGATAAAGCTCTGCGCCGTTGAACGCCCCCGGGGAAAAGAGACCTCCCGAAAACAGCGTCTCCGATATGAGCATACCCGATATGAGGGCAGCGACGAATGACTCGAGAAGATCCGAGCAGTTGCCCGCGATATCGTTGACGTTGTCTCCGATGAAGTCTGCAATGACGTTAGGAACCCTGCTGTCATCCTCTCTCAGGTCGTGCCGGATCTTTGCAAGGATGTCGGACGAGATGTCCGCGGCCTTTGTGTAGTTGCCGCCCGCGACTCTGTTGAACATCGCGACAAGGGAGCAGCCGAGCGAATATGTCGTGATTCTCATCATCGAGGGATTGCATCTCAGATTGACGAGAAACCCCGTTCCCACCGCATCGTGTTCGAGTCCCCAGATGAAAAGGACTATGAGAAGCCCCAGAATCCCGAATGCCTGGACGCCCAGTCCCGATATCGAGCCGCCCGAGAGTGCCACTTTCACCGTCTCGCCTATGGACAGGGTCGCTCTCGCCCTCTCGGCGGTTCTCACATTCGCATAAGTTGCGCTCTTCATGCCGAGGACGCATGCGGAGGAACTCATAAGAGCCCCTATTATGAGGGTGAGGCCCGATGTCTTTTCGACGAAAAGCGAGAAAACGAGCGCAACGATGACAACGACGACGGCGATAGTCCGGAACTCCGTCTTCATGAATGTGTCTGCACCGCTGCGGATGACTGCAGCCATCCCGGCCATATCTTCCGTCCCCTCGTCCATCTTCTTTATCTTTCTATAGTTGAAGAAGACATAGGCAAAAGTCAGCACAACAACAAAGAGCGTCAGAGCGTAAATGACAGTCATGAGTCCTCCCATCTGAACTCACTCCGCCCTTTGACTCCAATATAACAGCAGATTGGGGTTTGCAAATGATATTTTTCAGGCTTTACATTGTCCGGGAACAAGTGGCCCGGCTTGATGATGATTATCACAAATCAACATGGCAAAACTGCGTCCCGCCCAGCTAATCAGGCCTGCCTGGCAATCTGCAGCACCAATGCGGGGAATATCCTGTCAGAAAGAGTTCTTCACCTGTAGGGCAATCTTCAATGCAGCAGATTCTCCGGTTTTCCCGCATCATCAACTATTTTCCCTGCTTCAAAAACCCCGGTCATGCGTAAGCCTCCCGGGATTGTTATCTGCATCATAATCAGCCTCCGCTGTGTAAGCGTGGATATCGCCTGAAAGTTTCGCATATGTCACCCTGCTCATTATGACCATTCTTCCGTATCTGTTCTTCGTCAGAGGCAGCGGCTGACCGGCACTACCTTCTCGATTTTGGTAAACTTATTCCACAGATCTGACAATGTCTTTGTTTCAAAACGAAACAATCTCCTGGCGGATGAAGTGTAACGTTGGGCACAGGACACATGCTAGTCGCCACAGAGATCTGTCTCCGATAAAAGATGTGGGATTCTTCTGGAAGGTCTCATCTCGTAGCTGTTGTACAGATCCTAAGTTAACAGTATACCGTCGAATACCAGGAAGGATATGTTACGCCTGCCGTATATGACATGTCTTACCTCCATAACCTTCTCATCCCCTCTGTAAGAACGACATAAAGAATGATGAAGTTGCCGACTATGATCCTGTAGTACGGTAATCCTTTCTTAGAGAAACGGCCATAGACTGCATAAATCTCGGGATTATAGGAACATTCCTCAATAGCCGTCTTCACATTTGTAACGAATCGATCTGCAGCCTGACGGTTGCATAAAACATTCCGGATGTAAAACGTGATTTCTTCAGCTTCGTCGTAGAATGACTGCAAATACCTAATTTTGTTTTTTTTCCTCACCGTCAACTATTTCCCTCAGTTTGGAAAATACCTGGTCATGCGTGAGTCTCACAGAGCTGTGATCTGCTTCATAATCCGATTCAGCGATATAAGCGTGGATATCGCCTGAAAGTTTCGCATATGTCCCCATGCTCATTATGACCATTCTTCCGTATCCGTTCTTCGTCAGAAAGACCGGCTGACCGGCTTCTACTACCTTCTCGATTTCCGTGAACTTGTTTCTCAAATCTGATACCGGTCTTATTTCGAGCACGAGACTATCTCCTTTGGACCATAGTTTATCAGAATTATGATAAGATTCAATACGTTTCCTTGATAAAATCATATACAATCCACCTCTTGCATATGCTCCGGACAACATTCCGTCACCCGGAGCTCACGCATCAGAACTCATAGAGCACCGTGCTCTCGCAGAGCACGTCAGCTTCCTTCTTCTCGTCCTCGAGGACTTCAAGCTTGCTCTCCTTGTTCCTGTTGTTCAGTCTGTACTCGATATGGTTGCAGACAATCTCGATTGTACTCCTCTTTTCTCCCGTTTTGCTTTCCCAGCGGCACATCATTAGACGTCCGACTGTTCTGACGACCATGCCCTTGTGAATGCAGGAAAGTGCCTTCTCTCCCAGTTCACCCCAGCACTGGATGACCAGAAAGAGGGTTTCCTGTTTCGAATTCCCATTCACGTCTTTGTAAAATCTGTCATTTGCGATGGTGAATTTTACAAGTCTGCTGTTCGTAACGGCGCTCTTCGCCACTACCTCCGGTTCGTTGATCAATGTACCTTCCAGAATGATGTTGTTTAGCTGATTCATTTAAGGTCCTCCACTTATAAAGCACGGGAATTCGGGATTTTGTCAAAAAAATCGTACTTTTCAGCTGAAATACTTTGTAAAATCTTCAATCTCCGACATTATTCGGACTTTGAGGCAGAGAAAAATGCCCCCATGGGATTTGTCCCGCGGGAGCATGAAAGAGAGTCTCTCTTCTCAGAACGGCTTGTAACTTACGCCGAGGATAACCTGGAAATCGGAGGCATTCTGTCCCCTGACGTTATAGATGTTGCTCATCCTTACAAAGTCGAGAGCAAGAGAGAGCGAGAGGTTGTCGAGGACCTCGTAGGATGCACTGAGGCCTATATCATAGGTGTACCATATACTGTTGCGTACAGTTTCAGCATCGCTGTAGCGGTAGTTACCGGTATTGCTGTGGTCGCTCGATATTCCGCTGTACTGGTTCCTGTAATCGGCTTCTGATGTTTCTGCCGGCACCTCGCTCCACTTCGTCCAGTAGTCATGGGTTCCGTGTGCCATGAAGAAGAACTTTCCGCCGAGGGAGAGTCTCTCCCAGTCCCAGTCGACGCCGATGGATGCCGTGAGGCAGTCCGGGCCGTATGTGTATCCGATGACATATTCGTCGTACAGGATATCGGTGTTGCCGGCATACGACTCATACGAGTAGAGACGGTACTTCACAGCTGCCACATAGTCAATTCCGTAACCGCTTCTGCTGTCTCTCAGGTATGTAAGCGGCATGACATATACGACTTCCGGATTGACTGTGAGGATACCCTCTCCTGCCGCCGTCATATACTTCGCTCCGATGAGGAAAGCCTTGCCGTCGGGAGTTGTAGCCTGGCTCTTTCCGGCTCCAGGGCCTGTCTCGAATCCCGGCATAGCAAAGTTGTCGAGAAGCATCTGACCGTAGAGCGCAAGGCCCTTCATCACAGTCCAGTTGATCTCGAACGCCAGTGTCGAGTTGGTGTTGTTCGGCATATATGCGTTATGCATGAAATAGAGAGGGCTGAGAGCTAAAAACGGGATGCTTCCGTCCTGGGAGTCGAGCGTCAGGGCTTCAGTGACAGAGAGTGACAGCCTGTCATTGAAAAACCTTCCCTCGAAACGGTGAGCCGAATAGAGAGCAATGCCCTTCAGAATATCGGCAGAGGAACAGCCGTTGGTTCCCTGATAGGTAACTGACGTGATGCTGCCGTCACTACCCCTCTGAACATCATAGTAGTTCATTTTGCTGTTGAAGAATGAGAGCAGGTATGTGTACTTGAAGGAGCCTGTGGGCGAGTATGCCGCAGCACGGATCATGTCGTGGTACGGGAAGTTGTCACTGAGAACAAGATTTCCGGTAGTGCCGCTTCCCCAGTTCAGTCTGTCGCGTCCGATCTGAAGCGACCATCCGGATCCTCCGACGGAGAGGAATGCACGGGAGGGGAAGTTTATATCGAGAAGCTTTATGTCAAGCTCGAAGTTCTGCATTGCAGGTATATTGGAGTTGAAAGCAGTCGATCCTATCTCTCTGCCCCCCCTGACGGAGTTCGAAAGATATGCGTTGAAGTATGTATAGAAGTTCTTTCCAAGCCAAGTCTCCCAGTCGAGCTGGAAGAAGGGATTGTTCTTCGTAAGGTCTTCTCCGAACCAGTATCTTCTGCCGGCAAACGCAGTCTCTTCTATTCCCCCGACGTCCGTGCGAGAAATATCACCGGCGTAGGTATGGGCGTAGATGTCAAGATTGAGGGTGCCGTCGAACTCCATGGCGCCGCCGTTGAAGGAGATGGACGACGTCCCGTCAAGTTCGTTCTTCACCTCTTCGTATGTGGAGGCAAGGTATGCCGGAATGGATGAGCTCTCGAGTGAGTCGACCATCTTTCTCAGTTCGTCTCCGCTCCAGGGGCCGGTGGATGACGGAACGGCACGTCCCTGTGCTATGTAGAGCTTCACTATCTTCTGATAGAGAGAACTGTCGACACGGTATATAGTCTGGTCATTGTTCTGCGCGGAAAGAAGACACAGAACAAGGGAAAATAAAAAGATGACGGAACATATTTTCTTCATATTCACTCCTGGTATGGTTGTTCCAACCTCGGAGAGTATAACACGAAAACGAGCCCTTTCCACAACGCAGAAACAGTTTTTGTCGGATAATCGCTTCATCGGCATTGATTAACGTACCTTCTGACCTGTTGTATGACTGAGAGATGAGGATGAGGAGAGTCATCAGACAGTGAGGTATGCAATCATCCTCTCATATGCACCCTCGGCCTCCTTGACAAGGGGAAGAGCAGCATACATATGATACATGCCCTCCCCGACTTCGAGAGTCACATCTACGCCGAAGGACCTCAGTCTGTCTGCTGTAGAGGCGGCGGCTGCGGAGAAGACTTCGTCGCCTCCGTATGAAAGAAAGGCGCTTTCAAGGCCGCTGTAGTTTCCTCTCTGCATGTATCTCATGTATTCGGGAAGTTCCCTGCCGCCGGCCATGCCCGAGAATATGTTGTCGAGAGCCGTCGTACTCATTATAAGGTCGCTCGAGTTCTTCTTCTCCGCTTCCTTCCTCTCTTCAGGAGTAAGGGCAGAGCCGGGAGAGGAAAGATAGAGCTTTCCCGGAAGCGGCTTCCCCTTCTTCTCCTCGTTGATGTACGAGATGAGACAGAGCGTCATGAACGCCCCGGAGGAGCCTCCGAGGAATGCAATATCATCGCTGCTGTATGACTTAAGCAGGAGAGAATACGTCTCGTAGAGCATCTCTACGGCATCGATGAGATTGTAGCGGGGTGCAAGCGGGAAATACGGAAGTGCGACATCACGCCCCGTTCTCTCTGCCGTCTTCATTGCCGACCTGACCTGGGACGGAGAGGGATACTCGAGCATCCCTCCTCCGACGACGAAAATACAGAGCGACGACGACTTCTTTCTGTGCTTTATGAGAAGCACCGGGTGGCCCGTCACGGTGACAGTTTCGAAATCGAAACCGTTCTTCTTCATACGGGGAATCTTCGGGACAGCTTTTTCGGACCCGAACGAACGTATGAGCTCCCCGTACGGCCTCGCCATGCGCTTCTGCATTCCGAGAATGCGGAAGACTTTCTTCAGCATTGAATATTTCAGTGACACAGTCTCACCTCTGGCGGAATTGTTGCACTCATGGGGAAAATCTTCAAGAGTTAGCCTCGATTAACCCGCAGGGGGATTGTGATGTGAATGCCCTGCGCAATCACCTCTTTGCCTCGGAGATTCATCAAAGGAAAGGACAATCAATGCCTCCAAATTACATCTCGAATCCGGCCTTGAACGAGCGTGATGTGAATGCCGCCTCGTAATCGGAAAGAGCATGCTTCTCGAGGGGAGGAAGAACCACGGACGAAGAAGAGAGGGCGTCAAGAGCCGGCTCGAAGGGTCCGCAGCGGCTTCCGACGAGCGTGAGTTCGTTCACGACAACAGTACTGAGGTCGATGGACGCCTTCGATGCATAGGTGCTCTTGAGGACTATTGTCCCCTTCTTCCTCACGGCACTGAGGGCGCACTCGATTCCCGAAGGATTCCCTGTGGCCTCGATGACAACTTCGTAGCCCTCCTTTTCAGCCTTTTCCGCCGTCCGGCCGAGGGATGAGAAGAGTGTGAGTTTATCGCGGTGTTTCCCGATAACGGTGAGATCGGCCTTACAGAGGTGCATTACATTGGCAATACAGAGCGCGAGCCTTCCGTCTCCGATGACAGCAACGGGCATACCCTCTTCTATTCTCACCTGCTGTGGTATCTCAAAGGCGGCGGCAAGAGGCTCGGTGAAGACCGCTCTTTCAGAGGGAAGGGAATCGGGAACAACGTGGAGCATGTCATCCCTCAGAACCAGATACCCGGCAAAGCACCCGTCACGGCTGAGGCCGGGAGTGCGGCGGAATGAGCAGTGATGAGGGCGTCCCGTCCTGCAGTAGAGACACTCTCCGCAGTTCTCGTTTATCTCGCCGACAACACGCTTTCCGATAAGAAAAGGATTGTCAGACGATTCGACAGTGCCGACGAACTCGTGTCCCATAACGCCCCTGAAATCAGGTCTGTAGCCCTTGAGAATCTCCCTGTCCGTCGAGCAGACAGCAGCGTAGATGATTTTTATGAGGCTCTCACCCTCTTTCCGCACCGGAACGGGGATGTCAGTGCGGTACACGGCTTTCTCTCCGTCGTACCAGATACCTTTCATAGTCTTTTCCATGGCCTTGATTATCGCACGTGAGAAAGAGGCGGTCCACAGAAAAAGGACCGCCGCCTGATATGAGCTGAGCGCTCAGAGTGTAATACCGGTACCCTTCGAAGCAACCGTTACGGAAGAAGAGGAATCAACCGTCACAGTCACATCTCCGAGAGAGAGCGAGGATGCAAATGTGTAGGACGCTGAAGTTACAGCGGCATCCTTTGTGATTGTATACTCCCCTGCCTCGAGTGCATCCGATGCGATGAGAACGCTTGAAGATACAGTGCCCTCCGGAACTGTGAAGGCGAGGAGAACACAGCCGTCACTATCGAGGAGTGCGATTGTGTCGCCCGAGGAAAGCGATTCCATAGCGCCGCCGAAGCCGCCCTCCGGAGCCGCTCCGCCTTCGGGAGGCTCGGGAGCATCTGTGCTGCCGGAAGGATTAAAACCTCCCATCGGGCCTCCTCCGAAGCCGTTTTGAGGCATTTCGGGCATTGCAGACGATGTTCCGGAAGGCATTTCAGGAGGTACCGCAGCACCGTCTGTGTTCTCTCCGTCAGGCCTTGCCGGGGGATTTCCTCCGTTATTTCCCTGAGGTGCCATAGTGCCGTCTGTGCTCTCTCCGTCAGGCTTAGCGGGAGGGTTGCCGCCGTTGCTGTCCATAGCGGGCATTCCGCCGCCGAAGCCTCCGCCCATGTTCATAGACATTCCGCTTGAGAGGTAGCAACCTGTGGACGACGACGCCTGAGGCAGATTGTTCGTTCCACCGAGCGCTATGATCGTTCCTCCGTTATATGCGAAGTTCGAGTCGTTGTCGCAGTCGATACCGCCTTCCGGAACATTGGCGCCGAGTGCAATCAGCACTCCTCCGTTCATCGTGATGGTTCCGTTGCTGTCAACAGCATCGTTTGCCGACGAATGAGCGTAGATAAGGCCGCCGTTGATGACGATGTAAGCCGTATTGCCCTCACTGACGTTTATCGCATCATCTGTTGTATTGAGGATGATCTTTCCTCCGTTGATCGTCACGCTCCTCTTGCCCTCGATTCCTTCAGGAGATACTCCGTCATTGGCTTCTGCCGAACTGTCCTCTCTCGGGGTCGCATACGTCGTTATTGTGATAAGGCCGTTGTTGATGAAGACGTCAGCAGACGGGTCGTTCTCCGTCGACGATGTATCGCCGTCCTCTGTCGTGTCGAAGCCGGCTGTGATTCCCTTACCGGATGTGTTGATCACGATTTCGCCTCCGTTGATAAGGACATAGCCCTTGCCGCGGCCCGATTCACTCTCGTCGCCCTCGACCTTTATACCTTTGTTCTCCATACCCTCGGTCATGTTGAGACCCGTGATGGTGACACATCCGGCGTTCTGGACATAACCGTTCACCGGCTTGATTCCCGTGCCGCCGCTTGTCGTACTGTCGAGCTCTACGCTGATATTTCCTCCGTTCACGACGATGACGTCATCCGATACGATGCCGTTCTTCGTCACGGCATATACATCGAGACTACCCTCTCCGGAGATGACAAGAGAGCCCGAAGCCTTGAAGACATTGGTCTCCGTTCCGCTGCAGCCTGTGAGTATGTTATCACCCGAAAGCACGAGGAAACATGTCGTCGTGCTCTTGAGCTTGAGCGCCTGCTCGTCGCTTTCCGCTGCAGATGTGATCGAGACACCGTCGAGTGTGAGCATATAGTCGTTCTTTTCAGACACAATCGTCACCCCCTTCCCGCTTTCGCCACTCAGGACGATATTGTACTTACCGTCGCCTGTGAGGGTGAAGGTAATCTTCTTGCTCTTCTCCTCCACGGTGACTGCACCACCAGAGTAGCTCTCCGAAAGCGAAGAGAGGTCGATTTCAACGCTCTCGTATTCCTCTGCGTTCAGCTCATAGAGCGAGCTGTCATATGTGGAAGGCATCTGTTCCGAGAGCGGAACGACAGTCTCTCTTGCCTCGTCATCCGTGATCCACCCCTCGAGAGAAGAGGTGAATGTTCCTGTAAGCCCGGCTTTCGCTGTTCTGGTCTCCGTCTCCGTATTCACGGATGGTGTTGCCACAGCGGATGCACATGAAGCACAGAGCATCGACAATACCATTATTAATGAAATGATTGATACAGTATTTCTCTTTCTCATTTTCTGTTCTCCTGCATGAAGAGTAACAGTCGAACCTTGAAGAAAACTTGAAAAGAACAGAAAAGTTGGAAATATTATCCGAGTGTCTTCTCCGCAAAGCCGCAAAAGGACGAGAACTCACGCCTCAGGCCCGCACTCCCGTCCTTCTCCCAGACACGCGAGAGGTAGAGCATCCCGCACATGCATGCATACTTCTCGTAGTATCTTCCGCATATGGCATCATATAGAAGCTTCTTCTGCCTCTCGCTGTCCGTCTCGGCGAGGGCCTCCCGCATTCTCTTCTTCGAGGAGGCATAGACATTCTCAAGCTCCTTCGAATGCCAGTCGACCCTGTCGATATCCATCGAGCGGTATGAGATGAGATGGGCAAAGCCTTCGTTGAATGTATATCCATCAAGCTTCCCGATGTAGGAGCTGCTTCTCAGGGCCTCATCGGCTCCGCGGTTGTAGTACGAGATGAGGCAGTGTGTGAACTCGTGCGTCAGTACATTGCGGATATTCTCCTCGATACCCGGAAGTGAAAGGTATTTTCTCCAGCATACAAGGTCGAATACAAGGTGTGTCGTCCCGTCGGAGGAGAGCATGTTCACACTGTCGTAGGGCTCGGGAAAGCCGACTATGAGATCCACCGGAAGATCCTTGTCTTCCCATGAGGGAAAGAGCGCATCCCATAAGGGGCGGTTGACGGGAGAAAATCGGGAGAGCGCCGAACAGAAGAGAGTCCTGAGCTTCTCTACGTCTTTCTTTTCATCATCATCCCCCTCCGGAAGAGTAAAGATGTTCCTGCCCTCGTCAATATCGAGGGAGGAGGACGAGTAGAACCATTCATCCCTGAAATGCTCAGTGTCCTCTCCTTCGATATATCTGTCTGCTATACTGCTGTCCACTCTGATCATATTGTCTGCCTTATCGGGAGAGAATCTACTCAAAAGATAATATCCAGTCAATAGATAGAAAATCATCTGATTACAGTACAAACAATTAACCATATTATGCCGTCCAGAATCACCATGCGTGACATTTCTCGCCGCTGACGATGATAACACCGCAATATTACAGACGACGATGTGTCTTTCCAGCGACGGTACACATTACGCCCGTCACTGTTTACTCTTTTTTACTTGCGTTTTATCGGGTCTTTTACTCATTCTTTAGTTGCGTTTTATCAGAAGTTTTTGTAGAATTTACTTGCGTATTATACTTAATATCTGATTATATGAGGAATTATTAGGATGGAACTAAAACGTAAGATTTATCAGAAACTTCTTGAATGGAAGGAGAAAGATAACGGCCGTACTTCGCTTCTTATAGAAGGAGTGCGAAGAGTCGGGAAAAGCACCATAGCCGAAACTTTCGGGAAGAATGAGTATAAGTCCTACGTAATTATCGATTTCGCAGAGGGCGGCAACAGCAACAGAATCAGAGAAAGTCTTGAAAACAATCTCACGCATCTTGATGTGCTTTTCCAGGACATAGCCGTAGAGACAGGAGTGAAACTCCACGAACGCGGGACGCTGATCATCTTCGACGAAGTGCAGAGGTTTCCACGGGCACGAGAGGCAACCAAGTACCTTGTCAAAGACGGGAGATACGACTACATCGTGACAGGTTCACTCTTATCGATAAAGGAGAATGTGGAGAATATCACAATCCCGTCAGAAGAGAGAAAACTCAGGATGCATCCCCTCGATTTCGAGGAATTCCTCTGGGCGGCCGGAGAGGAGACGCTTGCCGGATATATACGGCAATGCTACATGGAATCGAAGGCTCCCGAAGATGCCTTCCACAAAAAGGCGATGCGCCTTTTCAGGGAATATCTTCTTGTCGGAGGAATGCCGCAGAGCATCAAGGCGTATTTCGAGTCCTCGAGGAGTTTCGATGCGGCGGACAGAGCAAAGAGGATGATTCTCGAGATATACCGTGACGACATAAAGAAAGCAGCAAGAAAATACAGGAGCAGGGTTTCTGCAGTCTTTGAACATATTCCATCGGTACTCTCTTCCCATGAAAAGAAACTTGTCATAAGCGATATTGAACGGGGCGGCACCTTCGCCCTTTACGACGATCCTCTTTTCTGGCTCGGTGACGCCATGCTCTGCAATTTCTGCTACAAGTGCAACGATCCCTGTGTGGGATTCGCCCTCAATCTCAACGAAAGCGCAGTCAAACCCTATCTTGTGGATACGGGATTGCTGGTCAGCCTGACATTCAGCGAAAACGAGCTGATGAGCGATGAGCTCTACAGAGAGATTCTGAACGACAAACTTTCAATCAACGAGGGCATGTTCTACGAAAACGTAATCGCCCAGATGCTTGTCGCCGCAGGACACCGGCTCTTCTTCTACAGCCACTACGACCACGAGAGCCGGCACAATGACATGGAGGTGGATTTCCTCCTTTCATCAGAAAGCAGTGTGGATTTCAGAATATATCCCGTCGAAGTGAAATTCTCTTCAAGATACTCGACAGTCTCTCTGGACCGTTTCAGAGAGCATTTCAGAAAGAAGATCGGAAGAAGCATCATCATTCATCCGAAGAACTACCAGGAGTGCGGAACGCTTTCAAAATATCCTCCGTATATGGTCTTCTGTTTCTCCGCAGGATGAGTGAAGAAAGAGGTGAACGGCTGTCTCCGGGGGCGGACTACTTTCATGCCTCAGCCGGCAGCTGATTAAATAATTTTTTTGTACAACATGAATTATTTTGAGGCTGTATTCCTTTCTGTTTTTCAGGAAGAAAAGCACTTGCCATTATCTTTTTCTTCGGCTAGACTCATCGAAGCTGTCAGAGGGCAGGTCGTTCGGAGAAACGACAGCCGGATAAGACGCAGGTGAAATTCCTGTTTCTTATCCGGCTTTTTTTGTTTAAGAAGGAGAAAAAAATGGAAAATCTACTGGAAGGAAAGGTCAGACCGCTTTATCTGAGGTATCTGTCGGCGGCGTTCGGCAGTGCATTCATCTCATCAATCTACGGCCTTGTCGACATGGCCGTGGTCGGACAGTACCAGGGGCCGGACGGAACTGCAGCCCTCGCTGTCGTCGCACCGGTATGGAATGTCATATACAGTCTCGGACTCCTTGCAGGAACCGGGGGCGGCGTAATATTCTCACTCAAGAAGGGAATGAACGAAGGCGGAGGGAACGAGTATTTCACATCTTCGCTCATTCTCTCCGTCATTCTCGCTTCTCTTTCAACACTGGCGATCTTCCTCTTCGAGGATCAGATTCTCTCGTTCTTCGGCGCCGACGAGAGCCTTCTTCCCCTTGCAGAAGACTACCTCAGGCCGATCAGATACGTCTTCCCCGTGTTCCTCTTCAACCAGATGCTTGCCGCATTTCTGCGTAACGACAACAGTCCCTCGCTTGCAACTGCGGCTGTCCTTGCAGGAGGCATCTTCAACGTTTTCGGAGACTTGTTCTTCGTCTTCCCATGTGACATGGGAATGTACGGTGCGGGACTTGCAACTGGAATCGGGAGCGTGATGAGCCTCATCATCATGCTCACGCACTTCTTCAAGAAGAGATGCTCTCTCAGGCTGGAAAAGCCCTCGAGGCCCCTCCATCAGACGGCAAGGATCACGGAGGCGGGATTCTCAACATTCTTCATCGACATTGCGATGGGCATTCTGACAATCCTCTTCAACAAGCAGATTATGCGCTACCTCGGCTCCACTGCCCTCGCAGTCTACGGACCCGTCATCAACGTAAGCACGTTCGTGCAGTGCTCGGCCTACTCCGTCGGTCAGGCTTCGCAGCCAATAATATCGAGAGCATACGGCGCCGGAAGGAGTGACAGAATAAAGGAGACGCTGAAGTACAGTCTCATAACTTCGTTCATCTTCGCCGCATTCTGGACAATCCTGAGCGAGTCTGTCCCCAACCTTTATATAAGGATATTCATGAACCCCACCGATGAGATACTCTCAATCACCCCGGCAATCATCAGGACGTACGCCCTCTCGTTCG
Source organism: Clostridium sp. AM49-4BH (assembly GCA_963626925.1). GTDB lineage: Bacteria > Spirochaetota > Spirochaetia > Sphaerochaetales > Sphaerochaetaceae > Ornithospirochaeta. The sequence continues at coordinate 34,690 of CAVFZO010000002.1, forward strand.
TGCTGCTGCCCTTCAATATCTACTCGACGTACTACTTCCAGGCAATCATGAAGAGCAGAATCTCGATGACGGTATCTGTAATGCGCGGTCTTGTGATAAGCGGCGCCCTGATTCTCATACTGCCCCTCTTCCTGCCGCCTCAGTCGCTCTGGCTCAGCATGCCGCTGACGGAGTTCATCACAGCTCTCTACACAGCCCTGGAGATGAAGAAGTATACATCCCGGCTCTGATGATGATTGTCCTCCCCCCTCTTTTCAGTGATAATAAAGGAACAAGGATACAATATGGACAACAAAGTCAGAGTTCTCCTCGTGAAGGAGAACGTATTTCAGAATAACAACAAGGCAGCTGATACTCTCAGGTGTGAGCTCGGAAAGAAAGGCGTATTTCTCATGAATCTCATGTCATCTCCGGGAAGCGGGAAGACAACGCTTCTTACCGGGATAATCAACAGGATGAAAGAGAAATACCGTATCGGCGTCATGGAGGCCGATATCGACAGCGATGTCGACGCCGTGAAAATAAAGGCGCTCGGAGTCAAGGCGGTTCAGCTCCATACAGGCGGCATGTGCCACCTCGATGCCGCGATGACAAGGCAGGGGCTTGAGGCAATCGGTATCGACGACCTCGATTTCGTCACACTCGAGAACGTCGGGAACCTCATATGCCCGGCAGAGTTCGACACCGGAGCCGTGAAGAACGTCATGATCCTCTCGGTGCCGGAAGGTGATGACAAGCCTCTCAAGTACCCGCTGATGTTCAGCACGGTCGACGCCGTGATCATCAACAAGATTGACGCATCGTCCTTCTTCGATTTCGACATCGAAAGATGCAGAAGCTACATCAGGGAGCGCAACGCGAAGAATCCCCCCGTCTTCCCCGTCTCGGCAAAGACCGGCGAGGGAATGGATGCGCTTACAGAGTGGCTCGGAAAAGAGATAGATGCATGGAAGAACGGTAATAAAGAGAATGCCGGAAGATAGCATCATAAAAGCCGGAGAGAAGAGAAATGCATGAACTCGGTATAGTATTCACGATTCTCGACAGGCTGGAAGAGCTTGCCGGAGAGGAGAACATCACTCACATAAAGCGTGTAACTCTTGAAATCGGGGAGGTCTCGACTGTAATTCCCGAGTACGTCACTCCATGCTTCGACTGGGCTGTGAAGAAACGCCCGCTCTTCGGCGACACGACTCTCGAGATAGAGACCATCCATGCCATCACCTTATGCCGCAGCTGCGGATGTGAATACGACACCGTCGAGTATGGAATAACGTGCCCGCACTGCGGCTCGAGGGAGACCGAGCTTAAGTGCGGGAACGAAATAAACATAAAAGAGATCGAAGCAGAATAGTTATTTCGTATTGATCAAGATGTTACCCTGCTCCGTCCCGGCGCTTATATTGCCGCTGCCGTAGCCTATGATGTGACTCTTTCCGTCCATCATGCTTTCGAAGGGAGATACGACTTCGCCGGCTGTAGTCTTTGCCGTAATCGAATAACCTTCCTCCGTTATCTCATCGAGGTATATGTTACCCGTAAGGGTGGTGACGGTGCAGTCCTCCGGAGCGGATGCGAAGGTGAGACTGACAAAACCGGAAGTGTTCTCTATCTCTATCTCGGGCGATGAAACGAGTGCAAGCTGGATCCTTCCCGACGTGGAAGAGAGGGAGATCATGGACGACGTCAGCTCGTTGAAATATGTCGTTCCGCTTGTATTCTCCCCTATAAGAATGCCGGCCGTCACATCGAACGAATCCAGATCCCCCGAGCCTGTACTGAATTCGATTATGGAAGCTGTTGTATCCCTTATGTCGATATCACCCGAGGTCGTCTCTATAGCAACAGAGTCGCTTTTCACTTCGTAGATGACAACAGAACCCGAAGAATTCCTGACGGTGAAGTCTTCCGAAACCGTCGAGTTATGGAGCTTTGTCTTACCCGAGGTGGATGTCATTTCAAGTCGTGAAGCCGTGAGATTGTCGACGTCTATCTCGGAAGAGGTCGTTTTAAGTCCGGCCGAAGGAGTCTGGACTTTGTATACGTAGACACGTCCGCTTCCCGATGTGACATCAAGCGACGGGAGAGTAAGGTACTTTATACTGGTCTTACCCGTTCCCTGCACGACAGCGAGGGCGAGATCGGAGGGAAGCGAGACGGTGAGGGCCTTGTCCTCCGGGCTTATCGTGCCGCTGAAGCCGCTTGATGTGACCATCACTGTGAGAATCCTGTCCTTGATCCTCCATCTGAGCTTTGCGCCTTCATCCATCTCCGATGATGCTTCTGTGACGGAAATCGTATCCGCCTTTACACCCTCGACGGTGACATCTCCGACATTCCATATGATTCTGACTTCGTCGACATCGGAGAGGGGGGCTGTGAACGACCCTGTGCTGTATTCATCAGCCTCTTCATAGACAGGGCCTGTGAATGTGACGTATGTCTTCTCCTTGACTGACATGGAATCAGCACTGCTTCCCTTCCTGCCGCGGCATGTGAATACAAGCGCGATTATCACGATTATTACTACTATAGGTCCGATTCTTTTCTTCATATCATCTCCCTCGTAAAATAATGGTAAATGATGACGGGTTAAATTGCCACATATTTTTTTCTGCCGTTTCGAGAACCGAAAAGATACTTGTGCTGCCGTTTTCCACATCCCGATGGTGTATTCACATCATATTTGTGTTATCCTCTTTCAGAAGGAGACAAACACATGAGTCTAACAGTTCTCTCTGTCGGCGGTTCGATAATCGCTCCGGAGAAAGTCAATACGGAATTTCTGAAGGAGTTCAGAAAAGCGATCGTTTCATACCTTGAGGAAGATAAGGACGCCGAACTCATATTCGTCTGCGGAGGCGGAGCACCGGCCCGCATATACCAGAGCGCCTACCGCGAGATAACAGGCTCAAGCAGCGCCGAGAGCGAAGACTGGCTCGGAATCAAGGCGACGTACCTCAACGCCGAACTGATGAGGGCCCTCTTCTCCGACTACGTCACATGCCCCGTCGTCACCGATCCCACGGGAGAGATAAAGAGCCGCGGCCGCATACTCGTGGCCTCCGGATGGAAGCCGGGCTTCAGCACCGACACAGATGCCGTGTATCTGGCAAAGCGCTTCGGAGGAAGGAGAATCATCAATCTCTCCAACATCGCCAAGGTCTACACAGATGATCCGAAGAAGAACCCCAATGCACAGCCTATCGACAGGATAGGATGGAAACACTTCAGGCAGATGGTCGGCTACGAATGGAAGCCGGGACTCAACGCCCCCTTCGACCCCATTGCGTCGGGGCTGGCAGAAGAGGCGGGTCTCACCGTCATATGTGCAGACGGCAGGAACATCCCCAACACTATCGCCATCCTCAAAGGCGGCGATTTCACCGGAACTACAATCGGCTGATTCTCCCTCTCTTCAGACTCAGAAAGAAGGGACTGGGGTCTGCAAAAGACTCCGGGAAGGGAACATCCTCCCTGAAGTCGGGAATCCAGAGGATATCGTCGTCGCTCTTCTCCTGTATGAAGCCGTTCTCGATTCCAAGGTCCCCGACAAGTTCCACGAGGCTCTCATATTCTGCGTCGCTTATCCCGACGAGACTCTCATCTTCCTTCGGCGGCACGAACTGGCTCATCAGGGAGAGGTAGAAGTTATCCTTATAGTGGGTGGCATAATACTCGAGAAACCTTCTCGAGTGGTTGACAGTCCCGGGAAAGACAAGGTGTCTCAGGATTGTGCCCTTTATTCTCTCAAGGTCTGTTTCCGGATGACGGTTCTTTATCCAGTCCATGACGGGAATGATGACGTCAGCATATTTTCCAAGTCCGCAGAAGATTCTGGAGACGTTGCGGCTGAGGCTCTTGCAGTCAAGAAGATAGAGGTCTATATAGTCGTCGATCAGAGAGAGGGCTGAGGTGCTTTCATAACCCGAGCTGTTCCATACAACAGGAAGAGACATGCCCTTCGTCTTCGCGCTCTCGAGCGCATTGACGATGGATGGAATGAAGTGGGTTCCCGTAACGAGATTGAGTGTTCTTGCCCCCATTCTCTCGAGATCGAGGAAGAGAGATGAGAGCTCGTCAGGCGTTATGTCGATCCCCCAGTTCTCACCGTCCGACCCCGATATCTGACGGTTCTGACAGTAGACACAGTGAAGCGGACATCCCGTGAAGAATACCATACCCGAACCCCTGTCGCCCACAAGAGGCGGCTCTTCGCCGCGGTGGAGGCCGCTCCAGGCAATGCGGATGCTGTTACTCTGCCGGCAGCGTCCCGTCTCCCCCTTCGTCCTGTCTACAAGGCAGAGATTGGGGCATAGTGCACACTTTGAATAGTACTCGCTTTCATTCATATCAGGGTCATTATAATCAATGAGACGAACTTGACAAACTCCATCGAAGATATATCTTTTATTGCATGCTACTGAAAAGACGGAAGAAGGAAGAGAAAAAGAAGGAGATAAGATACATCCTCACCATCGACGGCGGAGGAATGAGGGGGATTGTCCCCGCATATATCCTTGAAAAGATGGACGACGTCGTCAGAGAGAAGACGGATCGTCCCCTCTACTCGCTCTTCGACCTCGTGGCAGGAACAAGTACGGGGGCCCTCATCGCCCTGGGGCTTACATCGCCCACCGGTCAGACTACGCTCGAAAAGGACAGCGGCGAGAAATACAGAGTCGACAGGAAATACCGCAAAGGCCTCATCTTCAAGAAGGAATACAGCGAGACTGTAGGCTGGATCGAGAGAAATGCAGATCCCGACGAGTTTCTCAAGCTCTATGAGAACAACGGCGGCAGAATATTCCTCAAGAAGGAATCGAAGGGATTGAGGAAACTCTTCGATACTGTAAACAGGTTCTTCTCCGACAAGTATGAAGCAGAGCCATATGAGGATTTCCTCTGCCAGCTCTACGGCGACACGGAACTCTCAGATGCAATGGTGCCGACGATGGCTGTCTCCTTCGACCTCTCGAACGGGAGGGAGTTCATATTCAGAAGCTGGGATGACGGAGGCTGGCTCGTCAGAGAGGCCGCACGCGCATCCTCTGCCGCTCCCACATACTTCTCCCCCGCCCGCTTCATCGACAGAAAAAGCGGAGAGGAGCTGAGTCTTGTCGACGGAGGAATCATCGCGAACAACCCCATCCTTGCAGCATATATAGAAGCAAGGAAGCTCTATCCTGAAGCTGACGAGTTCAGATTCCTCTCTCTCTCGACTGCCTCCGCACGCTTCCACATGGACCCGGAAGAGGTTTCATCGAACCTCGACTGGATGAGCCGTCTCATCAGTGCATACGGAGCTGCAAATATGGCAATATCTCTCGAGGGAGTGGAGAGCATAAAGGGCGTGAAGGTTGTCCGGGTATGGAAAGATGTGCTCAAAAGCCATATTTCCCTCGACGATACGTCCCGGGAGGCCGCAACGACTCTCAAGGCCGCCGCAGAGGAGATATGGAACGACAAGAAGGATGAAATCACAGCCTTCCTCGATGAGATAATCGCCTCATCGCATATCCCCGAGCGTCTTGTACTCTCCCCCTCCGCTCAGGAGAGCAACGAGGAGAGGAAGGACGAGACCCTCTCCCTTCCCTCCCTGTAGGAGAAGAGAACATCCCCCACTGTCGACTTGTCTCCGACAACGTCGGTTATAAGCTTTACACAGTAGAATCCCACCCCCGTGCAGCGGGCTGCCATGGCAACGCCGTATGCCTCCATATCTGCAGCATCGGCCCTGAGAGTGCGGTGGGATGGCAGTATTTCGCTTGAGAACTTTCCCGATGAGAAGAGAATATAGCCGCTCGATCTGTCGAGAGTGAAGAGCTCTCCGACAGTAGCCCTGTCGGGCCCTATCGTGGAGCCCAGAGCTACACGGAAGGATGTAAGATCCTGGTCGGGAGTGACAACAGAGGAGAACGAGACGACATCGCCCTTCCTGAATCTTCCGAGAGACCCGGCCGACCCAGTCGAGACGACGACATCGGGCTTGTACTTCTCGATTGCCATCACGGTCTGGACGGCCGCCATTACCGGCCCCACACCCGTGACGCAGCGCTCCCAGCTTTCATCGAGCCCTTTGAGCTCGTTGCTGTCCGATGCAACGACAAGTACCTTCTTCATAAAGCGAGAGCCGAGATTGCGGCACCGATTATCGGGGAGGACTCGATGTTCACTATCCTGTAGTAGACGCCGTTCTCGATTTCGAGAATCCTGTCGAGAAAGATTCGTGTATATCTCTCGAGGAATGGAAGACGGTAGAATGTCGTACCGTCTGCATTGATCACAACGGGGTGCTCGGGCGAGGTTTCGACGCCGCTCTTGAGGACAGCCGCAGCAAGATTTAAAGCTGTGAGCTTAGCCGCCCTCAGTATGACAGCCTTGAGAATTCTGTAGAGGGCCTTCGAATCGTCCTCGGAGAATATGATGGCACCGAGGGGATTGTTTCTGTCCCACGGGGATGTGATAAAAGCTCCGACGGCTATCGTCGAAAGATGATCGAGAGTCTTGAAACCCGATGCGAACGAGGGTGAGAAGACACCCTCTTCGACTGCACGCGAGAGTACATAGAAGGAAAATGCTCCGACATATGCCCCGCTAATCATCTTCTCGAGATGATAGGACGAGGGATCGTTGGTTGTGAGGTTGAACCCCAGGTCGAGATCTGTGAGCTCTATATCGAGGCATCCCGATTCAGTGTTGATTATCTGCTCGCCTTCACTGAGATCTATCTTCCTTATATTCTCGTTTTTTTCGACATATGCGGTGTTCGTTCCCGTTCCGAGGATGAAGCCCACATAGCCCGCGGCCTCGATATTGCCTTCGGCTCTTGCCGCAAGGAGTGTCGCGACGGTGTCGTTGACGACGCTGACCTTCATATCGGAGACATCCCTTCCGCGGTTCTTCAGAACAGCCAGGATATTCTTCCCGAGGGGCTTTCCGATTGTCCCGGGAGCCTTCACCTCCTTGCTGAAGAGTAATGGAATTCCGTCGTGGTCCGATGTAATCTCTGCAGCATACGAGAAACAGAACCCTATACGGTTACTGCGCCCGAGGAAGGGCTCTATCGCGGATGCGAATATCGAATAGAACTCATCTGCGCACACCTCTCTCTCGACGCCCGGCATCCCGATTCTCTGGAAATCGCTTATAACGGGTTTCCCGTCCTCCGAGAATGTCACGAGACAGGTGCGGAAGTTCGTTCCTCCGGCATCCATGACGATGACGCTTTCTCCCGCCGGAATGCTCTCCGGTGAGCGAGCATAGGTCGGGATCATCTTGAGGGAGCTCTTCTCACCGTTCAGGCCCTTCTCCATTTCGCCTCTGAATATGGAGGCGACCTTCCCCTCGTCGACGAACTCCTCGCCGAGTCTGTGTTTCCTCAGAAATTCCTCTGCCGTCATTTCTCCGCCTTCGTCAGCCTGTACTTCAGACTGACTCTGTAATAAATATCGTTGACACGTAAATCGGAAGAGGTGACGGTGAGTGTGCGCTCACTGTCCCCTTTTATATTAAGTGTCCCTTTTATTATATAGCTGATTCCCGATTTTTTTAAAATCAAATCCAGCTCCGCATCAACATCAATCGACGAAAGATCCGTCGAGAATACAATCTCGTCCTTCTCCGGCTTCCCGTTGCACGAAAGAGTGACATCCCCGCTTATTACGGCGTCCCCCTTCGTATATCCGGCGTCGGAGAGCATCGCCTTCACCTTCTGCATAGTTGCACTGCGCTGTGTCATTGCATAAAGTGCGTTCTCCCAGATAGAAGAACACTTCGGCTTTGTTGAAAGGTCTGTCAGGTAATATGAGAGATCGGAGCGGGAGTAGGTTATCTTCTGCGGAATAAGCTCGTCATCCCCTCCCGTAATGGTGACACCGGAGAGAGGAATCTTCGGTATCGAAGAGAAGGCGGCTATCGTCGAGAGCGCCGTGTTCTCCACTTCCTCGAAACAGGCGTTGGCCCAGAGCAGAGCCGGGACAATGAGGAGAATGAGGACGAGGAAGACTTTTTTCATTCCTCTAAGTCTACCTGATTTTTACGAATGGGCAATATCAAAGAAGGAATTTGTCTGCTAGAATATAACTATGAGTTCAACTTTTCTCTTCTATGACCTGGAAACATTCGGGCTCAACACCCGTTACGACAGAATTGCACAGGTGGCAGCCGTCAGGACAGATATGGACCTCAATATCGCGGCTCCCCCCATCCTCCTCTACGCAAAGCTCTCACCCGACTATCTGCCGGTTCCCCAGTCGTGCCTCGTCACGCACATCACACCCCAGGCCGTGAATGAGAAGGGAATACCGGAGGCAGACGTCATCCGCATCCTCAGAAGCGAAATGATGAAGAGCAATACGATAACGCTGGGCTACAACACTGTGGCCTTCGATGACGAATGCGTCAGAACCGCACTCTACCGCAACCTCTACGATCCATACGAAAGGGAATACAAGAACGGATGCTCGAGATGGGACATCATAAATCTCGTCCGTGCAACACGTGATCTCAGACCCGAGGGCCTCATCTTCACAAAGCGCAACGAGAAGGGCTGTGTCTCCTTCAAGCTCACCGACCTCACAGACGAGAACAACATCAACCAGGAAGGGGCACACGACGCCTTAGTCGACGTCTATGCAACGATTAACCTCGCAAAGCTCATAAAGAAGAAGCAGCCCAAGCTCTTCCAGTGGGCCCTCTCCCACAGAGGAAAGGACAGCGTCAGGGAGGTCATCGACGTCACGGGGAGAGTGCCGTTTCTGTCGACAAGCGAGAAGTTCACCTCCGAGAGGGGAAGCACAAGGCCGCTTCTCCCTCTCTACTACGGAAGCAAGAACGACCTCTACTGCTTCGATCTCACATACCCCCTGCCCTCCTCTGTGACACTGGGCAACTACAAGGAAAGCGGTATCTACCGTCTCTCCGTCCAGAGATGCCCCTTCGTAGCCCCGCTCTCGACACTCTCGAAGGAGGCAGAGGAGAGACTGGGCTTCACAAAGGAGGAGATCCTGAAGAAGGCCGATGAAGCGAAGAGAAGCGGAATCTTCAACAACAGCGACGACTTTCTCGTCAAAAATGACGACACGACCGGAGAAAGCGACCCCGACTTATCAATCTACTCCTCGTTCCTCTCCCGCGACGACAGGGCCTCTCTCGAAAGAATTCAGAACCTTTCGCCGAGGGCGAAGCTTCTGGGGGAGCGTCAGACACCCTTCGACGACAGCAAATACCACAAACTCGTGTGGCGTCATGTTGCACGCAACTGGCCCGAAAGCCTGGACGACAGGGAGAGGGAGAAATGGAGAAACTTCTGCTCACAGCGCCTTCTCTCCCCGCCGGTGAAGGATGCACAGGGGATCGACGACTATCTTTACACTTGCAATGAACTCCTGAATAGTTTAAATACAGACGGAGAAAAAAAGAAGGTGCTTCTGTCTCTCATAGAGTACGGAGAGCATCTCAGAGACACGATAATAAAACCGGAGAAGAAATGACACAGCTGATAGATCTGCTGCCATCCTTCAGGACGCAGCTCGAGGAGTGCGACAGAACACTCTCCCTTCCTGAAACGATGAGCGACATGAAGAAGTACAGGGAGAAGATGGTCGAGAGATCACACCTCTCCCCCATCGTCGAGAAACTCGAGGATATGGAGAAGACGGAAAAGGAGATCGCCGAGAACGAGGAGATGCTGAAAAGCGAGACCGACTCCGACATGGCCGAGATGGTGAAAGAGGAGATCGAAGTCCTCAAGGCAAAACTCGAAAAGGACGAGAGGGAATGCAAGGTCCTCCTCATTCCCCCCGATCCCCTCGAAGGCAAGAACATCATCATGGAGATCAGGGCGGGAACCGGCGGCGAGGAGGCTGCCCTCTTTGCATCCGACATCTTCCGCATGTACGTCCACTATGCCGAAAAGAAGAAATGGAAGATGGAGATCATCAGCCAGAACGAGACGGAGAGAGGCGGCTACAAGGAAATCATATGCTCGGTATCAGGACGTGACGTCTACGGCTCCATGCGCTATGAAAGCGGAGTACACCGCGTGCAGAGAGTACCCGAGACTGAAAGCGGCGGCAGGATCCACACATCGGCAATCACAGTGGCGATCCTCCCCGAGGCGGAGGAAACCGACATCGTAATCAACGAGAAGGACCTCAAGATAGACGTCATGCGTGCGGGAGGCCCGGGAGGACAGTGCGTCAACACAACAGACAGCGCCGTGAGGATTACACATATCCCGACAGGAATAGTCGTCATACAGCAGGACGAGAAGAGCCAGCTGAAGAACAAGAACAAGGCCATGAGGGTCCTGAGGTCCCGCCTCTTCGAAATGGAGGAGGAAAGGAAGAACAGAGAGCGCAGCGAGGAGAGAAAGAGCATGGTCGGAAGCGGCGACAGAAGCGAGAGAATCAGGACATACAACTTCCCTCAGAACAGATGCACGGATCACCGCATAAACCTCACATCCTACAATCTTGAAGGCGTGATGAACGGAGAGCTCGACGAGTTCATCGAGGCGCTCAAGATACATGCGGGAGAGGAAGCTCTGAAGGCTCTATGACACTCTCCCGTCTCAAAGAAGAGCTCCTGGAAATGGAGAACACCCTCCCCGATCCCCGTCTTGAAGTGAGGGTGCTGCTATCTCATCTGGGGATAGGCATCGTCGACCAGATCGCACACGGCGGGATGGAAATCGACGACACAACGGCAGAGAAGGCGAAAGCCCTCTTCGAGAGGAGAATACACGGTACCCCGATGGCCTACATCACGAACGAGAAGGAATTCTACGGCCATACGTTCTATGTCGATGAAAGCGTCCTCATCCCCAGGCCCGACACCGAAGTGCTCGTCGAGAAGGCCATTGAGACTTACAGGAAGAAAAACTACAGCGGAAAGATCCTCGACCTCTGCACAGGAAGCGGTGCCGTTGCCGCGTCTGTGGCATACGAGCTCAGAAGAAGCGTGTGCTACAGCGACATATCACACGAGGCGCTGATTACGGCTAAACGCAATTATCTCGATATAACGGGAGAAGAGGGAGACGGGAGAGAGGGAGACCTGTTTGATCCCTGGACGGGAGAAAGATTCTCCCTCATCGCCACAAATCCGCCATACCTCACATCCCTCTGGTACGAGGAGACAGAGGAGAGCGTCAGGAGGGAACCCGTCTCAGCATTCCTCGGTTTCGGGGACGACGGACTCGATATGATAAAAAAGATTGTCTCCACTTCTCCTCAAGTTCTGGAAAAAAATGGTACACTTCTGATTGAATGCGATTACAGACAGGTCGGAACGCTTGAAAGCATCCTCGAAGAAAACGGCTTCGGGAATATAATGACGGCGCGGGACCTTTCTGGTCGGGAAAGAGTGGTATATGGAGAATACAAAGGCTGAAAGAGAAGAGGAGACAAAGGCACCTGACAACTTTCCGAACAAGGAACTTGTCGACAGGTTCGTCTCCAGAATTCTGAATTACTCAGACGAAGACAGGGAGAAGATCTCTGCCGCAGCCGTCTTCGCCGCAAAGAAGCACGGCGACCAGAAGAGAAAGAGCGGAGAGCCGTACCTCATACACCCCATAGCAGTGGCAGAAATCCTGATGTCCTTCAACATGGATGCCGATACGGTATGTGCGGGCCTCTTACACGACACCATCGAAGACACCGGAACGACAGAGGAGGAGATAGCCGCCCTCTTCGGACGTGAAGTCGGGACGATGGTCCAGGCCGTGACGAAGATCAGCCGTATAACACAGGACAAGTCCATACAGGAGGCGGAGACCATCAAGAAGATGTTCTTCGCAATGAGCAAAGACCTCAGGGTCATCCTCATAAAGCTCTCGGACAAGCTCCACAACATGCGCACACTCTCCGGGCTATCGAGCGAGCGGCGTATCGCATATGCACGCGACTGTCTCGACATCTTCGCGCCCATTGCCGACAGCCTGGGTATGCAGACGCTGAAGAGCGAACTCGAGGACCTGTCGCTCAAAGCCCTCAAGCCCGAAAGCTACGACTACATCAACACCTACCTCCTCGAAAGAAAGAGCGAGTACACGGCATTCATCAAGCAGGTATCGAAGGCGATTGAAGAGGCATGCAGGAAGGAGGGACTCCAGAACATCGAGGTCTCGGGAAGAGTCAAGCACGCCTACTCCATCTACATGAAGATCAAGAAGAGGAAGAAGGAGATCGACGAAATCTACGATATCCTGGGCATCCGTGTCATATGCAACACAACAGTCGAATGCTATACGATACTCGGCATAATCCACTCCATGTGGCTCCCTATCGAAGGGCGTTTCAAGGACTACATAGCCATGCCCAAGGCCAACAACTACCAGTCGCTCCATACGACGGTTCTCGGTCCCCAGAACAGACACCTCGAAATCCAGATAAGAACATGGGAGATGCATAAGACGGCAGAGGAAGGTGTCGCCGCACACTGGGCATACAAGGCCTCAAGCGGAAGCGAAAGCGGAACGTGGAAGAACATGGACTCCATCAACTATCAGAAGATAGTGAAGAAGATAAAGTCATGGTCGAAGGAGATCGAGCAGAGCGAAGACTACATGGAGGAGATCAAGAACGAGCTCCTGAAAGACTCCATCGTCGTATTCACACCCCAGGGCCATGTTATTGAACTGCCGGTGGGTTCGACGGCCCTCGACTTTGCATACAAGATCCACACCGAAGTCGGCAACCACTGCTCGGGAGCAAAGGCCGACGGCTCGATCATCCCCCTCAACAAGCCTCTTTCGAATACACAGATAGTCGAAATAATGACATCCCCCTCGGCCCACCCGAATCAGCAGTGGCTTGAAGCCGCGGCATCCTCTTCGACGAAGAAGAAGATAAAGGCATGGCTGAACAAGTACCAGAGCGCAAACGTTCCGGAGATAAAGACGCAGGAGAAACCCCTCCCCGCCCAGAGCGTGAAGAAGGAGGAGGCCTCCTCAGTTCCCTCGAAGCTCATCAACGGCACACTCTCCTACGTCTCACAGGAGGCGAAGGGAACGCTGATGGTCGGAGAGGACAGCAATATAATGTACTCCTTTGCAAAGTGCTGCAATCCTATGCAGGGCGACGATGTCGTAGCATACATCACCCGAGGCAGAGGCTACATCATCCACCGCAGGGACTGCTCCAACCTCAAGCACATGGCCGAAGTCAACGAAAGAACGGTATCTGTAAAGTGGACGGGAGAGGAGCTGATGAAGCACTACCACGTAATCACCAAAATCGACAGCGACATCTTCGGACAGATAGAGAATGCGGTGAAGTCACACGGCGCAAGACTGCGTAAGGGAACCCTCGGCGTCGACGGCAACAGGCTCTCGGGAGACTTCACGATAATTGCGGAGAACGAAGAGGCCATCAGAAAATGCACGACATCCATCAGGCAGATTCCGACTGTGCTGGAGCTCACCGGAGCTTCGGGCTCCTAGAAAACACCGTCGAAACGTAAATTCATCTTGAGTTGAACTATCAAGCGATAAAAATCAATTAGCAGTTTTTTTCTAATTGAACTGTATCCACTTTGCGGGAAGTGAGTAAGTCCTGTCCTGTTCCTGAGATGGAACACCCTTTTGAATCTTTCAACGACCCCCCTGCAATACGCTTATGTCCGGGACATAGACCATATCAGAAGGAACCTTGTCCCTTTCGATGAACATCAGCATGTACACAGGATAATATGTGACCTTTCCCTCGACACTGACGTTGGCGTTCGAAAGGACGAAGGCACTTTCAAGACCGTACTTCGGATTTGAAAGAATCCTGTCAAGCGCGTGATGTTTCTTGTAATCCCTGCCGGATTTGACCTCGATGGGAATGACTCTGCCGCCGCGGCTTATCAGGAAATCGACTTCCCCCTGCTTGCGGCTGTTGAAATAGTAAAGCCTCTCAAAGCCGTGAGATCGCAGTTCCTGGCAGACGAAGTTCTCATAAACAGCGCCGTAATTGATGTCCGTCTCAGCGCTGAGCAGTCTCAGCTGTATGGAATCGGCATAAATGGAACAGAGGAGACCGACATCGGAGAGAAAGAGTTTGAAGAGCGTCGACTTCTCGCCGAGCCTCAAAGGAATAACTGGTTCCTCAGCATTGTAGACCGGAAGGGCGACACCTGCAGCTTTCAGCCACTCGAAGGTGTTTTCATACCTTTCAGCCTTCGCCTCCCTGTCGACATGATTGAGGACGAAACGCTTGTTTATATCATTAAGTTCCCCCGGAATTGCATCGAAGACCTTCGTAATCCTGAGCTTTCTGTCTATAGTTTCATACTTGACGATGTCATCTTTATACCGCTTGACAATGTTCTCCTGTTCCCTGACTGCATCTGCGATGTTCCCCGTCTCAAGATACTTTACGACAACTCCCGGCATTCCTCCGACAACGAGATAGAGTCTGAAGAGTCTGAGCATGGCTTCATGTATGACAGCATCCACTTCGGTTCTGTTCTCGTACGCTTTCTTCAATGAGGCGATGATGCTTTCCCGGACACCGTTTGCCACGCAGAATTCCTCAAAATCGAGAGGGAACATCTGAATTGAATCCATATAGCCGACGGGCATCGATTTGACACGGTACAGTTCAACTCCCAGAAGAGAACCGCTGAGGATATATTTGTAGCTTCCCTCCTGCACAAGGTATTTGACAGCTGTGACAGCCTCCCTGCATTCCTGGACCTCATCGAAGAAGAAGAGAGTCTCCCCTTTCTCGAGCCTGGTATCCGAGAGTAGCGGTAAGCGGGAGATGATTTCCGCAGTGTCGGAAGAAGTCGTGAATATACTTTTGGCGAGGCTGTCCGAATAGAAGTCTATCTTAATGAAATTCTTGAAATACTCACGGCCGAGCTTCTCTATGAGATAGCTCTTCCCGGCCTGCCGTACTCCGTCAACAAGAAGGCTTTTTCTATCCTTTGATTCAAGAAACTGCCTGATTTCTTTCTCGGCCTTCCTTTTAAGGAAAATGGTGCTTCCAACTTCTTCCATAACCAGATATTACGAGTATCTGCCACCTTTTGCAAGATTATTTAAGCCTCATTTGCCACCTTTTGTGTAATTAAACAAGTCAGTTTTGCCACCTTTTGTAAGTTTTTTCTAAGCCGTTTATGCTTATACCGAAGCAAAGATCAGCGACAACAGCCATGTTTGCACAGGTCTGAAACCTGATCAATCATAGGTCATAAAAAAACTACAGCCCGGGCTCTTTTCCGAAGATTGAAATCATGGTCGAAGCGGAGATGAATACGGCGTTTTGGCCGTTGTAATCATATACAGAGTGTCTGTAGCATGGCATAATGAGTGGCGATAAGAAAGAAGGAAACCATTATGAATGAAGAGGAACTGTTGAACCTCAGAAACGAGATGATATCAAATTATAGGGAAGAGTACAGATGTGCATCCGAGCTGCTTGAAAACCTGTTAGATATCAGTAGGGAAATTAACTTGATGATGAAGACGCTTCACGAATCGTTATCAAGCCTGGAAGGATTAATCAATGAATACTTTGCAGGAGAGCATAGCTTTTTAATCCAGGAAGCATTAACGCCGAAAGGTATGGATAGAATGCTTGATTCGACGTCTTTAATAATTGAGGAAATTAACACAATGCGGGACTATACAACTTCCATTTCTGACGATATGGGAAAGGTTATACATGTCAATGGAGACTGAAGTGTCAATCCGGCGGCAAGCTTTCTGCCGGTGCTGACTGCCGGAAGATTTTCGAATTGGCTAAACACTGTTTCGCCAATTTGATCTGTAGAATAAACCTTGTAAAACTGACGGATGTTTTTCAAATTTGCAACTGAAAAACCTTTCCCAAATTTAACGGTAAGGAAATTTGAAAGTTCCTTCAAAATCTGCTCCCCGTAGGCAGCTCTGTTCTGACCATGCTGTTCTTCTTCCACAATCATCCTGCCGATTTCATAATAGGCATAGACCATAGCAAGATTGACAGCCGTCTTTGCGCTCTTTCTGGCCTGCGCCAGCACTTTGGAAACACTCTCTAGAAAGTTTTGGTTAATCGAGGTGATTTTGTTATTGATCATAGTCCGCCCTCCTCATATTGCAACTTCTTCCATAATCAAATGTCACAAATATCTGCCACCTTTTGCAATACTTTTTAAGCCTGTTCTGCCACCTTTTGTTTTGTTACTCTATGCAGTGAATAACTTCGGGAAGGAGTTGCTTCTTACGGCTAAGAACACCCGGCATGTCGTAGACGGATGGGGCGATCTCGGACCAGAGGAAGCGCCGTGTGTATTTGCACTTCGTAGTAAGAAGAATGCTCTGTTCCTTGATGACGTCTGTAATCATGAGCATGGCCCAGTCGAGTCCCCTGCTCTCCTTTATGTCGTTGAGGGAAGCAAGGTACTTGTCGACATAACTCTGATAGTCGCTTGTCGTCGTAGCCTCACACTGCCCTATTGCAAACTTGACGCCTCTCTCGGAGTACTGCTTGAAGTCGGCTTCGATTGCAGAGCGCGGCTCGCGTGAAGAGAGGGAGTTGATTACAGAGAAGAGCTTCGTTCCGAATGCGTTTATATCATACTCACCGCATATTGCGGCAAGTGCACCGGCACTTGTCTTGTCTATCTGTGTAGTGGTGGGAGACCTCAGCACAAGGGTGTCCGACATTATTCCGGTAAGAAGGACACGGGCCGTAGTCTCATCCGGAACGATGTTGTGTCTCAGATACTGCTGGTAGACAATCGTGCATGTGCTTCCGAGAGGCTCCGCATCTATGAATATGGGAAGGCTTGTCTTAAGGGCATCGAGCCTGTGGTGGTCGATGATTTCTACAACCCGGGCCTCCTCTATTCCCTTTATGCTCTGTCCGATCTCGTTGTGGTCGACGAGTATGACGCTGTAAGAAGGCTTCTTGAGAAAACAGCGTCGTGTGACATAGCCGACGAATCTCTCCTCATCGAAGACTGCAAGTCCCCTGAGGTTCGAGGAGGAAAGATCCTCCTTGGCGTCGTCGAAGAAATCGTTGACGCTGAGACGCTGTCCCTGCTTGCCCATTATCGTGGAGACGGCGGGCGTCATTCTGAGTCTTCTCTCGACCTCGGCTGTTCCGAGTTCTGTAAGGTACACGGTGCCGTCATAGCCCGAGAAGTCTATGTCCTCACAGGATGTCGATGCCGATATGATGACGGCGGGAACTCCCGTCTCAATTGCATGCTCTATGTAGCGCTTGCGGTAGCCGAGAACGACGATTGAATCACGCCTCGAATCAACAAAACGGCAGAAGTCCTCGTATGCTGCGGCGCCGGCAAGGATGGAGGCATTGAAGCTCTCTCTGCCGCGTCTGATTATCTTTCCCGGGATAACCGCTTCGATATTAGAAACAAGGAAATCATAATGGGGAATCTCCTCCGCATTGTCCTTCAGAAACCAGCTTGTAATGTCGTCTATACTCAACAGTCCCTTGAATGAACCGTTATCGAATACGGGGAATGCCGAAGGATGGTTCTCGTTGTATGTCTTCACAAGGTTGTAGATGGGATCCCCGGCTTCAACGATGTCTGAGGGCTTCAGCATCACATCCCCCACCTTCGGCTTCACATCCTTCATGTATGGAGGTGCCTCGACTCCCAGGAGTGCAAACTGCTTTTCGACGGCTTCGCTCATATGGCCGCACCTCACTGCATGATAACGGTTTTCTCTGTCAATACGGTTCTTGAGCTCTGCGTAGCCGTAAGCCGAGCAGATACTGTCGAGATCGGGATTGCGGTGTCCTGTGATGTAAATATCCTTCATGACAACGAGTCTACACTAAAAAACATAAACAGAACACTCTCACAAGAAGGTAAAATCGGCTATAATCCGGCTATGCAGAATATACTCGTTGTTGTCGACATGCAGAATGATTTCGTAACAGGTGCTCTCGGAAGTAAGGCAGCTGAAGAGATTGTAGCCGGAATAAGGGATAAGGTACTCTCCTTCGAAGGAAAGGTAATCTATACACGTGACACCCACGGCGGGGATTACATGACTACCGAGGAAGGACGGAATCTTCCCGTCCCGCATTGTATAAAGGGAACATGGGGATGGGAGATTGTCGATGCTCTCCGTGATATAAGAGAAAGCATGGTGATCGATAAGCCGGCATTCGGCTCCACAGTGCTCGGAGAAGTTCTGAGAGGCCTCGACAGGAAGGAGAAGATTGCCTCCGTCACCCTCCTCGGACTCTGTACCGATATCTGCGTGATATCGAATGCGATGCTCGCAAAAGCCTTCCTTCCCGACGCACATATCATAGTCGACGCATCTCTTTCACGCGGAGTAAGTGACGAGAGTCACAGAACAGCTCTCGAGGCAATGAAGGGCTGCCAGATTGAAATTACAGGAGAAGAGAAATGAAAGTAGTAATTGCAAACGACCACGGTGCAGTTGAAAGGACAAAGGAAATACTGGAGCATCTCGAGAAGAGAGGAATTAAGTATACATTCCTCGGAACCCTCGAGGAAAAGAGCGTCGACTACCCCGACATGGCCGAGAAGGCCGTACTCGAATACAGAAAGGGCGGATATGACTACGGCATCCTCCTCTGTGGAACCGGTATCGGGATATCACTTGCGGCAAACAAGATGAAGGGCATAAGGTGTGCACTCGTGCAGAACAGGTACGCGGCGGAGAAGACGAGAGAGCACAACGACGCGAACTTCATCGCATTCGGCGGCCGCTTCGAGTACCCCCAGCCTGTCACAGATATTCTCGACACCTTCCTCGACACCCCCTTCTCGAATGAAGAGAGACATATCAGAAGAATAGAGAAGATGATGGCGCTTGAAGGAAAATAAGGCGAGGGGAAGAGAAATCTTCCTCTTTTTCATGGGAGAAATCTGTCCCTGACAAGGGGAAACGGAATGACCTCCGGCTGTACTTCTCTGTGTTCACCTATATGTTTCTCCATCCAGACCACATCGAGAGAGCGGCATTGATGTCGAGAGTAAGTTGATATCTCCCAATAACTTTCCCCCGGGACTGCCGGTTGGCATGATGGACTGAGGCTGACGACACCGCTATAATCCTGATAGGAGTAAGGGAAACAATGAATCTTGAAGGAAATAACGACATTATCACAATCATTGAGAATATAAAGAAAGATATCCTTTCTACGAGAAATTCTATTCTGCGCAATGCCAACAAAGAGCTCATTGAAATGTATTTCAGGATTGGAAGATGCATAAGTGAGAATGCTTCTTACGGCAGCAATTTTATAAATGTTCTGGCTGATTCATTGAAAAGGGAGTTTCCGGGCACGACAGGTTATTCTGCGAGAAATCTATCGAGGATGAAGAAGTTTTATGAGGAATATAGGGACCTGTCAAATTTGCCAACGCCATTGGCAAATTTACCTTGGTCTTTTAACTGCCTCCTTATAGATAAAGTGAAAAACATAGATAAGCGGATTTGGTATGCGGATAAATGCATTAAGAATGGATGGTCTTATGTTGTCACAGACCATCAAATAGATTTACAGCTGTACGAGAGACAGGCCGATAACGAGAAAAAGCTCACAAACTTCTCTCAGAATCTTCCTCCCATACAGGGGGAACTTGCCCGGGATATATTGAAGGATCCCTATATATTCGAGCTTGCGGGTTTGAAAGAGAGAATGGATGAGCGCGACATTGAGAATGCAATGCTGGAGAAAATCAAGAGCATACTTCTTGAAATGGGGAAAGGATTTTCGTTTGTCAGCAGTCAATATAAGATATCGACGGAGAATAAGGATTACTATATAGACCTTCTGTTCTATCATTTGGAACTCAGGTGCTATGTAGTTGTTGAACTCAAGAATGAGGATTTTTCCCCGTCTTTCATCGGGCAGCTTCAATTCTATGTCACAGCAATCGATGAGACAATAAAAAAGGATTTTGATAATCCGACTATAGGTCTGCTCTTATGCAAGGGCAAGGATAAGTTGTCTGTGGAGTGGGCATTGAAACCGGTACGTGTTCCTGTCGGCGTTGCTTCTTATGAAATCAAGAAATACCTGCCTTCTGATGAAGATTTAGAAAGATATTTATTTGAAAAATAATGAAATCTGAGGAAAACCCGTTCTACTATAAACCTGAATCAGTCTTAAGAAGAGCGGGAAAACAGAACATGACGTGCTTAATCTGTTGATGGAGAAAACGTCAGAACAC
This sequence comes from Clostridium sp. AM49-4BH, assembly GCA_963626925.1. Classification (GTDB taxonomy): domain Bacteria; phylum Spirochaetota; class Spirochaetia; order Sphaerochaetales; family Sphaerochaetaceae; genus Ornithospirochaeta. The sequence continues at coordinate 54,856 of CAVFZO010000002.1, forward strand.
GTATTTTTGAAATCGGGGGAAGGCGGGTTATGCTTGATGGTGATACAGCCGTTTGTTTCAATGTAGAAACAGGTAACTGTCACGACTGTTCAGATACCCTTTCCACAGGATCACCTGTTACGACACGGGAGTGGTAGTTCATCTCCATTTCTCATGGGAGTAATCTGTCCCTGACAAGGGGAAACGGAATGACAAACGGCTGCTTCTCCCTGTGTTTCCCGATATGTTTCTCCATCCAGACCATATCATACCAGCGGTTGAATTTGTAGCCGCACTTACGAAAGCATCCGACCATCGAGTATCCCATGCGGGTATGGAAGAGTATGCTGTCGTGTGTCAGGTATTCGTCCTCCCTCTCCGTACTCGTTATGCATGCGTTGGCGTTCGTGATATTCATTGCGGCGAGAATCTCCTCGAGTTTGAGAAGTAAGATTCTCCCGATTCCCGCACGTCTTTCACTTCTATCGATATATATCGTCGTCTCGACGTCCCAGTTATAGGCAGGACGGGCTTTGAAAACTCCGGCATAAGCATAGCCGACGGCCTTTCCGTCCCTCCCTGCCACTATGTACGGATACTTTGCCGATATCTCCTCGCTACGAGCTCTAAATTCCTCCTCAGACGACACGTCGTACTCGAAGGAAACGGCAGTATCTTTAACATAAGGCGCATAGATGGAAAGAAGGGCCTCTGCATCGGACGGCAGAGCAGCCCTCAACACAATATCCTTTCCTTTGCCTTACATCGCCATCTCTCCCGTCAACAGGACTCAAAAGAAAAGGAGGGGCACCGTAAGGTACTTCCCTCCTCATTTATCAGAGAACAACGCCGTCCTTGAAGATCGAAATCTCCGAGTAGCCGTTCTCCTCGTTCTTCGTTCTTTTTCCCGAAGCCACCTCGATGATGAACGAGATGAAGTCATCGGTAACCTTCTGCGGGTCCTCCCTCAGCATCGCGCCGGCATTGAAGTCTATCCAGTTGGACTTCTTCTCGGCAAGAGGCGTGTTCGTCGCAACCTTCACTGTCGGAACGGGAGCGCCCAGGGGAGTGCCGCGTCCTGTCGTGAAGAGGATCATGTGAGCCCCGCAGGCAGTCTGCACAGTCGTCGAGACGATGTCGTTGCCAGGCCCAGAGAGAAGATTGAGGCCCTTCTTCGAGACTCTCTCACCGTACTTGAGTACGCCTGAGACAGGAGCGGAGCCGCCCTTCTGCACGCACCCCAGTGACTTGTCCTCGAGTGTCGTGATACCGCCGGCCTTGTTACCCGGACTGGGGTTCTCATAGACAACCTGTCCGTGGGAGACGAAGTAATGCTTGAAAGCATTGATCATGTCGACAATCTCGTTGTAGACCTCTCTGTTCTCGGCTCTGTCCATGAGTACCTGCTCGGCACCGAACATCTCCGGAACCTCTGTAAGAATTGCAGTTCCGCCGATGGAGACAAGTGCATCCGTAAAACGCCCCACAAGAGGATTGGCCGTAATCCCGCTCAGGCCGTCCGAGCCGCCGCACTTCATGCCGACGACAAGGCGGGACGCGGAGACTACTGTCCTCACATCGTCCTTCATGGCAGACGCAATCTCTTTAAGGAGTTTCTTCCCGCTTTCGAGCTCATCCTCCTCATTCTGGCAAACCATGAACTTGATTCTGCTCTCATCCACTTCACCCAGGAGCTCCCTGAAGGAGTCCATCGTGTTGTTCTCGCATCCCAGTCCCACAACAAGAACACCGCCTGCGTTGGGATGATGCACGAGGCCCGAGAGAATCTTTCTTGTGTTATCATGGTCCTCCCCGAGCTGCGAGCATCCGAAGGGATGAGTCCATGCATGAACACCGTCCTCGAGGCCCAGGTTCTCGTTGCCCCATGCTTCGAGAGTCTTTGAAATCTGGTTGACGCATCCGACAGTCGGAACAATCCAGAGTGCGTTTCTGATGCCGATCCTGCCGTCCTTTCTCTCGTATGCCTTGATACAAGGGCAGCCGTCGCTGAGACGGCGGTGCATTGTGGACTTGAACTCCTCAGCGCACTTCCGGGCCGTCTCCTCGTCATAATGGTATTCGGCTTCCTCGCTCAGCTGCGTCTTGATGTTGAAGGTATGTACCCACTCCCCTTTCTTGATATCTCTCAGAGCCTTACCGATGGGATAGCCGTACTTGATGACGCTCTCCCCCTCCCTGATATCCTTCAGGGCGACCTTATGGCCTGCGATGACATCCGAGAGGATTGTAATCGGGCTTTCCTCCACGATATCGACTTCGCCCGCCGTCAGCGGTTCGAGAGCGACTGCGACATTGTCCTTCGGGTTGATTTTATATAACTTGACCACTACTTACTCCACTACAGTCTTCATGGCTTCTGTCATGCCGGCTGTCCAGATCTTCTCGAGATCCTCTCTGACGAGAGCTTCAAGGCCTTCAACCTCTCTGAGGTCCTGTCCCCACCATTCAACCTTGCCGAGAACTTCGGATGTAAGGACAGAAGCCTTATCGTGAGCATTCTTATAACTTCTGGAGTAGATTTCAGCGAAGAAGTCTACTGCATCCGTATCCTTGATCTGGTATTCAACACCGTCCCTTACGCCGTAGTAACCGCCGTCTTCCTTCTTCTTTCCTTCATAGAATGCAATGAGTGCTGCAAGCGAGAAGACGAGAGTCTTCGGAAGCTTTCCGAACTTCTTGACGTATCCCAGGAGGGACGGAAGGTCCCTTGTCTTGAACTTCGATGTGCTGTTGAGGCTGATGGACATCAGCATGTGGACGACACACGGGTTGCGGAAACGGTTGAGAACGTCTCCTGCATAGCCTTCGAGGAGAGCCTTGTCGCCGTCCATAGAGGGGATGATCTCCTTGAAGAGTCCCTGGTCCATGAACGAGGAGACAAGCTTGTCGTTCATGCATTCCTCGATTGTGTTCTTGCCTGTGAGGTAAGCAGCAAGGACAGTCATCGTGTGTGTTCCGTTGAGGATTCTGACCTTCCTTGTTCTGTAGAAAGTCATATCGTCAGTCCAGACGACGTTGAGTCCGGCCCTGCCTGTCGGAAGTTCATCCTCATGGCTCTTATGTGTGTACTCGATAGCCCAGAAGAGGAACTTCTCGGCACAGTCGAGGAGGTTGTCCTTATAGCCGAACTTCTCGCAGAACTCTTCAGCTGTAGCTCTCGGGTAACCCGGGACGATTCTGTCGACAAGCGAGCAGCAGAAGTCGCATGACTCGTCAACCCACTTCACGAAGTCCTCTCCGAGCTTCCATTCCTCGGCATGCTTCAATACATACTTTCTCAAAAACTGTCCGTTCTTGTCGATGAGCTCGCACGGAATGAAGATGAGGCCCTTGCTCTTATCACCATTGAAAGTCTTGTATCTTCTGTAGAGGAAAGCCGTGACCTTTCCGGGGAATGACATCTGAGGCTTATCGTCTGCCTTCACAGTCGGATCGTATGCAATGCCTGCTTCCGTAGTATTCGAGAAGACGAATCTGAGAGTCGGGATGTCAGCAAGTGCAATGTACTTCTCGTAATCTGTATACGGGTTGATACACGAGTCAACGCAGGTGATTACCCTGTCCTCTTCGACCTTCTCACCGTTCTCGACGCCGCTGAGGATAGTTGTGTAGATACCGTCCTGGGCATTGATCATGTCACCCATTCCGTTGGGGAGCGGCTGAACCATGACAACAGAACCGTTGAAATCTGCCTTTTCATTCATCACATCGATCTGATAGTCGATGAATGCCCTGAGGAAGTTACCCTCGCCGAACTGTACTGCTTTGACAGGACGAACTGTCTTCTTAACAACTTCGTTGATTGCTTTCATAGCACTCTCCTTTTCTGCCCGCTTCAAAAATTAACGCAAGCTGTTCAAAGTTTAATTTGCCCGCCGTATTAGGTCAACAAAATGCGTTGTTTCTATTCTTTCCACTTTTTGAACAAACCCGATACAGATAATGAAATATCGTTTGAAAGTACAAACGGGAATGACGACGTCAAAAGCCGGCAGATCTCCCACAAGCCCATCACCTTCGTCATCATTGCCCATTTTGTACAGGATTCCCCCCTCCGAATCCGAAAACCATTATATGTCCTCTCCCTTAGGACATAAACGACCCGATATTTGACAATAAAAATCGCCGTGCTCACTTTCCGAACACCCTGCCCAAGAATTTCCTCCCAGCACGAACGAAGTGCACCCTCCGACAAGCGAAGGGTGCATGGAAATGAATAATGTTTTTTTTCATTCATAAGAATGCAACAGCTTATACTATTGTTCTTCCTTATGACAGATACATTTCACGTCCTCCTTTTGAGAGAATGGAAGAGTTTCACTTGCTTCTAATCATCGCTTGAACTATATCCTCTTTAAGCTTTCCATTATCAATTCCTACTTTCATAAACCAGACTCAAACAGTTGTGTCCTCGGTCCACTCTGTCCCATCAATAAAAACTTTACTGTTGGAATACGATTTTTGAAATGTTTCCTCATTTGTCACAGGATTTAACCTACATTTGTTCAAGGTAAGCGTGTCTTGTTCTCCTCTGAGGTCCGCTATACACTGAGTAGTGTTTCCCGTCATAATCCTGCTTACATCAAAAGTACATCCTTCAAAAGTCATTGCAGTATTACCTTTGTAGATAACAACAGCAGAGTAAGAATTACCCTCTCCTCCTTCATCTTCTGGATTTATGGATATCAAATTACAATCTGTCGCTGTCAAAGTTACACCACTCGCCCAGCACTGTATTACAGACCACCCCTGAAGAGTACTATTTTTTATTTCTACTGTTGCATTCTTGTCATTGTCCGGATAGATGTTAAGGGCATAATAATGAGGGACTTTTACATTAACATTATCCAAAATAGTTTTGCCATTGTTGTTAATCTGAATACCTCTGAAGTAGCCACTGTAATATTTCTCTGACTCAACGGTAAGGTTCTTTAAAGTCACTTCCCCAGCGCCTTCGTCAATCTGTACCATACGAACATTACCAGGATTCCCACTAGAATCCGTTTCATTGTAAGTAATTTCATCTGTATTATACAGCCTATGACCATTGCCGTCTAAAGTTATAGACTTTGTAATTTTGATTGCAGGGCCTTTTCCTTTCTCTCCCATTTTCAAGTCGATATCCCTCAAGACTTCAACAGTCTCGCCACTCTGAGCAGCATCGATTGCATCCTGGAGTTCGGCATAGTGGTAATTTCCAATTTTAGCTGCCACTGTCGGATAGTAAGCACCGCCATTAATGGAAACCTTCCAGGAACTATCGACAGCACCAGTAACTGTAACAGTATTGGCTGTATTGTTTTGATAAACATAGAGCTGGTTGCTGTCTTCAGGGGCATTGAGCTTATTTGTACCTTCAAATGTCACCATTGTGGAATAAGCATATGCTCCACCTCTGTTACCGATTACGATTACAGCATTAGGAACGCCGTTGCCCTGAGACCAATCTGTGTTTTCAAATGCCGCATTCTCTTCCTGATTGGTACGATACTTAAATTCCGAATCACTTATTTCATATGTACCGCCACGTAAAATTGCTGCCTGTCTGCCACCTTCAATATAAGATTTGTTAATGGTAATATTGCCTTTGACGTTTGAAAGAAGAGCAGTATTATCATCAGCCTCATTATTCGTGGTTGTTTTGAGAGTACTGTTATCAATAAGAATATCAACTTCAGATACTTGACCACCAACAACTGAGGCATTTGTAGCAACTGCATAATAGCCGTCTTTGACTGTGATGCTTGATTTATTCTTTATCTCAAGAGCTGCCGGATTTGATGCCTGATAAATCTGAACACCTCTCAGACATTCAACGTCCATAGTGACAGCATCAAGTACGAGCGTTGCATTTGTTTTGACTGTGAAGCCGTTATTCGTAGTCTTTCCGGCTATCTTTCCGTTCTTGAACTCGACTGTATATGCCTTGTCGGAAGAAGCATCGAGAAGGAATGCATCGCCGGTTACATCAAGAGTAATTGTCTTCCCGCCGAGGTCGAGAGAAAGGTTCTGCTTGATTGTGACTGTCTTGCCGACCTTTACATCACCCTTGAGCTCGAGTTCTGTCGTATCACCGAGATTCTTAACAGCATCCTCGAATGTCGAATAGAATCTGTTCTGGCTCTTGTTATAAATGGGGGCAGCCTTCTTACTTGCGACAACGAAGTCTGAGAAGTGTGTCGTCTTGAATGTAACCTTACCTGTTGTTGAATCATAGGTTATATCTGTAGGCTGAGTACCTGCACCGTTGTACTTGACTGTTACGTCACTCTCGTCAAGACCCGGAGCAATGTATGTTGTGACAGTTACTGTCTTTCCTCCGAAATCCTTGACGTTTGTACTTGTTGTATCACTGATTGCATCCAGCGTCAGCTTGATACTGCCGTATACAGCAGCTGAGCCTCCGCCTTCTCCTTCGATTGTGAAAGCATCACTTGCAGTCTCGGCAGAGAGTGTTTCAGCAGAGAGGCAGTATGTTGCATCTGCTGCAGTGAGAGCTCCTGCTTCGAATGCGACTTCAGAAGTATTTGTCTTTAGATTTTCTGCAGATGAATCGTGAGCTTCTGTCTTGGGAGCGACTGCAACTTCGATTGTTTTTGCTTCTGCTGCTGTTGCTGCGAATGACTGGATAGCCGTCTTCTTGACATCGAAGGTTGCATAGGAATCAGCCTTCTCTACGAGGTCTCCGCTTACGACTGTCGTTGCGCCGCCGTAGATTCTGAAGCCGAATGAGCCGTCATAAGCAACGGGCTTTGCAGCATCGCCGTTGATGTAAGCTGTAATCTTACATGTGTAGTAGTCGACAGTGACACTGAATGTATCTGTATAAGTACCATTTGAAAGGACATACTTGAGAGGATAACCCTTGCCTTCTTCAAATGTTCCGAGAGCAATCTTGAAAACATTTGTCCCGGTGATTGAGGTGTCATTCGTAAGGATGTATGTCACTTTCTTGTCAATACCGTATGCCTCGATCTTGAAGAGAGGAGCTGCGCTTCCGCCGTCCTGCCACTTGAAGTATGCGCCGTCGAACTTGAGAGAGCCTGTATCTCCTGCAGGCTTCACTTCTGCCGGGATGCTCTTTGTCTCACCGCCGCGGAGTGTTGCCTTGATATCATCAGTGTTTTCGTAGACGAGCTTTGCAGTGTCAGGCTTGTTCTCTGCTGTTAATCCTGCATAAGCCTTGAGTGTGAACTTCCACTCTCCCTGCGAGAAAGGACCGATTGTTCCGCTGAGGCCCTTGTTGACAGTAGTAATGGAACCGTCATCGCCTTTTACAGCTGTTACCGGAACTTCATCTGTCGTTACACCGACCTTACCGTAAGCATCGTCCTTCGCTGCTGTATAGAACCAATAAAGGTTGTCATATTTCTGGATATCGTAATCGGCTTTGAAGGCTCTATCATCCTCGCCGAATCTGATATAAGCGATTCCGTCCCCCTCCCCGGGAACATCGTTCTGTACTGCACATGACACGAGCAGGCAGATACCTACCGCTGCGAGTACGAGACAAGTAAAAAGTGTTCTCTTCATATTATTCTCCTATCTTTTTTATTTCTATTTCAAATCTGATAATCAGATATGTTTTCCCCTCTCACCTTCAGTACGCCTTCAGGACCGCGAATGCTATATCGACTTCACGTCCTGACGAATCAAGAACATGGCAGTAGACCTTGAATGTTCCCGAGCTTCCGGAAGCATAGGAAACCGTAAACGGGTCGGCTCCCTCGATGATTCTGTTTCCGCCTTCATCGCTCCAGTAACAGTCCGCAGCCGTTGATGTGTACCTCAGCCTCCATGTATTTCTCTCCCCGGCAACCTTCTCGGCCTTGACGGCACCGAATGATGCCGTAATCTCGAATGCACCGGCATGCTCGGTTGTACTGCTGTCCTCCAGAGCGCAGACGGCACACTTTCGAGTGACCTTCAGCGACCTCTCACCCTCCTCCGTATTGAAGGTGTATTCAAATGAATGGCTTCCCTTCTCGAAAATCTCGCTGCACACAGAACAGACCTTCCAGTGGTCGTCATCATCTGTAACCCACCCTCCGAGAGAATGCTCTTCAAGCGGAAGGTCTGTCAGTCTGTGAAGTTCTTCATCCGTCGTTATTATTTCCGACTGGTCATCCTTCACCGAGTATTCACCCGCGTGGGCACTGCATTTCCAGTAGGCTATATGCCCTTTCTCTTTACATGTTGATTCGACTCCTTCCACCTTCACCCAGTTATGCGGGATGTCGGTTTTCTCCGTGTAGCCGCAGAGAGAGCATGTTCTCTCCCTGAAGCCCTCATCTGCAGATTCCTTCCATTCGGAATACTTATGGTCTTCAAAGCCGTAGTCGATGTCTTCTATGACGCAGTGCCACCAGTGCTGTGTTTCATTCCTGTAGACGGTGCCGTCGGAACTATGGCCTGTTCTGGGCACTGTATAATCGTTGATATCGACCTCGTTCACGCCGTCGGGATCGGAGAAATATACGTGGCAGCGTGTGCATTCGTAAACATCTCCACTGAGGCCTGTTGAAACACATGTCGCGGCCGTCTGGGGATGTTTCTCCAGCGGCATCTGATGTCCGAGCGGAGGGATTACAACATATTCTGTCGAATATGAGCAGTTTCTGCAGACCTTGTACTCACTGTGTCCGCTTTCTATACATGTCGCTTCCTTTGCCTTTACTGTCTGATAGTCATGTTCTCCCCACCCGGGATAGATTGTCGTATAACCGGGGATCATGACATCTCTTTCACGTATCCGGACATCGGGGTTGTTGGTGAGGTACCACCCCAGGAACTCCTCGTCTTCCGTATCGGGAAGGGACGGGAGATTCTTCCAGCGGTTATCTGTGCTGTCGACCCTGTCGTACCTGATTCTATTGAGGAGGGATGCCTGATCGAGGGAGTTAAGCTTTATCTCTGTTATGGAGGATTCCAGTACCACACTCTTGAGATTCACTATGTCGCCGTCATCCCGGAAGCCTGCAAAGTACCTTACCGGCAGGACTTTTCCCTCGACATTGACAGAGGACGGTATATAAACCGAATCAAGTGCAGCACCCTTTATGATGGATGCCGTGCAGTATGTGCCGTCCTCGGAGAGTGTGAACGT
>CAVFZO010000003.1:0-63508 GCA_963626925.1 Clostridium sp. AM49-4BH
CCAACCCCGCCAGGACAGGAATGTAGCAACGGTCAGAGGATTTTTCATGTGACCTAACCTATTTGCTGCTTTTTTTGTTCTCCCTCACCAACGCCTGCATACGCCTCACGCTCTCCCTGTCGGCTCCGGCTGCTGTGTATCTTGTCCTGTCGTAGAGCTCCGTAACAGTGCTCATAATAGACGCATCCCTTCCGATTTCTCCCGTCGTCATTGTCCTGAGCTTCGCCCTGTCGTCCTCTCTCGAGAGAACAAGACCTCTGTAGAGACGTCTGACTCTGCCCTCGGGGGTAAAATAACCGGGCCGGAGTTCCCTCTCCTTCTCCTCTTTGACTTCGACTATGTCACTCTCCGTTATTGTCTCGTCGGGAGTGAGTCTGCTCCTTCTCTTCTGTCCGCTGTTGACGGCGCTGAAAAGACGGTAGAAGAGAGCGACGACAGATAGTATTATGCCGGCTCCGACGACAGCAAGAAAAAGGTAGAGCAGCAGTGTTCCGAGAGGAGTAAAGTCGATTGTATCAGCCTTCTTCGAGAGTCGTATCTCCTTTCTTACGACGGGAGTCTTCTCCTCTTCCTTCTCTCTCTCCGTCTCCTCTCCGAAGGTGTATTCGATGCCCGTCTCCTCCCTCTCCTTCGTAAGGAGTTTCACTGTCACCGGAATAAGAATACAGAGGGCCAGATAGACGGCGATGAAGAGAATGATTACTCTTCTGTTCGCCTTTATTATGCCGTCCCTGTTGACCCGGCACTCCCTGCTCATAACCTCCTTCTTCACCCCCTCCATATTCTTCTCGAGCATGTACTCGAGAATGAATGTTAGGATGAGAAGTGTAACGGCACTTATCATCACCGTATTCGATAGTATCTGGCTGAGGATGTAGGCCGCAAGAAGAGGAACGATGTCCCAGATATGGGCTTTCGTCATCATTGTACGACCCTCAATATGCGGACAGAATACGAATACGAACGAAAAGACGGTGAGCATGATCATCCAGCTCGGTCTCGTCACCTCTCCCGGGACAAGAAGAGAAAGGAGTATGAGGACAAGCGCCACAGCACTGCGGATGATTTTGTTATCTGTAGTCTCGGATATGATCTTGACAGTAAGCATGGGAACGAGTGAGAGAAAGCTGAAGGCGAAGGCATGCACGTAGGTTTCGGGGAATGCGAGATTGAACGAGAACATGAGTGCAAGGGCCAGGATCGAAGGATTGAGAAGCCCTGTGAGATAGAGAGCTCTGCTGTAGGGAATGCGTGTGTTCTTCATACAGAGCCTCCGACTTCGATGAGTGTTGTTCCTTCCGCGCCTTTTCCAGATTCGATGCATATGACGGCATCGAAGAGTTCACAGCCTTCGTTCTCCTCCGGAGTGCGAGTTATGAGAAGGAGTGTGGTGTTATCCGTTTCGAAGAGAGCAAGGAGATCCTGCGGTGTCTCGTGTGTGACTGCCGTTATCTTTATGAGGGCAAGGACTTCGTCTATCGTATTGACATGTGCTCTGCCGCTTCCGCTTCCAGAAACAATGCGTGTTCCGTCACGCGAGGAGCGTGCATTTGTAATTACCGAAGTGTTGATTCCCCTTCTCAGAAAACGTTCGGCTATCGTGGCGGCATATGAGATCAGCGTCTCCTTTTCCTCTTCTGTTCCCCGTCTCAGATCAAGAACGACGGCCGCGCCTTCGTCTGTCGTCCAGTCATGTTCGTTGACCTTGAGCTGGCCCGTCTTCGCCGAAGCCTTCCAGTTGACGATTCTCATGCTGTCATGTGTCATGTAGTCCCTGATACCCCTGAGCTCGAAGGGGTCCTCGTTCTTACGTCTCTTCGAGAGGATTGTTCCTAAGAGCTCGCGGTACGCAAGGTCGAAGGAACGGCTCTCTGTGCGACGGGGGAAGACGAAGAACGACGAGAGGGAATGGAATGTGCTCTCGTATTCAGTCGAAAGAAAAATGTCGTGTCCCGAAGCCTCGATAGTGCTTATCGTATAGAAACCGCGTCTGAGGCCCTCAATTGTGTAACGCCTCTCCTTTATCTTCCTTCCCCCGATTCCGCCTTTGAACGTCACCTCCCTGCGGCCGCCTCCGTCGGAGAGGGGGGAATATGACCTCAGGAGCGTGTACTTTATGAAAAGGACATGTATCGGGATGATTGATCTGTTCTCAACCCTCTCGACAACCGTGTTGCCAGCCCCCTCCTGTGTCCTTTCATCCGCAAACGAGACGGAAACGGAGAGTCTTTTCTTCCAGAGCCTGTAGTAGAGCCGTCTCTGGAGTAAAAAGAGGATCAGGGCGAGAAAGAGAAAGAAGAAAACGAGCAACTTCTATTTCTCCCACTTCTCTGAAGGAACCGTTACCGTTGACAGGATACGGGAGATAATCCTCTCCCCCTCCCTCCTTTCAAGGATTGAATGGGAAGCTATCATACGGTGCGAGAGAATTGCGGGCGCAACAGCCTTGACGTCATCCGGCGTCACAAAGTCCCTGCCTTCTATGAAGGCGTAAGACATGCTTCCCCTGAGGAGGGCGAGCGTCCCTCTGGTACTGACACCGCTTATCTTATTGTCCTTTCTCGTCTCATCGATTATCGAGGCGATGTATCTGATGATGTCTTTATGAACGAAGACTTCACCCGCCGCCCTCTTCATCTCCAGGAGCTCATCCCTCGTCATCACGCTTTCGAGCTTCTCCAAGGGAGACGAAGCGATGAATCGCTCGAGTATCCTCACTTCCTCCTCCTTATCGGCAAAGCCGAGGGAGAGCATCATGAAGAACCTGTCAAGCTGGGCTTCCGGCAGCGGATATGTCCCCGCCGTCTCTATGGGGTTCTGCGTTGCGATGACAAAGAAGGGCTCGTCGAGCCTTCTCGTGACTCCGTCAACGGTGACCTGCCTCTCCTCCATGGCCTCGAGGAGGCTTGACTGTGTGCGTGCCGTCGTTCTGTTTATTTCGTCGACGAGGAGCACGGACGTGAATACAGGCCCCTTTCTGAAGATAAAATCGCCTTCCTTCTGACTGAAGTAGTTTATTCCCGTAACGTCGCTCGGCAGAAGATCCGCCGTCGCCTGTATTCTGGCAAATGGCACATCGAGACTCTTTGCAAGGCTCTTGGCAAGCATCGTCTTTCCCGTTCCCGGAAGATCCTCGAGAAGGACATGCCCGGAAGAGAGAAGCGCCGTGAGAATAAGCTTTATCCTGTCATCCTTACCGACGATGACACTCGAGATGTTTCCAAGGAGACTCTTTATCTTTTCATCAGCATATTTTCTTTCCATGGCAAGAGGATAACATATTTCGAAGGAAGTTCAGCCCTTTTTGAGAATTCGTCGTGGTATTCTGATTCCGCTCAGATTCACAAGAGGATTTCCATATAGGTACGCAATATCTTCTGAACGGAGAACAGCTTTGCGTCCTCCATCAATTTCACGGGATCATTGTCGCTTCTGGCTACATACGATTTGAGAACAGTGAAGAACGTCTGGATTTCAATCGAACTCCGGCTCCTGATCAGATCGCAGATTGACCTCTCCATATCATAGATGGGAATCTCATTTCCGAATGTGTCGATTACGTATGTCCTGCCGACATCAAGCAGCTCCTTCTTAACAGAGTAAACCTTGCAGTCTCCGTCTGCGTTTATGCGGTGCGGGGTATAGCCTGAATATACTGTCATGGTATAAGAGAGAGGCTCATCGCGACATTAAACAACCTCATTGATGAGGAAGCTTCACAATCCTGGATTTGTTGTAAAGATTACCGATATGAGACCCATCGAGACCAAAGAGGCCTGATCACAATCTGCCATCATGAATCGATGACTTCATCCGCAGATGCTGTTGATTCTAAACTTTCTGGAATTGACCCTCAAAGGAGAAATCTGTTACGTATGTTTGTCTGAAAAGTTACGATTTGTTTCATAATAAAGAATGAGCTTCTGGCACGATTTACGTGCAAAAAACCTTCTCATCGACTCATCGATCGGAATCGAAGCCTCTGCCGAAGTCATCCTGGAATATGTATCAAAGAAATTCCCCGGAGCCCGGAAGACTGAGGAGTCTAGATAAAATTCTTCGGTAAATTCATCCCGAATACTGCCTCTCCACACCGGGAGGCATCTTCGACTGGATAATTTTCTTCGGTGAAATCCTCCCGAGAGACAAACGGATAACAACGAGAAAATCTTCATTTTCATGTCGGACTCCTGCAGGTGCCCTTTTCAGACAATAATTTCCGTTGACAGCAGGAGGATATTAATCCACCCTTGAATCTGGAGAGGGAAATGAAAAAAGCATCTGCATTCTTGTTACTTCTGTTTGTCGCTTTATGCATTCTCAATGCGGTACCTGCATCATCATGCATCGTGATGGAAGACGGCACTCTGGTATATGTCGAGAGAGAATATCTTGAAGGGGAAGTTGAAATACCCGAAGAGGTCGACGGCGTCAGAATCAAAAAAATAGGAAACGAGGTTTTCGCATGGTCGGGTCTGACCGGAATCGTTATTCCGGAAGGTGTTACAGAAATTGGAGAAGAAGCTTTCTCCTGCTGTATGAACCTGAAGTCCGTTACACTGCCCGGGAGCATGGAGAAGATCGGAGATTACGCTTTCTACTACTGTCCGGCTCTTATTTCAATCAATCTTCCCGAAAGTATGACTTCAATCGGAGAGGGAGCATTCACTTTATGCTTTGAACTTCCCTCGATACATATCGGAAGCAATATCTCACATATAGGGCGGGCAGCATTCTTCGGATGTTCCTCCCTCCAGTCTCTATCCATTCCGGAGAAAGTTGATCCTGCTGTCGGAGTATACTCCGGCTGGCCGTTCCTGACTGAAATCAACCTCCGGGAGGGAACAAGGATAATCGCCGAATACGCATTCGCCAACTGCGGGTTGACGTCCGTTGCAATCCCCTCCTCCGTCACAGATATAGAGGCGTATGCATTCATAGAAACGGCACTGACCGGGATAACGCTTCCGGAAGGGGTGAAGAGAATAGGAGAAGGTGCCTTCTCCAACTGTAAAGCATTGAAACACGTTACCATCCCAGAATCCGTCACTCGAATCGGCGAGGCTGTTTTCAGCGGCTCGGAAAGTCTTGAATACATCTCCTATTCCGGTACTGTCAGCAACTGGAAGAAGATGAACCCCGACGACAGCTGGCATGCCAGCTCGTCAGTTAAGAAGGTAGTGTGCAGAGACGGTCTTCTGGTTTATTCACAGAAAACAGACAGCTTTGAGTCTGTTGCTCTTTCAGATATATACACCGTGGAGAGCGACGGCAACATCTCCTCTGTCAACAGTGATTACCTTATCGGAGACATAACGATCCCGGAAAAGATAAACGGGATAAAAATCAGAAAAATCGGAGACCAGGCTTTCAGAAACTGCAGAGAAATCATCTCGATCGTCATCCCCGGGGGTGTTGCAGAAATAGGAATGTATGCATTCTACGGCTGCTGCAATCTCATATCAATCGATATTCCGGAAAGCGTAACGGAAATCGGGAGCTCTGCCTTTGGTGATTGCGAAAACCTGAGAAAAATCGAGATACCCGACGGAATGGAAATCATCAGAGATGGTACTTTCTCCGGATGCGGGAGTCTGGAATCTTTGGATATTCCTGATGGTGTGACAGAGATCGGGGAGTATGCTTTTTCAGGTTGTTCGAATCTGAGAGCAATCACTCTGCCGGAAGGGATAACCGCAATCAACTATTATACTTTCGGAGGATGCGGGAATCTGTCCTCCGTTGTAATCCCGGACGGAGTCACAGCCATATATGCCTGCGCTTTCACCAAATGCCGTAAACTGGAAACAATCACTCTTCCGGAGAGTGTAAAGATCATCGGAGAGGCAGCTTTCCGGTACTGCGAAAACCTCAAGTCGATCATCGTCCCCGAAGGCGTGACAGAAATACAGAGAGAAACTTTCTACTGCTGTTACAATCTCAAGTCCGTCACCCTTCCGGAGAGTATCGAGATAATCGAAAAGCATGCCTTCTTCAACTGCACAAGCCTTGAGTCGATTCATCTTTCCGATCGGATCTGGTCAATCGAAAGGGAAGCATTCTCCGGATGCACGAGTCTGGACGAACTGACAATACCGGAAGGTATGACAACAATCGAGATTATGACATTCATGAGTTGTTCAAATGTCAGAAAAGTGAATCTGCCGGAAGGTCTGGAGAAAATATCGGAGAGGGCTTTCCAGTACTGCAGGAACCTTACCGAAGTAACAATCCCCGACGGAGTAAGCATAATTGAGCCTTGTGCTTTCAAGGAATGCTCGGAATTGAAACGAATCCGACTCCCCTCTTCTCTCAGAGAAATCAGCATAGATCTTTTCTCTCAATGCGGGAAACTCGAAGAGGTGATAATCCCCGACGGCGTCAGGATGATCAGGAGTAATGCTTTCTATTACTGTAAAAACTTGTCGTCTCTTACGATTCCGGAGAGTATGACATACCTCTCGGAGACACTTTTCATCGGCTGCGACAATCTGTTTGAAATCAACTACCTGTCTACCGTCGAGAATTGGAAGAAAATCGAAAAAAACTCCATGTGGGATACTTATTCATCCATCAAGCGGGTAATCTGCACAGACGGCATAATAGCCCTGTGACGGATTCTGATAAAAAGTCCTTTTTCCTGTTGCAAAAGTCCGGGAATGAGTCTATCTTGTTTCAAATTCCTACCTTCAAAGTAGGATATGGAGGAAAAACATGAGCAGAATTTACACCAGTGCTACTGAACTTGTCGGAAAGACTCCTCTCTATGAAGTTACCGCCATCGAAAAGAAACACGCCCTCAAGGCAAGGGTTCTTGTCAAACTCGAGTATCTCAATCTCACCGGGTCCGTCAAGGACAGGATTGCGAAGAAAATGATCGACGACGCCGAAAAGAGCGGGAAACTCAGGAAAGGCTCTGTCATCATCGAGCCAACAAGCGGCAACACAGGCATCGGGCTTGCGGCTGTCGGAACAAGCAGGGGCTACAGGGTGATCATAGTAATGCCGGAGACGATGAGCGAGGAGAGAAGACTACTCATGAAGGCATATGGTGCAGAGCTCGTACTCACGGAAGGAAAGAAAGGCATGAAGGGTGCAATTGAAAAGGCGGACGAACTTGCCTCCTCGATTCCCGGAGCCTTCATTCCCGGACAGTTCGTCAACCCGTCCAACCCCGAGGCCCACTATGAGACTACAGGACCCGAAATCTGGGCTGACAGCGACGGCTCTGTCGATATATTCATCGCCGGTATCGGGACGGGCGGCACTATCAGCGGAACAGGACGCTATCTGAGGGAGAAGAATCCCCTTGTCAAGATAATCGGTATCGAGCCCGCTGCATCCCCCGTTCTCACAGAAGGCCGTTCGGGCTCCCACGGCATCCAGGGAATCGGAGCGGGCTTCGTTCCGGAGACTCTCGACAGAGATGTCTACTCATCCGTTGTCACAGCTACAGTTGAAGAGTCCTACGAGTGGGCAAGAGAGATGGGAAGAAGCGAGGGAATCCTTGTCGGAATAAGCAGCGGAGCGGCACTTGCCACGGCAGTAAAGGAAGCTCTGAAGGAAGAGAACAGAGGTAAGACGATTGTCGCCATCCTCCCCGACGGCGGAGACAGATATCTTTCGACACCGCTCTATAAAGAAATATGATGGTATCTACAAAGGGGCGCTATGCGCTGAGATTCCTCATCGCACTCTCGAAGAGAGAGGGGAGATTATCCTCTCTCTCCGAAATAGCCGAAGAGGAGGAAATCAGCGCCAAGTATCTCGAGAAGATTGCAAGCATCCTGATCAGGAACGGCATTATCGAAGCACAGCGCGGAAAGGACGGAGGCTACAGGCTCATAAGCGACGCCTCCACCCTCCGTGTAAGTGACATTCTCTCCCTCACCGAAGAGAGCCTCGCTCCCGTCGAGTGCCTCTGCCGGGACAGCGCCGATTGCAGACGACGCCCCATGTGTCCCACACGTCCCATGTGGGAGGCGCTCTACAGAAAGACGATGGAGTTTTTCTCCTCCGTCACACTCTCCGACCTTGCATCCGGCACATATGATTTTTGATTCTCTCATAGCCGTCCGACCTCTTTGATGCTATTATGACAGTATGGCATACGAAGTAACCGCAACGAGAAAGAGGCCGCAGGATTTCGACAAGCTTGTCGGGCAGGAATTTGTAGTATCGACACTGGAGAACGCATTAAAGGAAAACCGCATAGCCCATGCGTATCTCTTCGCCGGCCCAAGGGGCGTCGGAAAGACAAGCTCCGCGCGTCTTCTTGCAAAGGCCCTTAACTGCCAGTCGGGGATGAGCGCACATCCCTGCGGGGAGTGCTCGTCATGCAGGGAGATTGCCACCGGCACGTCTCTCGACGTCATCGAAATCGACGGCGCATCCAATACATCGGTCAACGATATAAGGAAGATAAAGGAAGAGGTTCTCTTCCCTCCACAGTCCTCAAGGTTCAAGATCTACATCATCGACGAAGTCCATATGCTGAGCACATCGGCCTTCAACGCACTTCTCAAGACAATAGAGGAACCGCCGGAGTACATCATCTTCATCTTTGCAACTACGGAAATCCAGAAGGTTCCGGCAACTATCAAATCACGCTGCCAGGTCTTCCGCTTCCAGCTGATCCCCCAGGAAAAGATAGAGGAGTGTCTCAAGGAAGCCGCAGAGGAGATGAATATAGAAGCGGACGAGGACGCCCTCTTCTGGATAAGCAAGGAGGCAACGGGAAGCATGAGGGATGCATACACTCTCTTCGATCAGGTTGCATCCTTCTCCGGGGACCACATTACACTTCAGAAGATCAGGGAGAGACTCAATCTTGCAGGATTCTCGAAAATAGCCGAACTGGTTTCAGCATCCCTCTTCTCAAAGCCGGGAGACGCCATCGAGGGTCTTTCATCCCTCCTTGAAAGCGGAGTCTCCATCGAGCAGATAACAAAGGACGGCGCAGATTTCTTCCGCTCCCTCCTTTTATATAAGAACGGCATAAGGAGAGCATCTCTCCTCGGCGTCGAAGAAGCCGATATCCCCGAAGATATCGTATCTCTTCTCACGAAGGAGCAGATGGAGGCTGGACTGAGAGCCTTCATGAATCTCTACAGAGATCTCAGATACACGCTCTCCCCGCGCTTCGAGCTCGAGCTCCTCTTCTCCCGTCTCTCCTCTCTTCCATACCTAGTCACAAACGAGACACTCGTAAAGAAGATGGAAGATATGAAGAAAGGCATTACCGAGGGAGAGATAGTCGTTAAAAAAAAATCAGAGAGGATAATTGAATCAGTAAATATCTCATCTTCTCCTTCTCCATCATCCGACTCCACTCCCGTTGCTCCTGCCGCTCCCGTCGCTCCCGAGCCTCAATTAAACGAAACAAAGCCGGAGACAGAGCCGCGCTCCATTCCTCTCCAGTATACTGAGGCGGAACCCGTGAACGAACTGGACGAGGAAACGCTCCCTGCAAGAATCGAGGAGGAGATAGAGAGCACTCTGCGACCCGTTCTCTCCCATCACATCCTCGGAGCAAAAACCAGAGAACAGGGAGATTTCCTCGTATTCACTGTCGAGAGTCAGATTGCCCGCGATATGCTCGGCAACTACAAAAAGGAAATCGAGAAGGCAGCGTTCAGCGTCCTGGGAACAAAGCCGCAGATCAGAATCGATTATATTCCGGCAGAAGGAGAGAAGGCATCGGAAAAGATTCTCGCTCTCCAGTCGATTCTCGGTGGAAAGATCCATATCGACAGAGACGGCATCGAGATGAAAAAGGAAGCTGTGGAGCACAAAGCGGAAGAAGAAAAGGCCGGCACTCCCTCCTCCGGAGAGGATGACAGTCTCACACTTCCTGACACTTCCGACGAGGAGGATGACGAGGAATGAACAGTCTCGACGACCTTATAAGACTCTTGAAGAAGCTTCCAGGTATGGGAGACAAATCTGCTACAAGATTAGCCTATCATCTCATAAAAACAGACAATTCATATAATGAGAAGCTTGGAGAAGCGATTGTTAGTATCCAGAACAAAATACATCCATGCCCTGTCTGCGGCTGTTATATGGAAGGCGGCAGCTGCTCTTTCTGCGACAGTGACAAGATAGATAAAACGCTCTTGTGCATAGTTGAGGATCCGCAGGACGTTGTCACGCTTTCCTCCATCGGAGTCTATAACGGCCTCTATCATGTACTCGGCGGCGCCATAAATCCTATCGAGGGAATAGGCCCGGCGTCCCTCAGATTCAGGGAACTCCTGGAGCGGGTGAAGAACGGGTCGTTCAAAGAAATCATCATTGCTACAAACCCCACCGAAGAGGGGGACACAACTGCCCTTTACATAAGAAACATTCTCGCGCCTTATAATCTCACATTCTCCCGTCTTGCATCGGGTATCCCGATCGGAGGGGACCTCGGCTACGTCGACAAGACAACGCTAACACGATCTATGAGAGGCCGTATCAAGCTCTGAGAGAGCGCGGTTGACAAGAAGCAAGCCAACGCCTAAGAGGAATAGCATTACTGCCGGAAAGACTACTGTGTGCGGATAGGTCAATGCCGTGCTCCTGCCTTCCGAGAGAAGACGCCCCAGTGTCGGAACGGAAGGATCGAGCCCGAGTCCCAGAAAAGATATCGAGGACTCCGTTATGACGGCGCTGATCATACTCGACGAAAGCTCCTCCCTGATTACATAAACAAGCGACGGTATTATGTGCCTCTTATATATCTTCACTTCTCCCAGCCCGAGGCTTCTCTCCGCAATTATGTAATCCTCCCCGTCGATGGAATCGAGAAGAGGAACAAAGAGAAGCGTCATAGACGCTGATGCTGAAAGAGAAAGCGTGAATATCAGGCGGAATGTACCGTTTCCGGGGAAGGAGAGAAGAAAGAGAGCAAGAACAATCGACGGCAGCGTCTTCAATGCTTTTACCAGAGAATGCACAACAGGTCCCAGTACAGGGACGTTTTTTATGATAAAAACCAGAACCAGGGCTATCATCAGTCCTATAAACGAACTAATGACACTGATTGTAAGTGATACTAGAAGACCGTATGAGCACCTCCCGAGAAGGTCTCTCCCGAGGCTGTCGCAGCCGAAGATATGATCCGGTACAGGAGACGCAAGATAGAGGCCCATATCCATCTCGCCCTTCGATGCCGTAAGAAGAGAGAAGACAACGAGGATTGCTATTACGATAAGTCCTGTTCTAAGCTTTGCCATTTTCTCTCTCCCCTCTTCTGTCGAGAAGTGTTGTCAGTATCCTGGAAATGAAAAGAACAAGAGAAATCACAAGAACCATTATCATCACAAGAACAAAGCTCTGTGAATAATCCCTCATCGAGGCACTTCTCACAAGAGCCCTTCCCATTCCGGGAAGTGCAAAGACAGTCTCGACAACTGTAGCGGAAGCAAAGAACGAGACAATGCTCTGCGCTGTCGTCGTGATTATGACGCCCAGGGACGGCTTTAGTGCACTCTTCACGACAAGGCTCTTCTCCTTCACTCCCTTCGCCCTTGCGTAATTTACAAACGGCTTTGTCATATTCTCTTCGAGCGTCTCCCTGAAGACCCTCAGCATGAAAGCCGTGTTCATGAGAGAGAGTGCAAGGGAGGGAAGAAAAAGAGAATGCAGGTGCGCTATATACCCCGACTCAATTCCTGCATACCCGGCTACAGGAAAGAGACGGAGGACGGACGAGAAGATGATTATGAGTATGATTGACGAAAGAAATGACGGAAGAAGAAAGAAGAATGCAGAAAAAAGTGCAAGAAAAAGTGCAGAAAAACCCTTCTTCCGGACAGCCCTTATACTAAGCCAAAGGGAGAAAGGAAATGAGAGAAGAAGGGCGTAAAACGCGAGGGACAGAGATACCCCGAGTGACGTTCTGACGCCATCCTTTATGCTCTCCCCCGAGATGCTCTTTCCCCAGTCCAGGGAGAAGAATCTGTACATCGAGCCCAGATAGCCGGAGAGAAAACCGACGTTTAACTTACTGCTCTCCATATAATTATTTCTGATGCCATCTGTCACTTCCTCCCCAAGCATCACGGAAGAACTGTCTCCTTTCAGAAAATAGAAGACAGAAAAAAGAAATAAGGATACCATCAGTACAGATCCGATGAACTGAAGTATTTTGATGCCTATTATTTTTTTCATCAGCTTTCTGTCACCCTTTCTGCAGAGCCGTTTTTTCATTATCTCAATTTTTCTCTTCTTTAACGGAATTCCAGAAGAAAAACCCGTTCTGCACGATTATGTTACTCAGTCTCGAGGTACAAGCATAGCTTGTTGTGTAGTGTCCTGCTATATATACAGGGCAGTAAGCCCATAAAAGCTCCTGACCTTCCTTCCAGAGAGCCTCAGCCTCTTCAAGTGATCCGGCATCGTTCATTTTCCTTATAAAGGAATATGCTTCGCTCTCCTCTTCAATTCCGCCGGGAAATGACGGGGAGAGATAACTCTTCATCTGAGGAAGAGGAACGGAAGTGAATGCAGATATGTAGATATCCCAGTCGTCCGACTGCCGCTTCTCAACGAACGATGCCCAGTCAAGAATAGTCAGAGTGCACTCTATCCCTATGCACTCGAGTTCATCCCTGAGAACGGAGGCAATCCTGTCGAGGTTACTCAGTGAGGAGGAAAGTATCCTGATCTTTATCTCCCCCTTTCCTTCAAGAAGTTCCAGCGCCGTCTCTCTGTTCTCCTCTTCGTACGGATTGACAGCTTCCGTGTTCCACTCCTTCTGCCATGCCTCCATATAGAGAGAGGATGTCGTGTATATTCCTTCTCCGTAAAGGGCCGCCATCAGATTCTCCGAAGAAATGGCATAAGAGACAGCCTCTCTTATTTCCACGTCCTGTAAAGGCCCGTCCTTCTTGTTATAGACAAGGGCGATGGATCCGCTTTCGTCAGCTCTGATAAGGCAAAGATCTTCGTTCTTTTCTATCCGGCTCTCGTCCGTGCTCATAACATCGTTTATGAAATCGTACTGCCCGCTTTCGAGCCCGAGGAGCCGGGTAACGGAATCGGGGACGAACCAGTAGACAATCCTTTCCGTCAGAGCCTTCTTCTCTCCCCATCTTCCATTACTCTCATCTCCGTAGAGAGAGTAGGAGTCAAAGCGCTCGAGAACTATCTTCTCCCCGCTTGTCCAGGATGCCAGGCGGTATGGGCCGGTGCCGATAATTGTGGTGGCAAGATTCGTTCCGTCTATTAAGTAATGAGGCATAACAATAGCCTCCTGCGGACTTGATGCAATCAGATATGGAAGAAACAAAAGGGATTTGTCACTCGTTATAGATATTTCATACTCACCGGTGACCGTGAAGAATGCCCCGGCTGTCATCTCACCCGCTCTCGAATAAAGCAGGAGATATCTGTTCATGGAGGCGCATGCATCTTCGGCCTTCATTTCCGTACCGTCGTGAAAGAGAACGCCTTTTCTCAGCGTAAAGACAAGTGTCTTTTTGTCTTCTGAAAGCGAATACGAGGAGGCAAGTTCCTCCCTTATATCACCATCTCCGTCGAGGACGAGAAGCTTCTCGTAGATGTTGCCGCTGGCTATGATTCTTCCCGTCAATGTCGGATTCGTCATCACATCAAGCGTCGCAGGCTCCTGTGAAAGGGCTGCATTTATCGTGCCGGCGTCTCCGGTTTTCTCCGAGCACGATACGATGAGTATGATGATGGCAAACAGAATAAGGATTCTTCTCATAGCCCGATTAGGATATTGTTTATCGCCCGGAAAAGGAAGAGAAAAGGCAGAGCCTCTGAGCCCTGCCCTTGTTCTTCTCTTTGTTTTTCTTATTTCGGCTGTTTTCCGATATATGCCAGGATACCGCCGTCGACATAGAGGATATGTCCGTTGACGAAGTCTGATGCATTGGATGCAAGGAAGACTGCCGGCCCCTGGAGGTCCTCGGGAGTTCCCCATCTCTCTGCAGGAGTCTTTGCAACGATGAATGCGTCGAAGGGATGCCTTGAGCCGTCTGCCTGTCTCTCTCTCAGAGGAGCTGTCTGCGGTGTTGCAATGTATCCCGGTCCGATGCCGTTGCACTGGATGTTGTAAGCGCCGTATTCGGAAGCGATGTTCTTTGTAAGCATCTTGAGACCGCCCTTTGCTGAAGCGTATGCAGAGACAGTTTCACGTCCGAGCTCGCTCATCATTGAACAGATGTTGATGATCTTTCCGCCGCCCTGCTTGATCATCTGGGGGATGACTGCCTTCGCACAGATGAAGGGAGCGTTGAGGTCGAGGTCGACTACAGCTCTGAAATCCTCAGCACTCATCTCGGTCATAGGAATTCTCTTTATACAGCCTGCGTTGTTGACGAGGATGTCGAGTCTTCCGAACTTTGCGATAATCTCATCTACGAGTGCTTTCACGGCGTTTTCATCTCTGACGTCGCATACATAGCCGAGAACATCGTCCATGCCGCACTTTCTGTATTCCTCGAGTCCGCTCTCGACAGACTCACGGCGTGAAGTATTGAAGATCACCTTTGCTCCCGCATCGTGATAAGCCTTGACGATTGCCATTCCGATTCCATAGCTTGCGCCTGTAACCCAGGCCACTTTTCCCTTGAGGGAGAATGAATTCATGTCCATATTATTGCCCCTTTATCCAAAGTGATACTTGAATGATAATTTCTATACTGTCGTTCTTTCAGTTACGTTTTTGTCTCTTAAAGATTAGAGCTTGTCGATGAGCATGGAACACTTGCCTGACGGAATCGGGAGAGTCTTCTTCTTTTCGTCATCCATGATTTCAATCGTGAAGTAATAGAGCTTCTCGCTCTCGAGCCTTATCTCCCACCCTCTCTGGTTCTTGTTGGAGAGGATTGTTATGAGATTCTTCTTGAGGGAGAGATGCTCGATACCCATGGCTTCAAGTGACTGCATAGTCCAGTAGACCGTCTTTCTCGGAAGCGAGATGTCGAGTCCTATGATGTTCTCTATACAAGCGCTTATGGCAATGAGACCGATAGAAGGAAGACAGCGTTTCCTGTTCTCCATACCCTCCGGCATGACACACGGCCCCTCGCTCATCGGCTTATAGAGTTCCCAAACATCTCCGGGAACCTCCTCTCCGGGGTGCAGGGTGTCGAGAACGAAGTACATGTGTCTTATCGCACACTCACGTGCGAAAACAAAGGAATTGTAGTTCGTAAGACCCTTGATGATGATATAGTCCATGAACGTCGAGACACCGCCCGAGTAGCCGTTGCCCTCTTCCGAGAAGTGAGGATTCGATACCGGAAGTGTCGGGAACGGATTGTCAGTACCGAACTCCCTGTCGTCCTTGAGCTCTTCGATGAGGAACGATGCATATTCGTCGTTCGGAATCTCCGCCAGGAGCGTCCAGAATGCACCGATGTGCTTGTTTCTCACTATCTCGCCGTTCTCGTCGAGGTCGTAGTAGAAGTTGTCGTCTCCCGACCACATCATCGAGTTGATCCTTGTCTTGAGTGCAAAGTAGACACGCTTGTAGCGGAAGGCAAGCTCCTTGTCGTTGAGGATGTCTCCGATGATGGAGAGATAGAGTGCAAATACGGCCATCGCGGCATTGAAGTCGATGAAGTAGACGGCGCCCTCTCTCGGGAGGTTCCCCATGCGGGCTGCGGCAGAAGGAACTCTGTAAAGTCCGTTCTCGCACTGGAAACTGGTCTTCAGCCACTCGAAATATTTCTCAAGATAAGGAACGACATCCTTGAGTCTCTTCTTGTTGCCGATCTTGTGATAGAAGACGAATTCAATATATGGAAGAAGTGGCAGCGTGACACCGAGAGGATTGTCCGGATTGACTACGGCTTCATCTGTGACGATGTTATACTCTTCAGCAATCCTTCCATTCTCTTCCTGACGAGCATAAAAATAATCCACCATAGAATACGGACTGTAAATCTGGTTCGAATAGACAAGGAAAAGAGAAGAAAGGCAGACATCATACAGAGAAATAATGTCACTTCCTCCGTGCGTGAAATGACCTTCGGGGAACTTGCTGTCCTTCTCCCCGCCCTTCCAGACTTCTTCCAACCAAACCCAGGCTCTGTCGTACATGTCGACAAAATCCTGATCATAAAAATGAATTCCCGGTACGCTTTCCTTAATCATTTTTTCACCACAATCCAATGCCGTTTTTTCACTTTTTGGGCGCTTTATACGGTATTATAATGATACAACCAACCAGAAGTGAAGTCAAACAGTATTTTTGCTCAATTATTTTCATTGAGCATAATAAGATAGAGGTGTAAATATCAAATTTTCAACGGAAGAGTCTGACGGCCGAGGAGAGTATTTCTATGACAAAATGCTTTCCTTTTCTAGAAAACTCCTCACCATCTACATGAGAAACCATCAGATCATTGTCGGAGGTTATTTCGACGCGTCCGGCTTTGCCGTAGCCGAAGTTCTCCTTATCCGTCACCATGGCACCCCGGAAGAAACGGAGAGCAAGCCTTATAAGGCCGAAGCCCTTGAAGAGGCGCTTCGTATACATATAGTCGAGCTTTCCGTCGTCGATTTCTGCAAGCGGTGTCATCAGGAACGAAGAGCCCATTCTTCTTCCGTTGTTGCATGAGAACTGCTGCGAAACAAGATCGAACTCCTCGTCGTCAATCTTGACGTGCATCGAATATCCCTTCGGAGGATTGAAGAGCATGTGGATGAAAGCCGCGATGTAGCTCGCCATTCCGTTGAGGTGTCTGTACTCCTGTGCACGGAAATTGACCATCGGCTCGAACCCCAGCCCCATCCCGTTAAGGAAGTAGACCCCCTTCTCCCTGTCGGTTCCCCGCGCAAAGCCCACGTCTGTCGGTTTCGGCTCGTTGTTGAGAATCATGTCGACTGCCTTCTCGAGATTACAGGGAATTCCTGCCGCCCATGCAAAGTCGTTTCCCCTTCCGACGGGAATTATGCCCATTGCAACCTTTTCATGGTTCCTGGCCTTCATTATGCCGTTGATGACCTCGTTGACAGTACCGTCACCCCCTGCGGCTATGATGATCTTTATACCCGACTCAACACCGCTTTTCGCAAGCTTCTCCGCATGTCCACTGCCGGATGTATAGGCAATGGCGCATCGTCTGCCGTGAAGGGCGAAGATATCTTTGATCCTCTTTGCTTTTTTTCTGCCTTTTCCCTTCGAGGCATTGGGGTTGATGATGAGAAGGATGTTGTCTTTCATATATTTCATTTTGGTTCTAACTTCTGACGGTTGCAAGTGACTTTATACAATAAAGTACGATATCCGTATCGTTTTTTCGCGTGATATGACATACAATGGCTACATTCATCTTAACTAAGGAGATGCATATATGTGGTTTGACAATTTGAAGGAAAAAAGATTGTGGTCATATTTCAATGATATCTCATCCATCCCGAGGGAGAGCGGAAACGAGGAGGGAGTTGCGTCATTCCTTCTCGACTGGGCAGGCAGAAACGGCATATTTGCCGTGAAGGACAGCACGGGCAATGTCGTGATGAAGAAGCCGGCATCGAAAGGATGCGAGAACTATCCTCCTGTCGCCCTCCAGGGCCATATGGATATGGTATGCGTAAAGAGAGAAGGCTCGAAGCATGACTTCAAAAAGGACCCCATCGACATTGTATGTGACGGAAAATACATAAGTGCAAAGGACACCTCCCTCGGCGGCGACGACGGCATTGCAATAGCAATCATGCTCGACATCCTCTCCGATGACACTCTCGTCCACGGGCCCGTCGAGTGCATCTGCACGGTCAACGAGGAAGTCGGACTCACAGGAGCCTTCGGACTGGAGGAAAGGTTTGTCAGCGCACGCAGTCTGATCAACCTCGACAGCGAAGAGGAGGACATCTTCTACATCGGCTGTGCAGGAGGACTTGATGTTACAGTGAACAAGACATACGAGGCTGTAAAAACTTCCGGAGAAAAAACAGTGGAAGTCGAAATCTCGGGGCTTCTCGGAGGACACTCCGGCGGCGACATACACCGCATGAGGGCGAACGCAATCGCAGTATTCGCACGCTACCTCAACAGTCTTTCATCCTGCACGATAGTCAGCGCAGAAGGCGGCACGAAGAGGAACGTCATTCCCTCTTACCTCAAGGCAGTACTTCTTGTGAAGAATACCGCAGAGGCCGTCAGGGAAGCGGAAAAGCTCCAGGCGGATCTCAGAGTGGAGTACTCACACTCCGATCCGGGAATCACGATAAACGTGAAAGAGACAGCTGCCGCAGGAGAAGCTCTCCCCGGGGATGTCAGCGAGAGCGTGAAGAACATCCTCGTATCAAGTCCGAACGGCGTTATCGCATATTCACAGACACTCCCCGGAATCGTCGAGACCTCGTGCAACCTCGCAATTATCAGGATCGAAGGCGGGAAGGCGGAAATCATCTATTCCGTCAGAAGCTCAATCGAGAGCGCGAAGAAGAATGTCGCGGCAGAGATCAGAAGACTCTCGAAGAGTAACGGCTTTGAAGTCAGCTCGGGTGACGGATACCCCGGATGGATTCCGAATCCCTCGTCTCCTCTTACGGCAAAGCTTGCCGCATGCTATGAAAAGTACACAGGGAAGAAGCCCGAGATAACGGCTATCCATGCGGGTCTCGAATGCGGAATAATCAACTCGAAGATTCCGGGCATGGACAGCGTCTCGATCGGACCGGACATGACAGATATTCATTCTGTCAACGAGCATCTTGATATTGCATCGGCAGAAAGGCTCTTAGGCTTCCTCCGTGCCTCTCTCAAGGATTTGACATGACAACACAGAAAGTAAGCGATACTTACCACATCATCACCTTCGACAACGGTGACACAATCCACCTTGTAGGCACTGCACATGTTTCGAAGAACAGCGCCGAAGAGGTCCGTGAAATAATCGAGAAGGAAAACCCCGACAGAGTCTGCATCGAACTCGATGACGGAAGAATGAAGAGCAAGACCAAGGATTCCGCCTACGAGAATATGGACATCAAGAAGGTGTTCAAGGAAGGAAAGGGATTCCTGCTCCTTGCCAACACGGCACTCGCCTCATTCCAGAAAAGAATGGGAGCCCAGACGGGGAGCGACCCCGGAGCCGAAATCCTGGGAGCGGCAAAGCTTGCCGGGGAGAAAGGCATCCCCGTATCGCTCTGCGACAGGGAGATCCAGATCACCTTCCGCCGTGCCTGGGGAAAAAGCTCCCTCTGGAACAAGTGCAAACTCCTTGCAACACTCATATCCGCATCCTTCTCCAATGAGAAGATAAGCGAGGAGGAGCTTGAAGAGCTCAAGAACGAGGAGACTCTCGAATCTATGATGAAGGAAGTGGCCAAAGAGCTTCCCTCCGTAAAGGAAGTTCTCATTGACGAGAGGGACCGCTATCTTGCCACGTCAATCTATACTTCCGAAGGAAAGAACAAGGTTGCGGTCATCGGTGCCGGACACACACAGGGAATAATCAGAAACTTCGGACTTCTGGAGAAGGGAGAACTCTCGACAGACACCTCCTCCATCACAGAAATCCCGAAGCCGGGAAAAGCGGGAAAGATTGCACAGTGGATAATCCCTGTCCTCATCGTCGCACTCGTTGCAGTGGGAATCTTCTCCTCCGGATGGGACCAGGGCCTCAAGGCCTTCCTCTACTGGGTTGCCGCCAATGCTTCCTGCACATTCCTCTTCACTCTCATCGGTGGAGCATCTTTTCTTACCTGCCTCCTCAGCGGATTGACGGCTCCGTTCTTCGTCCTCAACCCCGTACTCGGAGTCGGCATATTCGCCGGTATCTGGCAGGCGACGTTCAAACCGCCGAAAGTGAAAGACTTCGAAAACGTGAACAACGACGCACTGACACTCAGGGGATGGTACAGGAACAGGATTCTCAAATGCCTTGTCGCACTCCTCATGAGCAGCCTCGGCTCGATTTTCGGCTCTCTTGTAGGATTCCCGTTCATACTCGCAAGGCTGTAGATAAACCAGACAAGAAAATCCCAGACAGGATGTTCCGGCATCCTGTTTTTCAGCTCCCAGCGTTGTTAAATCTGCACATAGTTATTGTCTTTCCTTAGGTTTTGTGCAAAATTGACAACGGGGAAGACGATACACATCGGGTCGAACTGCGGAAAAGGGGTCAATACTTGACGGATTTCGTCCTTAACGTTGGAAAAAGAGGATCAACTGTTTTTCTTCTTGAAAGCTGCAATAATAGCAAATCTTACATCCCTGACCCTGTCAACCTCTATATCTGCCTTGACTGCAGAGGAAGAGGCTGTGATCACACGGCTGAAGGACATGTCCGAGAGGGTTTTGATTCTTCTTTCCAGGAAAGTGACCGGCCTCACTTCCCCGGCGAGGGAGAGTTCTCCGAAAGCCGAAAAGGACGACGGCAGAGCCGTGTTCATCTTTGATGAATAGAGGGCGAGGGCTAAAGCAAGGTCTATGCTCGCCTCAGACAGCTTCACGCCTCCGGCCACATTCACATATATGTCATCCTTCGAGAGATCAAGGCCGGCATGACGCTGAAGTATAGCCTCGACCCTGTTTATCCTGTTCAGATCGACCTTGTCGGAATAGATTCGCTGGTAGCCGCTTCTTGCGTCGACTATAAGAGCCTGGATTTCAACAATGAATGTCCTGCTTCCTTCGACAACGGGTGTGAATACGATTCCCGGAGGAACCTCCTCGTTCTCCCTTGAAGAGAGGAACATGAGAGAGGGGTCCTTTACACCCCTGAGTCCTGCGGCCGTCATCTCGAAGAGGCCGATTTCATCAACGCTGCCGAATCTGCTCTTCGATGCACGTAAGAGTCTGATGCCGTTCTCCGCACTCTCGAAGTAGAGTACCGTGTCCACCATATGCTCGACAATCTTCGGTCCCGCTATAATACCGTCCTTCGTCACATGGCCGATGAAGAAGATGGCCGAGCCTGTCTTCTTCGCTCTGACAGAGAGCTCCATCGAACATGTCTTGATCTGGTTGGGAGAGCCTGCGGAGGACTCCGACTGCGAGGAAGAGAGTGTCTGTATTGAATCAACAACTATGTAGCCCGGCTTTATCCTCTCGATGGTCTCGACGAGGGCCTCGAGCCTCGTATCACAATAAATCTGGATTCTTTCCGTCGGGAGGTTAAGCCTTTCGGCTCTGAGCCTCACCTGGGAGGGAGACTCCTCCCCCGAAATGTAGAGTACCGGAGCATACTCCGAAAGATTTGCAAGGAGCTCTAGAAGCAGTGTCGACTTTCCGATTCCCGGCTCTCCGCCGACAAGAACGGAGGACGGTCGCATGACACCGCCTCCGAGAACTCTGTCGAGCTCCTCCATTCTCGAGGATACCCTCAGCGTCTTCTCGTACGGAACCTCGCTGAGAGTTCTCACTCCGTCATCTATCACCGTTGTAGTCTTGTCAGCAGCTGTTTTCTGAGGTGTGACTGTTCTTTCCTCATAGCTGTTCCAGCTTCCGCAGCCGGGACATCGTCCTGTCCATTTGGACTCTTCTCTACCGCATTCCCTGCAGACATAAACGGTGGTGTTCTTCACAGATGACTCCTTAGAAAGAAAGCAGTTCTACCTCGAATATCAGATAGGCATTCGGAGGGATGACTCCCGGATAGCCGTATTCGCCGTATCCGAGCTCGGGCGGGATTATGAGTGTTCTCTTCTCGTTTTTCGTCATTGTGACAAGAGCTTCGTTCCAACCCTCGATTACTTCGCCGATTTTGAATGTGGCAGGAGCCTTTCTCAGGTATGAGGAATCAAAGACCTTTCCGCTGAGAAGCTTTCCCTCGTAGTGCACGGTAACTTTCGCACCGAACGCAGGGGATGCGCCGCCCTCCCCGGCTCTGTCGATGACATACATCAGACCAGAGGGCGTCTTAACGGCCTCAGGAAAGCGCGTTTTGATTTCGTCGAGTATTTTCCTGTTTGCCTCATCACGTGCCTTTGAAGCCTTTTCTTCGGCCTCCTGGACGTATTTTGTAAAGGACTCTTTGCTCACATCGAATGCCTCGGCCTCAGCTCCGACACGTACGATTTCGACTTTCTCGATCCTGTCGCCCTGTTTTATCTTATTGACGACGTTCTGTCCTTCAACAACATGACCGAAGACAGTATGCTTGCCGTCAAGCCAGGGTGTCTCGACATGCGTGATGAAGAACTGACTGCCGTTTGTCCCGGGGCCTGCATTCGCCATTGAAAGGACACCGGGGCCGGTGTGTCTGAGGCTGTCATCGAATTCATCGGGAAATCTGTATCCCGGCCCTCCTGTTCCGTTTCCCCTGGGGCATCCGCCCTGGATCATGAAGTTGTCGATGACTCTGTGGAATGTCAGGCCGTCATAGAAGGGCTTTCCCGGGTTCTCCATATTGAGAACTCCCGTTGCAAGGCCTATGAAATTGCAGACCGTCATCGGGGTCTTCCTGTATTCAAGTTCAAGTGTAATGTCACCTTTTTTGGTCTTTAGAACAGCATATAATCCGTCTTTCATGTTTATTTCCTTTTATTTTAAAACGTTATTCTTCAAATAGTATCTCACCCTTGCTCAGGAGTGCATAGAGCTTCTCCAGGTCTGCGGTGCTTCTGTATTTGATGATGAGTCTTCCTTTATCCAGAGAACCCTTAATCTCGCATTTAGCGCCGACGGAAGATGTGAATTTCTCCTCGGTCTTTGCAACTTCCTCGTCTTTCTGTCCGTTCTTTCTCTTCCTGATGAGCTTGTGTCCCTTGTTGTATGCAGCAGCAAGAGCCTCCGCATCACGGACGGAGAGATTATCGTGGACTATCTTGTCCCTCAGAAGCTGTCTGTCCGCAGGGTTTATCAGCGACAGAATCGCCCTTGCATGTCCTGCTGTCATAGCTCCAGATACGATGTCATCCTTGACCTGGTCGGAAAGGGCGAGCAGACGCAGGGAGTTTGCAATGGAAGATCTGCTCTTTCCGACCTTCTCCGCCACGGCTTCCTGTGTATATCCGGTCTTGTCTATGAGATACTGGTAAGCCTGTGCCTCTTCAACTGCATTGAGGTTCTCCCTCTGTATATTCTCGATGAGAGAGACCTGTATCCTCTGTACATCGGTGAACGTCATCACTATTGCAGGAACCTTCTCCAGTCCTGCCATCTTCGCGGCACGGTATCTTCTCTCTCCGGCGACAATGGAGAACTCCCCGGGAGCTATCTCCTCAACTGTCAGCGGCTGGATGATTCCCTGAGCCTTTATGGACTGGGCCAGCTCGCCCAGAGACTCCTCGTCGAAGTATTTTCTCGGTTGATTGGGATTGGTCCTTATACGGGAAATATCGAGCTGTACAATAGCCATCTTGTTCTGTCTGGCTTCATCGTTGATTGTCTTAGTAAGAATATCTTCTGTCTGCGTGTCGAAATCGAATCCGCTCATCAGCGACCCGATTCCCTTACCCAGGCCTCTCTTTCTGTCATTAGCCACGGCTGATCACCTCCTCGCTTAATTTGACGAATGCCTTCGCTCCTGCCGAAGATTTATCATAGTAGTTGATCGGAAGTCCGTGAGACGGGGCCTCCGCCAGTCTCGATGAACGCGGGATGATTGTCTTGAAAACCAGATCCGGAAAATACTGTGTTATATCGTCAACAACATCCTGATTAAGTTTTATTCTCCTGCTGTACATTGTGAACAGTATGCCGAGAATTCGGATGGAGGGGTTGACTGTCTTCTTAATATTAGTAATAGTTCTCATTATCAAATTAAGCCCTTCCATAGCTAAATACTCACACTGTAAAGGAATAATCACATTATCACACCAGCAGAGAGCATTAACCGTTTCTAGGCCCAAAGAAGGAGGACAATCAAGAATTATGTAATCATAGTCATTGTCGATGACTGCTAGGCTTTTCTTCAGGAATTTTTCCCTGTTTTCCTCCTCGACAAGCTCGATGGCCAGACCGGCAAGATCAAGGGACCCGGGAATAAGATACAGGTTCTTGAAAACAGTAGACTGAACAGCGTCTCTGGCATCAACCTGCCCTGTAATAACCTGGTAGATATTGGCCTTTTTTCCGTCACCCGACACTGCATGAGTAAGGTTCACCTGAGCATCAAGATCAATTAATAATACTTTACAGCCTTTCGCAGCCAGAACTGAGGCCAGATTTACAGCTGCTGTGGTCTTTCCTACACCACCTTTCTGGTTATAAAAAATAATCTTCCTCGACATGGTTAAGAATATAGCCTTAAAAGGAGGAAATGTCAGTAAAAAAGGGTAACAATTATCGAGAATAAGTTGACCCTCGGAGGGTGCCTTGCTATCCTAAACACAACAGAAACTCTCGAATAAGGAGCATAAAAATGAAAGAAAAGATTCTCGCAGCAATAGATGAAATTCGCCCGGCTCTCCAGAACGACGGTGGCGATATCTCGGTAGAAAAGATTGAAGGAAAAATCGTCCATGTAAAGCTTCACGGCCACTGTGCAGGCTGCCCCATGAGCCAGATGACGCTCTCCAATGGTGTTGAAAGATACCTCAAAGAGACAGTAGACAAAGATATCGTTGTTGTTAACGACGAAATGTTCTGATTTTCAAACAATCAAGCGTTAAATGAGTTCCCGGATGAGGAACTCTTTTTTATTGTTTCACGGTAAACAACACTTGTAATCTGCTCTTTGGCACAGCAACCTTGGGAGATGCCCTCTTTTACTCTCATTCAAAATCAAACATTAAATGAAGTATCCTGCTATAGAAAGACTCCTTTTATATTGTTTCACATGAAACATCACAACTTTATTAACTGATAAATGTAATTCTGACGCATTATAGCAGAACAGCAGTAGCAACATGATCGATTCATTAAAACATGGGTTATTCCCTCCAGCTTTCATTACAAAATACGATCGCAACACATATATTCAAAGACGTGTGTTGGTCAAGGAAACATTAATTGGGCGTTTAATTATTAAGAGCAGCAGTTATCGGAGCATATAAGAATGCTGAAAAACGAATGAACAGATGATGTATAATTCAAAAAATCACACATTTTCACTTCTACATACAAAACAACGTTTCATTTCATAGAACTTCAATACATCATAAGTATAAGCAAAAAAACAGTTATAATATGCAGCGGTCTTATATTTTCGACGTGAGCAATCTCAAAACAGTTAAAATAAACTAGGAATCTCTATTTTCTCTAACACAAGGGCACCTTCACCGTCTTTATAGTTTAACGTGAAACAATCAAAATTCCAGGGGAAATACGCATATCAATTAAACGAATGAGACTGAACAAATACACAAAGCCAAGAATTACAGTAGTAATTATTCATTTTTAATTAAGAGAAATTTAAGATAATTATTCAAAAAAAAGATAAAAGAAAGCTTATAAATGCAGTACCGTCACATATGCCACGATTTCATTTAAATAAAGAAACGAGGAATTGAGTATTCGATAAAAATCAATCTCGCATCATAAAAGCAACAACGAAAAAATAATCGTCATAATGTCATAATAGAGAATACATACTTTGTCAGTTCACAAATCGTAAAGCAAAAGCAGGGTTAACACAAACTTTCTAAATTGCATTCTTTTACTTTTTTACCGGAACAACAGGAGGATTGAATGCAATGTTTCACGTTTGACATTTTTCATTTCTGATTTCATTTCCGATTTCTTTTGCTTTCCTTCAAGGGGACAAACAGCCTTTAAAAGGAGGCAAAATCCAGCCTTAAAAGAAGGCACTTCTGCGAATTTGGATTTTCAGAGTTGTCCGAAACAGGGCTTTTTAGTTTCCTACATATAAATCGTTTACATGAAAGAAATTGAGTGAAAAAATACGGACAGGCGTTTCTATTTATAGTTACAGTTTCAGCTGTACATTTCGTCTTTGGCTATCCTATTACACAGGGTAGTTTTTGGCACCGGTTCGGCGTATATGATGTAATTCTGTTTCTGTCCAAAGAAAATGCCTGGGTTTCCCCAGGCAAATCGTTTATGAGTGACTGAAATCACTCTTTATCGGCGCTTTCTGCAGTTTCGTCGCTCTGCGGTGCCTCTAGAGACGCTTCTACCGGAGATTCTTCCGTATCGAGCTCGTCTTCTTCGACATCGTCCTCGTGAGCAGTCACGTCAAGAGCATTGATGCGGTCGTTCTTTTTCTTGAACTTGGCAACGATAACACCTGATGCGTTTTTGCCCTGGTTGCTGATGTTGATTACGGCAACTCTGAGGACCTGTCCCATCATCGTGATAAGAATGACATCATCGTTTTCCGTGACAGATACTGCGCCGATGATCTTGTCATCTTCGCCCAGAGAGTAGATTCTCTGGCCCATCGTTCCTCTTGCATGAGCCATGAAGTTGTCGAATGAGGTTCTCTTTCCCTTTCCGAGTTCGGTGAGAAGAAGGATCGTCTTGTCGTTTTCAACCTTGACTGCAGATACAATCTCATCATCACCCACAAGTTTCATGGCTTTGACACCGTGTGTGGCTCTGCCCATTGCTCTTATATCTGTAACAGGAGTTCTGAGGCCCTTGCCGCTTCTTGTGATGAACATGATCTCGTCATCTTCCCTGACCATGAGTGTTTCAACAAGCTCGTCGCCTTCGTCGAGGATGATTGCCTTGACGCCCTTTGTCTTGGCATTTCTGAAGTCTGTCATAACAACACGCTTCGTGACACCGAGCTTTGTAACCATAAGAAGGTATGTCTCATCATTGATTTCTTCCTGCTTGAAGTTGATGATCGATGTGATCTTCTCATCATTCTCAATCTTGAGGAAGTTCTTCATGTTGGCACCCTTGCTGGTCTTGCCGCTCTCCGGGATTTCAAATGCCTTTATATAATATGCCTTCCCGCGGTTGGTGATGAATGTCAGGACATCGTGGGATGAGCATGTAAAGAGGTGGTCAACGTAGTCACCGTCAGTGAGCTTTGCTCCGATAACACCCTTGCCGCCTTTTCCGATAGCTTTATATTCGGTAGCAGAAAGACGCTTTGCGAAGCCCTTCTTCGTGATATTGATTACGACTTCCTCCTTCTTTATGAAGTCTTCCGGAGATGCATCGTCAAGCTCGTGTTCGACAAGCTGTGTTCTTCTCGGATCACCGTACTTCTCACCGATTACTCTGATTTCCTTCTTGACAACTTCAAGTACGTGTTTTCTGTCACTGAGAATGAATTCATATTCGGCGATTCTCTTCTCGATTTCAGCAAGTTCATCGAGAATCTTATCGGTTTCGAGGTGGCTGAGCTTTCCAAGCTTCATGTCGATTATTGCATCTGCCTGGATCTGGGAAAGCGAAAGCTGCTTCTGGAGCTCAAGGGATGCAACTGTGTTATCAGGGCTGGCCTTGATAATAGCAATGACCTGATCAATGTTCTCGAGACCTATCTTGAGACCGAGAAGGATATGCTCTCTCTCCTTTGCCTTCTTGAGATCGTAGCGTGTTCTGCGTTCTATTACGGATTCTCTGTGGTCTACATATACCTGGAGCATATCCTTAAGGTTGAAGAGCTTCGGAGCACCGTTGTAGAGGGCAAGGTTATAGATGTTGAAGTTCGACTGGAGAGCCGTCTTCTGCCAGAGCATATTGAGTACAACGTTGGCAACAGCCTCCTGCTTGAGGTAGATGGCAACCCTGAGGCCGTCACGACCGGAGAGATCCTTGACCTGGGCAATACCCGGGATTACGCCGTCCTTGCGGTAGTCGTCGATCTTCTTGACAAGTTCTGCCTTGTTGACCTGGTAGGGAAGCTCCGTGAAGTAGATAGCAGTATGTGTCTTATTAAGATCATCACGGCTGTGGGGATCTGCATCTATGATCTCATACTTACTTCTTATTACGACCTTTCCTTTACCCGTAAGGAAGGCATCCATAATACCTTTCTTCCCGTGTATTATACCTGCCGACGGAAAGTCAGGACCCTTAACAAATTCCGATAACTCTTCAATTGTTATTTCCGGGTTATCAATGAGGGCGCATATGCCTTCAACGACCTCGTTGAGATTGTGAGGAGCCATATTCGTAGCCATACCTACGGCAATACCGCTGGAACCGTTACAGATCATGAACGGGAATGCCGCGGGAAGTACTACAGGCTCGGTAAGGGACTCATCATAGTTCGACATGAAGTCGACTGTGTCCTTTCCGATATCGGCCATCATCTCCTCTCCCACCTTGGCCATCTTGGCCTCGGTGTATCTCATTGCAGCCGGCGGGTCTCCGTCGATGGAACCGAAGTTGCCCTGGGGGAATACCACGGGATAACGCAGTGAGAAATCCTGGGCAAGACGCACAAGTGCATCATAGACTGACGCATCTCCGTGCGGGTGATACTTACCGAGAACATCACCGACGATACGGGCACACTTCTTGTTGGCCGTATTGTATCTGATACCCATATCCCACATGGAGTAGAGTATTCTTCTGTGGACGGGTTTGAGTCCGTCCCGTGCATCCGGAAGAGCACGTGATACAATGACCGACATTGCATAGTCGATGTAGGCACTCTTCATCTGGTCGGCAAGATCGAATGTCAGGATTGCACCCGGCTTCGTCTCCTGCTTTTCCTTTCCATCTTCGGGAATGATTGTGTTATCGTTGTTATCGTCCATTCACTCCTCCTTTAAATATCGAGATTCTGAGCATATGTTGCATTCTGCTCGATGTACTCACGTCTGGGTTCGACTTCCTCTCCCATAAGCATGGAGAAGACTCTGTCTGCTTCCTCCGCGTCCTTGAGATGGACCTTTCCAAGCATTCTCGTCTCGGGATTCATGGTAGTCTCCCAGAGCTGGTCGGGGTTCATCTCACCGAGACCTTTGTAGCGCTGTACTGCAACCTTGTTCACGTCTCCTGTAAGCGCGACTGCTTCTGCAAGTCTCTCGGCTCTCTCGTCCTCGGTGTAAGCATAGATGGGCTTGTTGATCCTGGGGCCCGAGAACTTATAGAGAGGAGGCATTGCAAAGTATACGTAGCCGTAGTCGATGATCGGCCTCATATAGCGGTAGAAGAATGTGAGAAGCAGTGTTCTGATGTGGCTTCCGTCGACATCGGCATCGGCCATGATGATGATCTTATGATATCTGACCTTGTTGATGTCGAAGAGTCTCTCCTCCTTCTTCCTTTCGCTCTCGCTCTCCTCCTCGTCGTTCTGGGAGCCTGCATTGTATCTTGTGATACCGGCTCCGATCGACTGTATGATGGGGAGAAGCTTCTCGTTATTGAGAACCTTTGCCTCCTGGGCCTTCTCTACATTGAGCATCTTTCCCCAGAGTGCGAGGATAGCCTGGAAGTTACGGTCTCTTCCGCTCTTGGCAGATCCGCCTGCAGAGTCACCCTCTACGATAAAGAGTTCACACTGTGCAGGGTCGTGCATCGAACAGTCGGCAAGCTTTCCCGGAAGTCCGCCGCCCTCGTTTTTCTTGCGGATGTTGTCTCTGGCCTTCTGAGCCGCGACACGGCCGAGAGCCGCCTGGGTAACCTTGTTCAGAAGTTTGTCGAGAACCTCCGGGAACTCGTCGAAGTAGTTCGTGAGCTTCTCGTATACGAGAGAATCCACGATACCTTTTACTGCGGAGTTTCCG
Source organism: Clostridium sp. AM49-4BH (assembly GCA_963626925.1). Lineage (GTDB taxonomy): Bacteria > Spirochaetota > Spirochaetia > Sphaerochaetales > Sphaerochaetaceae > Ornithospirochaeta. The sequence goes on from CAVFZO010000003.1 coordinate 29,518, forward strand.
AGCTTCATCTTCGTCTGCCCTTCGAACTGCGGATTGGGGATCTTGACGGATATGACTGCCGTCAGTCCTTCCGCGATATCCTTGCTGTCGAGGGACCCCGAGTAAATCTTCATGAATTTCTGGCTGTTCTTGAGCTGGTTGTTGAAACATCTCGAAAGGGCGGCCTTGAAACCCGAAAGGTGTGTTCCTCCCTCCCTGGTGTTGATGTTGTTGACGAATGTCACGACCTTCTCGTCGAACTTGTCGTTGTACTGTATTGACACCTCAATCGATACGGGATCCCCGCCGTTCTTTTCCGTAGTTCCTTCGCCTTCGAGGGAAATCGGGTCGGAGAGGACAGTCTTGTACTCGTTGAGATACTTCACATAGGATGTAAGGCCTCCGTCTGCATGGAAGGTCTCCTTCTTCTCCTCTTCGCCTCTTTTATCGACCACGGTGATCGTGATTCCTTTGTTGAGGTAGCTGAGTTCCCTGAATCTCTTGGAGAGAGTATCGTAGTCGAAGGAGTTTCTCTCCATGACTGTAAAGTCGGGAGTGAAGCTTACTGTAGTACCGGTTCTGTCGGTGTCCCCGATAACCTCGACTTCAGTCTGGGGAATACCCCTGGAGTAGACCTGACGGTAGATGTGAGGTGCACGGTAGACAGTCACCTGCATCCACTCCGATAGTGCGTTGACACATGATACGCCGACGCCGTGGAGACCACCGGACACCTTGTAGGAGTTATGGTCGAACTTTCCACCTGCATGCAGCTGCGTGAGGACGACCTCCAGACAGCTTTTTTTCTCTTCCGGATGGATATCTACAGGGATACCTCGTCCATTGTCCACAACGGTGCAGATTTCCCCCAGAGGGCCGTTCTCGAACGAAACCTCTATGTCGTTACAGTAGCCTGCCATAGCTTCATCGATGGAATTGTCGATTACCTCGTAGACAAGATGATGCAGGCCGTCAATACCGGTAGAACCTATGTACATACCGGGACGCTGCCTTACAGCCTCCAGTCCCTTGAGAACGGTGATTCCAGATGAAGTGTAATCCTCGGCGGCTTTTACTTCCGCCGCAATTTCTTCGGCAGTATGACCCGCGATTTTCTTTTCTTCTTCCATGAATTTTCCTTTATGTTGGCTTACGCACGCGTGCGCGTGATTATTTTTATTATAGACATTGTACCATAAACAAGCATTTGTTTACAAGGATGAAAGCAAAAAAAGGCCGTGTTATAAATCTTTTAAGTGCATGTAGTTAATTATTTGTTACATTTTATTTTTCCGCTTCTTGCTCTCTGAAAATCTATTGATTATCATATTTGTCATATGGATGATTCATTAACACTCTGGAAAGAGACCAAGGAAATGATGAAGGAAACTCTTCCTTCTGATGCCAAAGCCTTTCTCGACAACATAGACATTAAGGAAATAAAGGACGGCGAAGTAACGCTCGTCGCATCCTCGGAATTCGTCGTCTCCGTCATCAGGCAGCACAAGGCCGTGATAGAGAATTTTCTCTCCGAAAAGGCTGGTGAAAACCTCCGTGTGAAGTTCGTCACGGACAAAACCCTCTCGAAGACAAGGGCAAAGAACACGGAAAAAGCCGAAAAGGCGGAGACAAAGGCCGAAAAGAGCACGAAGACGACCGCCGTCAGGAAGAACCCGACCCTCAATCCCCGCTACACACTCGAAAATTTCATACAGGGTGACAACTCCGACATAGCCTACAAGGCTGCGAAGGTCATAGCACTAAATCCGGGAAAGAGCACCTTCAACCCGTGCCTCATCTACGGCGGAGTCGGACTGGGAAAGACGCACCTTCTGCAGGCCATCGGCAATTTCATCTATTCGACGCACCCGGAGATGAACGTCATCTACGTGACGGCCGAAGCCTTCACGAACGAGTTCATCGAGTGTCTGGGTTCCAACAGTACGAATAAATTCAAGAAGAAGTACCGTGATGTAGATGTACTTCTCATCGATGACATACACTTTCTGCAGAAGAAGACCACGACGCAGGAGGAGCTCTTCCATACATTCGTGGAGCTTCATCACAACGAAAAGCAGATAGTATTCACATGCGACCGCCCGATAACCGAACTCTCCGACATAACGGAGCGTCTCAGAACACGTTTCTCGAGCGGCCTCAACGTCGATCTCAGACCCCCTGAGTATGAAGTCAGGCTTGCCATTGCAAAGCAGAAGAACAAGGAGGAGAAACTGGGACTCGGAGAGGATGTTCTCGACTACATATCGCAGTCGGTACGTACCAACGTCAGAGATCTCGAAGGCGCCCTCATAACGGTCAGCGGAATAGCCAAGCTCGTAAACAAGCCGGCAACAATAGAGATGGCAAAGGAGAATCTCAAGAATCTCATAATCGAGACTCCCGCAGTCAACGTCGACTATACGATAAACGATGTATTCACGGCTACGGCAAACTACTTCAACGTATCACTTGTAGATATGAAGGGAGCAAACAGAGGAAGGGCGATAAAGCTTCCGCGGCAGATAGCAATGTATGTTGCATACAAGTACGGCCATTTCACACAGAGTGACATCGGAAAGTATATCAACAAGGACCATACTTCTGTAAGGTACTCTGTGATGCAGGTCGAAAGTCTCATAGAAACCGATGATTCAGTGAGAAAATCAATAGACGCGGTGACAAAGACACTGACGAGGAAAAACGGGTGAAAAGATGTGTAAAACCTGTTAAAAAGGCGGAAGAAAATGTTAAAAACAGGCGTTAAAAAAAGAAGTTTTTAACATTGGAAAATGATTGTTAAAAAAGTAAAGGAGTTTTTAACAGAGTTTTTAACATTCTAAAGTTTTGTGTCAGAAAGAAATTTGTGGCTTTTTAACATTTTTTTCTGATACTATTAATATTACTAACCAATATATTTGTGTTATTATCGTAATAATAGGAGCACAGCAAAAGTGAAATTCATCTGTCCATGCGCATTAATCAGAAAAGAAATCGAATTTGCATCCAGCTTTGCAAGCCAGAAGAACTCCCTGTCCATGACAAGCAACGTTCTTCTTGAAAATCACAACGACAAGCTTACAATCAAGGCCCAGGATGGAAAGGTCTCCTTCATCTCCACTATAGATATCTCTACAGTAGTTCCGGGATCAACTACGGTATTCTGTGACAAGCTTGTAGCCGTCCTCAAGAACCTTCCGGATGAGGATCTGGAGTTCAACGAAGAGGATAACAAACTCACGATCAGACCCGTCAGTGCCGAAAAGAACATCAATACAAATCTCAAGACAATGGATGCTTCGAAGTTCCCCGAGATAAAGGAGTGCCCTGACGAGTTGTTCTTCTCGCTGCCGCAGAAGGCCTTCAACGACATGGCGGACAAGACGAGCTTTGCCGTGGCAGAGGAGATTACACGCTTCTTCCTCACAGGCGTCCATATCGAGAAGAAGGACGACAAGATAGTCATGGTTGCAACGGACGGAAGAAGACTTGCGTACGTCGAGAACACCTTCGAACAGGATATTCCCGATTTCTCCCCGTCGATCCTCTCCGTGAAGTTCCTGCAGCTTCTTTCGATGATTTCGACAAACGAAGGACTTTTCTCTCTTGCTCTTACTCCCGACATGTCATATGCGAAGGTCGACAACAGAACAATCGGCTCGACGCTCATTTCCGGTAATTACCCCAACTACGAGAGGGTAATTCCGACGCAACTTGACTATGAATGCAGACTTTCGGTTGAAGAGATGGTCAAATCCATCTCCCTCACTTCGATATTCACAGAAATAAAGTCGAGAAAGATCTTCGTCGACATCAACGTCGAAGGCGTCATGATAAGCGGCGAGAACAACGATTTCGGCGACTCCAAGCAGATCATCAAATGTGAATACAACGGACCCTCGATGAAGATATCGTTCAATGCAGGGCTGCTGCTTCCCGCCATCAAGAAGATCGAGACAGAATACATGAAGATAAAACTCAGGAACCAGAACGGTGCCATGATTTTCTCTCCCGAGCCCGAGAAGAACTACTTCTATGTTCTGATGCCGATGCAGGGATGAGATTCACATCTTTAAGTTACAATGATTTCAGAAACATATTCTCCGGCTCTGTCAACACGGACTCGGAGAATATTCTTCTCTACGGCTCCAACGGACAGGGAAAGACAAATATACTCGAGAGTGTATATATTCTTTCCTACGGTTCTTCCTTCCGTACTCCGATGCTCAGGGAATGCATAAGAAACGGAGAGGAGGGTTTTTCTGTAAGCGGAACATACCGTGACGACGGCGAGACGGGAAGAATAACTGTTTCATATTACAATAAAAACCGTAAGATAATCCTCGATGGAAAGGAAATAAAGGACCGTAAGACCCTTATTTATCAGTTTCCGTGCATAGTTTTCTGCCATGAGGACATCAATTATATAAAGGGGGAGCCGGAATACAGAAGACGCTTCTTCGATCAGATGATGTGTCTCTATTCCCCTTCCTTCTTTGACAGCCTGCGCTCCTACCGCAGTGTTCTTATGCAGCGCAATGCTGCAGTCAAGGACGGCGATGAGACTATAATAAAACTATATAACGAGCGCCTTGCCTCCTACGGACTCGAGATAATGGCCGAAAGGAAAAAAGCAGTTGAAGAGTTCAATACGATTTTTCCCTCCCTTTTTGCCGATATATCGGGAACGGAGTATGAACTTTCGGTCCTCTATCAGCCGTCGTGGAAGGAGGAGAGCGTTGATGGTGTTGTGGAGAATCTTCTCGAGACAACGGAAAGGGACATAAGGATGGGGACTACTGCCGGTGGTCCCCACCGTGACCGTTTCACGATAATGAGTCAGTACGGCCCCTTCAGCCAGATGGGCTCCACAGGGCAGCTCAGACTCTGCTCTTTAATATTCAGAATTGCGGAAGCCGGGTATTTCACGAAGATGACAGGGCGTTCCCCCATACTCCTTATCGACGACGTACTGCTCGAACTTGACAGTACAAAGAGGGGGAAGGTTCTCTCTTCGCTTCCTCTCTACAGCCAGGCTTTCTTCACATTCCTCCCCAATGAGGAATACAATGAGAAGATGAAGGAAAGGATAAGCTACGAAGTGAAGGAGGGGAATATAAATGAAGGGTGAGAAGAACCTCTGGGATGCCGTACTGGAATTTCTGGAGGAAAGCAACATAGACCTTTCGTTCAGGGAGTATTTCAGTTCCTGGCCTGTAGTCGCCGGTGCACGTCTCAGTTCATGTACCAGGCTTTCATCCCTGAGAGACCTCGACAGCGGGAAAATATATGTCACGCCTTCTTCTCTTTCTGCAAAATCTCTTTTGAGAATGGAGGAAAAAGCTGTGATAGAGAGGTGGAACGAGAGATTTCCAGATAAAAAGATAAAAAAGATAGCTGTTTTGAAGGCAAAGCCTTGAAAGAGGTTATTGACTATAGGTCATGAGATTGCTACACTCTTGAAACTGGACAAAGGTGTCCATATTTTTTGAAAATTCATCGCTGAGAAGCGTAAAAAATTGGAGTTATAACATGAGCACAAAGGGAATTAGACCTTACCAGCCAAGTAAGACTAAGAGAACAAGAAAATTTGGATTCCGCGCTAGAATGGCAACAAAGGGCGGCCGTAAGGTATTAGCAAGAAGAAGAGCTAAGGGTAGATACAGCCTTACTGTCAGCGATGAGAAGAAGCCTTACTAAGACTGAGATTATTAGAAAAAAAGAAGATATTGATCGCATTTTTAAGACAGGAAGGGCATATTCCTGCCTTGGAATGCGATTAATCTGTCTTGATAACGGACTTGGCTGGGACAGGATGATTGTCATCCCCGCAAAACATTACGGCAGGGCTGTCGACCGCAATCTTCTGCGTCGCAGGGTTAAGGAGATATTCCGTAACTACCCCCTGCGTCATTCCAGCCAGGACCAGACAGAAGAAATTACTAAGGACTATGTCCTCATTGTATATCCTGGAAAGGTTTCCGGTTTTTCCTTGCTTGAGTCCAGCCTGACTATGCTGCTGGACAGGTCAAACAGGAAATAGTTCCTTTTCAATCTCATCAGCAGAGTTCCTATTCCATCTTTCCAGGCACTGAGAATAGATCCATTTGGGAGTAAAGAATGGATAGGAATACTATCATTGCAATTGTCCTCTGTGTAATCGTCATCACAGTAGGTATGACATTCCAGCAGACACTGCTTGCGACAGGCGAGAGTACAACGGCCGTTGAATCCGCCACTGAAGAGGTTCTCCCCGAGGAGAATGCAGGTGCAGTCTACACGGCAGTCGGCTCAGATGGCGACACGTCACCTTTCACAGTAAAGACGCCGTCACTCAGTGTGACGTTCAATCCTGTCGGAGCGACCATCGAAAGCATCCACGATGAAAAGAACGACGTCAATCTCCTTTTGAAGGAAGAGGGTGACGAAGATGCATTCATGCTCTACTGGGGTGATGACAAGACAAAGCCCGTCGACGACGCCTTCTCCTATACAACACAGGAGAGGAGCCTCAGCGGTAAGACGGACACCGTCACGCTAGTAGTTTTCTCACGCACTTACAGAGAAGAGTCTACAGGAAGAGAATTCACCATCGAGAAGAAATACGCCGTCCCCAACAACGACGAATACATGATTCAGATGGCTGTCTCTGTTTATACGAACGACGGCCTTGAAATACCTGTTAACGAGGGAAATACGATGTATACCCTCTCTGTAGGCTCTCAGGTAGGTCCCGAATTTGATTCACTCAACGGCAACTACGACTACAGAAGGGTCTACTACAAGCTTGCCGAAAAGAACAAGAGAAAGACTGTCTCGAGCGGCAATTTCACCTCCACTGATAATATCGGGTGGGTCGGAGTCGTCGGAAAATACTTTGCATTCCTCATAATTCCCGAGACTGAGAATGCGGTGACGAAGGTCCAGACAGTACAGGAGACAGGAGAGACGATAAGTCAGAAGAATACTGTCTATCTGACAAGAGGTGCAACGAGTGCATCCCGAACCGAGGACATATATTCGTTCTACTGCGGCCCGCAGCTCTCATCGACGCTCGGTATCTACGACAACGCTTCCGACAACGTATTCGGGCTCAAGGACCATAACCTCAAGAAAGCGCTTGATGTTTCGTGGCTGAGCTGGCTTGAGACAATCCTGAAATGGGCGCTTGAAGGCTTCAACTTCATCACTCACAACTACGGAATATCGATTATCCTTCTGACAATCCTCGTCAAGCTGCTTCTGATTCCGCTTTCGAAGAAGGGAACGGAGAGTACGGCGAAGATGAGCGCAATACAGCCCAAGCTCCAGGAGATCCAGGAAAAGTACAAGGACAATCCGCAGGCACAGAACATGGCCGTGTCGAAACTCTATAAGGAAGAGGGAATAAATCCCATGGGATCATGTCTTCCTCTTCTCATCCAGTTCCCGATCTTCATAGGACTGTATGGCCTCCTGAACAAGGACTTCTCCCTCAGAGGAGCTATGTTCATCCCCGGCTGGATAAACGACCTTTCGATTCCGGAGACGATCTTCACTCTTCCGTTCAACATTCCGCTGCTCGGAAACAAGATACATCTCCTGCCTATCCTTTATACATTCTCGATGATTTTCTCGATGAAGATCACGCAGAGTGCGACGACTTCTTCCCAGGGCTCGAACAAGGGAATGATGTGGTTCATGACATACGGTATGCCGATTATGTTCTTCTTCATCCTTTACAATGCTCCCTCGGGACTTCTCATCTACTGGTCGATGTCCAACCTGCTTTCAATCATCCAGCAGATCTACACGAACAAGAAGAAGGTTGCCGGCTACAGAAAGGAAATCGAGGAGAAGGATGCAATAAAGGCTCAGAAGAAGGCCGACAAGAAAAAGAGAAGATAATCAGAGGTAATGAATATGTATAAAGATTTTGAAGGAAGAACAGAAGAAGAAGCAAGAAACAAGGCTATAGAGGAGCTCAACCTCAGCGGAAGTGATTTCGATGTCGAAGTCATGGAGGTAGTGAAGAAGGGACTCTTCAAGAAACCCAGCTGCAGAATCCGGGTATACTACGGTGAAGACGGAGACGAGCGCGATGTTGAAGGGGAAGATGCAGCGGACAGAGGAGGAGAAGCCCTCGAAGCCGAGAATGATACGGAACGCAAAGTCATCGAATTCTTGAACACTCTTATCGAGAAGATGGGTTATGAAGGAGAGGCGACGATCAGTTACCGCAGGGAAAGCAAGATCGGCATCGACATCGAGTCCCCCGATTCATCATATATAATCGGAAGGAAGGGAAGAAATCTCGATGCAATCCAGCTTATAACGAACGTATATGCCGGAAATCTCGATCCCGATATCAAGATAGTCGTCGACAGCGAGAACTACCGCATGAGACATGAGGAGCAGATTATCCGTAATGCATACAGGGTTGCGGACCAGGTGAAGAGATCTGGGAAGAGCAGACTTCTCGATCCGATGAACCCGTTCGAAAGAAGACTCGTTCATACGGCGCTCAACGAATATGACGGCGTCGAGACAAAGAGCGAGGGCGAAGGGCTCTACAAGCAGGTCAGAATCCTTCCCGTCAGAAAATAATCAAAAAAACAAAAAAAGATGAGAAACCACCTGGAAAAAAGGTGGTTTCATCTTTACATGAAGAATAATATGGGTTACTATCACTATTAGGAATGTTTACTAATTAGGTAGACAACACTAACTCTAAGGAGAACGCAATGGAACTTAAAGGATCAAAGACAGAGAAAAACCTGATGACTGCATTTGCCGGTGAAAGCCAGGCAAGAAATAAGTACACATACTTTGCATCGAAGGCAAAGAAGGAAGGATACGAGCAGATTGCTGCCATCTTCCTCGAGACAGCCGAGAACGAAAAGGAACACGCAAAGATGTGGTTCAAGTACCTCGAAGGCGGAGAGATCAGATCAACCCTCGAGAACCTCAAGGCTGCAGCAGAGGGCGAGAACTATGAATGGACAGATATGTATGCACAGTTTGCAGAAGAGGCTGAGAAGGAAGGCTTCAAGAAGATTGCTTCCGAATTCAAACTTGTCGCAGGCGTCGAGAAGGAACATGAGAAGAGATATCTTGCTCTTCTGAAGAACGTCGAGGAAGGACTTGTCTTCTCACGCGACGGCGAAATGATCTGGAAGTGCCGCAACTGCGGACATATCATGGTGGGAAAGAAAGCTCCCGAGAAGTGCCCCGTCTGTGCTCATCCCCAGGCTTACTTCGAGCTTCTTGCTGAAAACTATTGAGTCATCTCAGAAAAAGACATAAGGCTCCGGTTGTTCCGGGGCCTTTTTGCAGTCTGCTTATCTTTGATTTCACTCCGCTAAGGTCACTTCTGAGCTGGAAAATGCTCCTCGATATAAGCCTTGACGGTCTCAAGTGATTCCTTATCGAACTGTGCACCTATGCGGGAGATGATTTCTCCTGCAAGGTAGGATGCGATGTTACATGAGTCGACGATGCTTCGCGAGGAAAGATATCCGTATAAAAAGCCTGCCGCATATGTGTCTCCGGCACCTGTCGTATCGACGGGAACGACGGAACCGTGGCATGCAATCTGTGTTATCTTGCGGTGATCAGATATGTATGAGCCTTTCTTCCCGTTCTTTACGATGGCGATGGGGCAGAGCTTACCGAGGCTCTTACAGCATTCGTAGGCATCGTAGTTGTCCATCAGATATCTGGCTTCTTCGCTGTTTGCGAATACAATGTCACAATAGTTGGAGATGAGTTCCTGGAAGGTGGAGCGGTAACGTCCGACGGCGAAAGGATCGGCGACGTCGAATGCTACGAGCTTTCCCTTTTCCTTGAACATCCTGAGAGCCTTTCTCACGGCATTCTTCTGATTCTCCGTATCCCACATGTACCCGGTGAAGTAGAAGATATCGGCCCTGTCGACAACGCTTTCATCGACGTCTTCGGGAGTGAAGAGTCTGTTGGCACCGAGGTAGGTGTTCATGGTGCGTTCCTTGTCATCAGTGAGGAGGATTATCGAAGTTCCGGTGACTCCTTCCTTTTTGGTTACAAGGTGGTCTTCAACTCCGCTTTCCTTTAATCTCTTACGGTACATTTCTCCGAGTTCGTCATCTCCCACGCTGCCCTGAAGAATGGTTTTAGCTCCCAGGGAGGCGAGAGTGACCATAGTGTTCGGACAGGAGCCGCCGCAGGAATATCTGACAGGCCTGTCTTTCGTATGTTCGACGATTTCCTTCTGCTTTTCGCTGTCGATGAGGAGCATCGTGCCCTTGCTGAGCCCGAGCTCGTCCAGGTCCTTTTCCGTGACGGAGCAGATATAATCTATAAGGGGATTACCGATTCCATAAACATTGAGCATGCTAGAATTATAAGGCCTCAATCCTCTGATAACAATATGAAACGCTTTCTTTTTCCCCGGACACTAGATATGAGTTTTTAACACGTTTTTAACATTTTTGCACAATAAGGAATTAGCGTGTGGAAAACGGGGTTGAAAAACGGGATGAAAGGAGTTTTGTATCATATATAACACTTTACGATATTTCATTACAACAAAAGAAGATATTCGACTGTAATCTATTTGAAAATCAATAGAAATTATATAGGTTTTTAATACTTTATATAGGGTATTCGGGGGTGTGTAAAACGGGGAAAAACGAGGGTTTTTAACAATTTTTTAACATTTTATTTCACAGTTTCCGACGCTTGTGTAACTCTCTGAATGATATGGAGTTGTACTCTGACGTATCAGAGAGGATTCTCCATCTCTCTAGTGTCTCAGCTTCATCAAGACGGAGTCGAGGTAGTGGAAAAGCTCTCTTACGTTGCCGTTCCACTGGCGCTCGATAAGGGGGGCGGGGTCGAGGAGGAACGACGACGGAATCTTTTTGTCCTTCATGTATTTTTCGACAAGAAGAGGAATGTCCTCAGAGTGTTTCTTCAGGGGAGGAATCTCGATTGTCTGGGAGGATATCCTCTGATAGAAGTCATGTCTCAGCTTTCCTTCTTCGAGAAGCTGTTCCTGTGACTTCTGACTTACCGTTATAAGACGGAAGCTCGACGTCGTGAATGTGTCCTTTCCGAGGGCTCTGTATTTCCCTCCTTCGAGGGTATCGAGAAGCTTTGCCTGATTGTCGAGACTCAGGTTTTCAACTTCGTCTATCAGGAATGTCGATTCGTGTGCACGTGCAAGAAGTCCGTCTCTCTGGGTACCTGCATTGGTGTAGGCCCCCTTCGAGTGGCCGAAGAGGTCGGAGTCTGAAAGCGAAGTGTTGAGACTTGCCGCATTGAGGTAGACAAGCTCCTTCCCGCTTCTCAGACTCAGCAGGTGGATGGTTCTTGCGCTCAGGGTCTTCCCCGTTCCCGTAGGCCCGAAAATGTGAACAGGGAGTGTTGAGCATGAGGCGTTGATGACAGCTCTTCTGAGGCGGCACATCTCGGCGCTTTTCCCGACAATCCTCTCCTTGAGAAGACGGTACTGGTTCATGGCATCCCTTGTTGCATCCATACGTGTGCGGAGCAGGAAGGATGTTACTTCCGGAGAGAAGAACGATACGTTCTCGAGATCTGCAAGGTCGAAGATATTGCACCGGCTTATGAGAAACAGAGGCACTTCGGGTGATAGATGATCATGCGTTTTCCTGATAAGGGATATATCGTCAGATATGAGAACTACTACATCTTCGAAGTCGAAGCCGTGTTCAAGGGGTGAATCCTGACAGAGAAAACAATTGTCCTCACTCCTGCAGGCCGATCTGAGCGTGTCGTAGACAGCGCCTTCGTTGCCGAAAACATAGGTATTCATTCCCACTCCTTTTCCCCATCAGGGTTTTCAGTATCAGACGGGAAATATGAGACGTCAACCTCCTGGCAAAGGCCTTAATCATGCATAAAAGACTGAATTACAGCTGCCGTATAGACACTGCATGTCTCTGCCCTGAGAATATTTGTCTTGAGAAGTACGGGCAAAACCCCGTTTTTTTCAGCAAAGAGACATTCATTGTCCGAAAAGCCGCCTTCCGGACCAACAAATACAGATATAGCAAAAATTTTTTCTTTTTTTTCTTCGAGAGCCTCTTTTATGGAGAGAGTGCGCTCTCTGACGGCCTGATGAAGGATGATTTTCCGCCCTTCGGCATTTTCAACGGCCTCTTCGAAGGAGAGAGGTCCCTCGAGAGAGGGCTTTCTTCCTCCGCACTGCTGCACGGCTTCGGACAGAATCGTCTCGAGCCTCTCCCTCTGGTGGGGGGAGAAGGTCTTCTCCTGACAGAAGGTGCTTTCGACGAAGATGATCCTCCTCACTCCTATTTCGGTAAGCGCCCTCACGACACTCTCGTTTTTCTTTCCCTTGAGAACGGAGACATACATGTCAATGGGGATGAACGGCCCGGAGTAGCCGGAAAGGCTGTCGAGCAGTGTCTTTTCGGGGTTTTCTGTCGGTCTGAGGGACAATACTCCGTCGGGGAGGATGGTCGCTTCAAAGTAGTTTTCGTCTTTGTCCTTTGCGGTGAAAACCGTGCCGGGAGTAAGACGCAGCACTTTCTCAAGGTACTGTATCTCCCTTTTCTTCATCTGGTAGAGACTCTCTCCGGAGTATGTCTTGTCTAGGAGAAACAGCCTCATTTCGAAACGATTTCCTTGAGCTTGTTGACCTCTTCCACCGTGATTCCGCTCTGGATTACCTCCACGGCCTTCTTCAGCTGGGAGTCGAATTCGGTATCTGCAACGGGACGCTTGTCGTAGTCGAGGGAGTATATGTATTCATTCCTGATGAGGAGGCAGAGAAGGCTCCCGGGTACTCCCGAGTCCTTGTACTCTTCTGCGAATGCCAGGATGTTTTCCTTCGAGTAGTCACTGTGACTCTCGAGCCATGAGGAGATGTAATCACCCTTGAGGAATTCCGCATATGCATCAAGTTCTTCATCTGTATATTCGGGTGTGCTGACTATGAAATCCGGGGTGATGCCGACCTCATGTATGGAAGTTCCGCTCGGTGTGTAGTAGTTCGCAACCGTCACATTGAGGTAGCCGCCCATAAAGGAGATCGAATACTGCATTATACCTTTGCCGTAGGTCTGCGATCCTACGACTATTGCTCTGTTGTTGTCTCTGAGTGCTCCGGTGAGGATCTCGCTTGCACTTGCGGTTCCCCCGTTGACGAGTACGACTACCGGCATATCGAGAGGGACGGCAAGATATTCATTGGAGGTGTATGCAGTATCTTTATTGCTGGAGCCTTCCTTGAACTTCGTCGTCATGAGAACCTTATTGTTCTCGACGAACATGTTGGCAATGCTGAGAGAGGAGTCGACGACACCTCCTCCGTTGTTCCTGAGGTCGATTATGAGGCTATCAGCCCCGTCTTCGACCAGAGATGCGACATCGTCGCGGACGCTGTCGTATGTCGTCTTGCTGAATTCCGTGATGGCGAGGTATCCGATATTTCCTTCGAGAATCGTCTTCGATGTCGAGGGCGTCGTAATCTCCTCGGGCATCAGTGTTATGTCGAAGACTGCCGATCCGCGGTGGACTGTGAGGGTGATTGCCTCTCCTTCCTTTCCACGGATCTTCTTGCTTGCATCGGTGGCATTGAGCTCGTAGATTTCCTCTCCGTTGACGTGGCTTATGAGGTCTCCGGCTCTCAGTCCCGCCCTGTCGGCAGGTCCGCCGGGGAAGGGGGATGTGATGACGACCATGTACGTCGTCGGATCATCCCAGTCTATATATGCGGGATTGACCTTCGTCAGATATGTCCCGATTCCGACATACTTGCCGTCGCTCTCCTCCTTGTACTCTTCAGCCTCATCCGGGCTTACATAATAGGAGTACTTGTCTCCGAGGGAGTCTATCATTGCAGATATGACGGCATTCTGCATTTTCGAGTTGTCTATTTCATAGAGATAGTTGGCGTCCAGATAGCTGTAGAGGTTTCCCAGGGCATAGAGCATCTCGGTAAGGGATGCGGCTGAGGCCGCGCTTCCTTCTTTGGATGAAGTAGTGTACTGGGCTGTGCTGGGCGTCATGTATTTCTCGAAGGACGGAGCCGCGAAGACGAGAGAAGTCGATAATAAAACAAGCAATAGAACAGCCGTCAGTTTTTTCATAGGGATAGAATAATCCTCTTTTTGCAAAAGAGGGATATTTTTATCTGTATATTTTGTGTTATTTCGGCCTCCTGCAGAGTTTGCCTCAATTGTTCAAAGAAATACAAAAGGATATACTCATCGCATGTTACTCTACGTTAATTATCCCGGGTGGCTGTCACCATATGTAATAGAGGGCCTGCCGGTGAGATGGTACGCCGTCATGTACATCTTCGCATTCGGAACGGCCTACCTCTTCTATTCCTATACCACGAAGCGGGATAAGACGCTCAGCGGAAAGAAGGAGACTGCGGAGAACTTTTTCCTCACTGTTGTCATAGCACTCCTTGTGGGGGCACGTGTGGGTTCCTGCCTCTTCTACGACGACGCGGGGTATTATCTGACGCATCCGTGGATGATCTTCTGGCCCTTCAGAAACGGCGAGTTCACAGGGCTTCCGGGCATGAGCTATCACGGCGGTGTGATAGGTGCAGTAATCGGAGGGCTTATATACGCGAAGGTCAAGAGGCTCGACTTCTTCAGAATGGCCGACCATATAGCGCTCTCGGTGCCTTTCGCATATACATGGGGAAGGCTTGGAAACTTCTTCAACGGTGAGCTCTACGGCAGAATAACAACCTCACCCATCGGTATGGTATTCCCCGACGCCGCACCCTTCAGCACGAGCTACAAATGGGTGAGGGATTTCTGCGACGCCATAGGTCTGGAATATACAGCGGGAGCCTACGTCAATCTTCCCCGCTGGCCGAGTCAGCTCTTCGAAGCCTTCTTCGAGGGTATCATACTCGGGGGTATAATGTGGTTCATAATGAGGAAACTCAAGGAGAAGAGGAATCTTGCCGACGGCACGATGCTTTCTTCTTATCTTATCGGGTACGGATGCATAAGATTCGTAATCGAATACTTCAGACAGCCCGACAGGGACATCGGCTATGTTCTGACTCTCGGAAGCGGGAGCAGCAACATATATGTCTTCGAAAGTCTCGGGAACATCTCGAAGGGGCAGGTCTTCTGCTTTTTAATGGTTCTCGGCGGGATCCTGCTTCTTTTATTGTGTAATCTGATAAGGAAAGGAAAGAATGATAAACGAAAGAGTTGAACAAGTCAGAAAGATGATGGAGAAGGACGGCCTCAGCGCCTGGTACATAACAGGCACGGACCCTCATCAGAGCGAGTACGTTGCATCAAGATGGAGAACGAGGGAGTTCATCTCCGGTTTCTCCGGCTCGGCAGGAACTGTGATTATAACACGGGACAAGGCCCTTCTCTGGGTTGATTCGCGTTATTACATCCAGGGTGAGCAGCAGATCCAGGGAACGGAATATATTCTCATGAAGGATGGTATGGACGGCGTCGACAAGCCGCTGGATTGGCTGAAGAACAACATGGAGGCGGGAAGCTGTGTCGGAGTCGACGGCTCCACTATCTCGATCCGCGATTTTCTGGATATGGAGAGGGCTCTCAAGGAGAAGAAGATCTCCCTCTCTGCAACAGCCGACTACTTCGATAAGGTATGGACTGCAAGGCCCGCTCTTCCCTTCAGCAAGTGCGTGAGCATGGCTGACGAATATGCGGGCTTCACACGCGCGGCAAAGATCAACTTCGTCCGTCTGAAGATGAGGCAGAAGGGCGTTGACTGGACATTCATATCGTCAATCGACGATATTGCATGGCTGACGAACCTCCGCGGTGACGATATCCCGTGCAACCCCGTTTTCATTTCATATGCATTCATTTCATTCGATAAGGCTGTCCTTTTCGTTGATAAGAAACGCTTCGACAAGGATCTTCTGAAGAAAGTCGAGGATGATTTCGAGATAAGAGCATACAAAGATGCCGGAAAGGACCTGCCGTCGCTCACTGCAAAAGGAAAGGGACTCTATTCATCGAGGAAGGTATCCTATTCATTCGCTCCATCCTTATGTAAAAAGAAGAACACCGACGATACCGATATAACGACACTTCTCAAGGCGAGGAAGAATCCCGTCGAGATGGAAGGGATGAGAAGGGCACACTTCCTTGACGGCGTCGCATTCGCCAACTTCATGGCATCCATCGATCCTCTCGGATCATATACAGAGCTTGAGATAGCACACCGTTTCGAAGACGAGAGAAAGAAGATGGAAGGGTATCTGGGGCCTTCCTTCGAGCCCATCTCCGCCTTCGCAGAGCACGGTGCCGTCGTCCATTATTCACCCTCAGAAGAGAGTGACAAGAAGGTCGAGGGACAGGGTCTTCTCGTTCTCGATACCGGAAGCCAGTTCGAATTCGGAACGACTGACCTTACAAGAACACTGCTCTTCGGAACAGAGGCCACAGAGGCACAGAAGAAGGATTATACACTTGTTCTCAAGGGACACCTGGCACTTGCACGTGCAATCTTCCCGAAAGGAACAGTCGGCACACAGCTTGACGTTCTTGCAAAGCAGTTCCTGTGGTGTTCCTGTGAGACATACATGCACGGAACGGGGCACGGTGTCGGATGCCGCCTGAATGTACATGAGGGACCTGAGAACATATCATCACGTCTTCTCAACGTTCCTCTCGAGACGGGTATGGTCGTTTCCGACGAGCCTGGCGTATACAAGGCGGGACGCTGGGGGATCAGGATCGAGAACCTCATTGCAGTACAGAGCTTCGAGAAGTCGGAGTTCGGTGAGTTCTACAACTTCGAGGTGTTATCGATGGTGCCGTACGAGAAGAAGCTTATCGACGTCAGATATCTCAACGATGTGGAGATAGCACAGATAGACTCCTACCATCAGTGGATAAAGGACCAGCTCATCGACTACGTCTTCGAAGAGACAAGGCCGTGGCTGGAGGAGGCTACAAGCCCTCTCAGGAAAGGCTAGACGGAGGCCTTTCAAACAAGGAAAATACAGCGAGAGATAATCTCGAAAGGAGACATATATGGTTGAACCTCTGAAAAGAAACGGAAAGATAAAGAGAAACGGTCCGGTCGTTCTCGTCATCATGGACGGAGTGGGATTCGGCAAGTACAGGGAAGGGGATGCCGTTCTGAACGCAGTGACAGGCAACCTCGACAAGTTCTATGCAACATGCCCCTGGACAAAGCTCAAGGCTCACGGAACAGCTGTCGGTCTTCCCTCCGATGCCGATATGGGCAACAGCGAGGTCGGACACAACGCAATGGGCTGCGGACGTGTTTTCGATCAGGGAGCAAAGCTTGTCGCATCATCAATCAACAGCGGAAAGATGTTCGAGGGTGATACATGGAAGAAGCTTGTAGCGAACACCAAGGAGCATAACTCCACGCTCCATTTCATCGGACTTTTGTCCGACGGCAACGTGCACTCACACATCGACAACCTCAAGGCTATGGTCGTCGAAGCGAAGAAGGAAGGCGTGAAGAAGGTAAGAGTTCATGCTCTCCTCGACGGCAGGGATGTCGGCGAGATGTCGGCTCTCGATTACTTCGATCCGTTTGCTTCTTTCCTTGAGGATCTCAGCAGCGACGGAACATTCGATGCCAGGATTGCTTCCGGCGGCGGAAGAATGGTCATCACGATGGACCGCTACAACGCCAACTGGGATATGGTGAGAAAGGGATGGGAGACACATGTTCTCGGAGAAGGACGATATTTCTCATCTGCTCATGAGGCTATCGAGACGCTCAGGGCCGAGACAGGCGCAATCGACCAGGATCTTCCGCCCTTCGTCATTGCCGAGAACGGAAAGCCTGTCGGAACAATCGAGGACGGCGACTCCGTAATCCTCTTCAACTTCCGCGGCGACCGTGCAATCGAGATTTCACGGGCATTCCAGGAGAAGGACCTCAAAGAGTTCGACAGAAAGAGAGTACCGGATGTCGAATATGCCGGGATGATGGAATATGACGGAGACCTTCATATTCCTTCACAGTATCTTGTGTCGCCTCCGGCTATCGACAGGACAATGGCGGAGTATCTCTGCGCAAGCGGAGTAAAGCAGTTCTCGATCTCCGAGACACAGAAGTTCGGACACGTGACGTACTTCTTCAACGGCAACAAGTCGGGCAAGTTCGACGATAAACTCGAAGAGTATGTCGAAATTCCGTCCGACATAGTTCCGTTCGAGGAAAGACCCTGGATGAAGTGTGCAGATATCACTGACAGAGTCATCAGGGAGATAGAGAGCGGAAAGTGGGATCTTATCAAGCTCAACTACCCTAACGGCGACATGGTGGGACATACAGGTGTATATGAAGCAGTCGTATGCTCCATGGAGGCTATGGATCTCCAGCTCGGACGCCTCAGACACGCAATCGAGAAGAGCGGCGGTGTCATGGTTATCACAGCAGACCACGGTAATGCCGACGATATGTACGAGCACGCAAAGGACGGTTCGGTGAAGATGAAGGAGAGCGGGGAACCCAAGCCCAAGACAAGCCACTCCCTCAACCCCGTTCCGTGCATCGTATTCGACCCGGAGTATAAAGGTGAGTATTCTAAGGAGCTCAACACAGGTCTCGGAATATCTTCAATACCTGCGACACTCATGAACTTCCTCGGCTTTGATGCTCCCTCCGATTACGACAAGTCGATCATCAATCTCAACTGACGAAAGGGAACGACAGAATAAGGCTCCACCTCTTCGGAAGTGGGGCTTTTTCAATATGTTACCAAAGGAGAAGAGGGAAGGCTTCTCAGATAACTTTCAACGTTCACATAGCTGATGTTGTCGATTACGGTGGTCTCTCCCCTGTATAACACCGTTTTTTCTGTTATCTTTCCATAGAGATGTTCCGTAAGTGCA
Source organism: Clostridium sp. AM49-4BH (assembly GCA_963626925.1). GTDB lineage: Bacteria > Spirochaetota > Spirochaetia > Sphaerochaetales > Sphaerochaetaceae > Ornithospirochaeta. The sequence continues at coordinate 48,345 of CAVFZO010000003.1, forward strand.
CATTTCTCCTCATTCACCAGATTTACATACTGCCCCGGAGATGTTCTGCTGCTGTGCTTGATTTCGAAGATTCTGCACGACAGCGTCTTTGGATCATAGATGACCATATCGAATTCGCCGGCAGCAAACTGCAGTGTGAATACCTTTTTCTCCGGGTATGACAGATAAGACTCAAGAAGGACCATGTCTTCAAGCATTCTTCCCATTATCTCGCTCAGAATACGGGAAGTGACATAGTCCCTGTCCTGCGGCGCGAAGGACATGAATAACGTATCGTCCATGACTGACTTTATCAGGGCTTCGGCCTGGGCGTACCTGAGACCCGGCTGAGAGATGACAGTGCGTTTTCTTTTTTTTTCAGGATTCACGGCGGAGACTACATCTATGTAATAAACGAGATCAAGCATTCTCAGGTATTCTTCGATTTCAGCAGCGATGCCTTCGGTAATTTCGACCTTCTGTTCATTCCTGTTCTTTATTTCAAGAAGATCCTTCAGCTCTGTTGTTAATTTCTTTACGTCGAGTTTTCTGAGAATATCCGTCCCTCCGGATCTGTCACGGATGAGGTGGGCATCCGAGATGGCACAATCGGAGGATTTGAAATCCTTTGTCAGTACGTCGACTGTGAAGCGGTGGTTCATATCTTCGACAACACGGTTAATGGCAGAGGCGAGCTCGTTTTTTTCATAGAGCTCATGGAGGGATCTGAAATGGCTGCCGTACTGATAGAACTTCAAAGAGTTCTGGATGTTGACGGCTATGGAGCTGTTCACATATGCGTCGGTGCGCTCTATCGTGTCGAAAGTGGGCGTCGTATTGTAATGGGTTCCTCCCGCACACATTGTACCCCCGTAGCGGATGTATTCATCGACACTGGAGATGCCGAGTACCTCCTCGAATTCCCTGTACGGGATGAATGTTGTGTGGAGGGTTATTGTCCTGTCGAAGAGTTCTTCGTCCTCACTGTTATACCCTATCTATCATACAAACAAGACTGAAGCAGGGTATAACAGGGTATATGATATCAGAGCAGGGGAGACGAATGAGATCAGGTAAAGTCTACTCAGAGGTTGACAGAGTTGATGGTTATATCACGATATACCACAGATTCAAGAGTGAGTGGCATAACTGAGCAAAGTGATGATGTGACAAGAAAAAGGAGAAGAGCCTGTCTCTGACTCTTCTCCTTATGTCTTCTTCCGTTGGTGTTATCAGAAGATGGGATACGAAGAATAGCTGAATGTCTTCGATGTATTCGTCCTTGACATGTAGATCTTGTATGTTCCGCTCTTGTTGATGACATCGAGCTGCTCGGGGAATGATATCGTAGCCGAACCCTGTCCGTAGGGGAGCGTCAGCTCTATGACACCGGCTCCGTTACGTGCAACATACTGAAGAGGATCCGTTCCGAGATAACCTTTTTTATTCCACTCACCTCCATCTTTAGCCCAGAGAGGAAGTTTCGTTGTGGTTTTTATCTTTATCTCTCCGGTTGACGATGTCCCGATACTGGTTTCGCTGATAGTGAGAGAACCTTCACTCTGGGATGTACCACTGGGGTGGGTGATGCTTATGCTGTTATTGCTGTATGTGTCAGCTGTAAGTGACCACCAGTCACCACCGAATTTTGAATTTGCTGCTGTGATATTTGTTTTAAGGTAACTTGTCACAAGACTCATCAGCGTCTCTTCTGTGAGGACGTTGTAGAAGTATGTCGTCTGCTCCGCCTTGTGTCCGGAGACGGAAGTTGCCGTGAATGTCACGCTGCCGTTCTTGAGGACAGTGATGTTTCCTTCGCTGTCGACAGTAGCGATTGACGTATCGGAAGAGGAGTATGTGATGCTCTGGATCGTGGCGTCATACGGGAGGACGTGCGTCTTGATTGAAAGACCTTCCGTTCCTACTGCCGTGTACCGGGAGAGAGTGAAGGCTTCGACTCCTGTGTCTTCGATTGCAACGACTCTGAAGTAGATTGTCGCACTTGATTTCTTTCCGTCAGCATCTGTTGCCACGAGCGTGAGTGCGTTGCTGTCAGCGTCCATATTCTGTACCTGGGGCATGTCGGACGAGAGTTCGACTGATGTTCCGCTCTTTACGAGCATGCCGTTTACATACCATTCTGTCGACACTGCGCCTTCGATAGTTCCTGTTGAGAGAACAGCAGTCTTCGACGGTGTGACCGTTATATCTGACGGGGCGGGATCCGTTCCTTCGACGATCTGGAGCTTGAGGCTTTCCATCTTCGGCTGCACGAGCGTTATCGTGGGCTTGACAGGTGTGTAGGAATCGGAAAGGGAGCTGAATGCGCTGTCGTAGCTGGTCTCTTCTGTGGAAAGTGTGGTCTTTGCCTTTACCTTGTAGCGGTAGCTGTATCCTGCTGTGATATCTTCGTCGTCATAGCTGACGTTTGCAGTTTCGGTAACGAGAGCAGCCTCGCCGTCATTGACGCTTCTCCAGATTTCATAGGAATCTGCCCATTCGATATCGGTCCAGCTGAGAGAGAGATAGCTCTGGGCTGTCTCACTGTCCTTTTCCGTCGTTATGAGAACTTCCGGTGCAGGCAGGACGACCTTGACTTTTCCAAGATTCTTTACTGCCTTCTCTCCTGTTTTCATCGTGTCTGTTGAAGATACTGTGAGGGTGGCAACACCGGGCTTGTTGCCGAATACGAGAACATCGTTCCCCATCGGTGTGAGTGTGAGGGTGTCGCTGTTGTCTGTCGACCATTCAACGGTGTTTATCGTTGCGTTTGCGGGGAGTACATTTGCCGAGAGGGAAAGCTTTCCATTGTAAAGAAGAGTCTCTGTCGTGATTTTATCGGCGCTGATTCCCGTTACGAGGACCTTCGTCGTCACCTCTGCCGAGCTCTTGTTCGTCTTCTTTCCTCTCTGTGTCACTCCGGTTACATCCACCCTGTATTTCTTGCCGGATGTAAGGCCTTTGAAGGTATGATCAATAGTATTCACGCCGTCTTCAAGCCAGCCGTCGAGAATCTCTGTGCTTACAGCAGCGTTTGTTGCTGCGTCGTAGAGAGTGGCGGAGACAGTCTTGTAGAGCGCATTCCCGTCGCTTCCGCGTCCTGTTATCGAGATGGTGACAGTAGTCTCGGGATCTTCCTCGCCGTATGATGCCGTGAAGTGGATTGTGTTTGCATACGAGGGAGCATTCGCCGCTGTAATTCTGAACGTGTCCTTGTCGTTTTCATCGGCGACTGAAATCTGTCCGGCGTAGACGTTGAAGAGCGCGAAGCCGAAGTCCATTACGAGTTCATCGCCCTGCTTTATCTTAAAAAATCCGTTGAAACCTTCGGATGCCGGAATATCGCTGGCAGTGAAGGTATAGCTTGTGGCATCAAGGGGAGCCGTCTGGGGAGATGTGAGGAGGGTGTCTGTATAACTGCCGTCCTCGGAAGTGTCTCTCCTGTAGAATTCGAATGTGAATTCTCCCTGGTTGTACATATCCTTGAAGAAGCCTTCTGTATTGACGGCTTCACTCCAGTCGATTGTGACAGTCACAGTACCTTTTCCTTCGCCCTCGACAGCCTCGAGCTGTATTGTTGCCGTGTTGTCGGTGTTTGCGTTTACAGTAATTGATCCCGTTCCTTCGCTGACCTTCTGGCCGTTGAGGGTTCCGGTTACTTTGATGGAGTAGGATCCGACCTTTACTTCCTTGATGCTGATGGTACCGGAAGTGGAGGTGCCTGTATATGTTTCGCTGCCGTTTGTAAGTTCAGCCGTGTAGCTGTCGGCTGCATTGAATGTGTTCGGGGTGACCGTCCTTGTTCTCGAGCGGTCGTCGATCGAGAGTTTTACGCTTACTGTGGCGGGTTCTCTGAGGTTTACTTCGCAGCCCGCCAGGAGGACCAGAGATGCCAGAATAAGCCATATCATCTTTCTCATTATTTCATTTCTCCCTTGAGTTTTGTCGCATGTTGAAAAAGCACACAGGCGTTACTATCGGAGAAAAGAAGAGAAGGGTCAAGGGAAGTGGGTCAGATATAGACGAAAAACACACAAAAAAGCCTTTTCTTGTCAGACTTATTTGTTGTTTTTCAAGCAGTTGCAGGAAAAGTGTGAAAGAAAATCAGAGACTGTCGCCCGCATTGTTGACGAGGATGACGGTTCCGATGATGTAGAATACCGTAGATATCACAGCCGCCCAGATTTCATTGAAGAGACAGAAGTAGTTGCCGATCGAGAGCAGGATGAATGCAATCGACCTCTTTATGTTGAGAGCAGTCTTGTCCTTCACCGCCATTATGATGAATGTCGTGATTTCAGCGAGGTAGACTATCGCAATTGCCGCCTGGAGGTAGGCGTCGTAGAGTGAGGAGGTTATCGTCGTCTCGCCGTGGTATGAAGAGACGGGGATTATGGCCGATATGAAGAACGGGATGGCCAGAAACACGAAGTTGTACAGCCCGATGTGGGAGGAGGAGAAGCCGAAGTACCTCAGGGACGAAAGAAGAAAGAGGCATGCCGTCGCCGCAAGGGAAAAGCGCTGGAATACAAGGAGATGGAATGGAAATTCGAAATAGTAGCCGAGGGCCTCCAGGGCATCGGTTACTATCATACACGCCTGGAGTGCCACGATTGTGAAGAGAAGGGGGAGGATCTCTCCGTCCTGGCTGTGGAGCTTGTGCTTGATGAGAAGGGATGCCTGGGGCAGAATCGAGCAGATCAGAACGACGAGGAGGGGGCCGTACTTGACAGCCGGCACCAGAAGCCCTTCGATTCCACCCTCCTGTACTGCGTCTATGAGGACGTTGATGAGAGCGAATACATAAAGGGCACAGATAATCACCTGTACGAAAAGCTGATAGAGGATGAATTTCCTGTTCTGTGTCTGCATCAGAATGCATCCCTTACCGGTATTGTGATATCGGTCTTCGTCCTGACAGCCACGATGTTGGAAGCCATGCTTATGAGTGTGATGTCGAGCATAGCCGCCAGGCCGTTCAGGAACGGAGTTATCGAGATGACGGCAGCTTCGGCACCGTATGCGTTGATGTTGAGCAATCTCAGAAGGGCTATCGATATGAAGGCCGTCTCCATTCCCGCGCTCATCGAGGATATGAGGCTCAGACCTGCCACAGTAAAGACGATGAGGAAGAGGGCCGGAAGTGAGATTTCAGCTCCGAGCGTCGTAAGGAGTGTGAGAACCGTCATTGTCGATACAAAGCAGGTTCCGCCTCTCGTGATTATGATTCCGAGCGGTGTCGTTGTCGAAACTATTCTCTTCTGAACTCCGAGTGAGCATCTGTTGACGGCCTCGTTCTGGAGGGCCGACACGAAGATATTGCCGCTGACAAAGGCGAATACGATTGACGGGAATGACTTGGCCACAATTCTGTACGGGTTCTTTTTGAAGCCTGTGAAAAGGGCATAAAGAAGCGGTAGAACGACAAGAAGCATGATGAGGGATGCTCCCGCAGTTCTGAGGAAGAATGAAGGAGATACGAATGCCGTCTTCTCCCTGTAGAGAGAGATGAAGAAGTCCGTTGCGGCAAGATAGACATAGAGCGAACCGAAGTAGGTGACACAGCGCTGGATCCTGTACATCACCTCCGAGAGGGAGTTGAAGACTGTGTAGGCCGGTCTTATGATATCTGACGAGGGCGTCAGGGCCATTCCGGTTATGAGGGCGAGAAGCACAAGCGGAAGAAAGATGTCATTGATGAGTGACAACGCTCCGGTGAAATCGAGAGACGACGAGAAGGAGGAGAAGAGAGAGACGCTGTCTCCGCCGGCAGACGCCGTTACGGGAAATGTCAGAGCGGAGAATCTGACGGCAAGAGCTGCAAGCAGCGAGAGAACGAGGGATGTGACAACAGCCCAGATTATATTCACCGCTGTCATCTTCTTTCCGAGTTTATCCTTTCTCAGGGATGCCACTCCCGATGCGAATGTTATGAAAGAGACCGGAATGAAAAGGAATATACCTGCTCCTGTAAGCGCCTCTGTGGCATATCTGACTGCGTTGTAGACAGCCTGTGTTGACGGGAATGCGAATGCCGTTGCTCCTGCCATCAGTATGGCGGCGAGGTATGTAAGCCAGATTTCCATATTCGAATTCTATTCCTCCTGGATATTTAAGGTCAATAAATTATTAACCTTTGAACAGCGCCGAGAGTTTGTAGCCTGCAGCGAACTCCCTCTCCAGCAGTGTCCGTGCAAATTCATCGACATCCTTTGCCTTTCTGTCGCATGATGCAGCATACGAGAGAGTGCATACGAGAATCGTCTTCTGCATGCTCTCCTTGTTATACCATACGACATCCTGATACTTGTTGCAGCCCGTGAGATTCATGACGCTGTCGTCGTTGAGAAGACATGAGAACATCTCGATCGGCGACGAGGATGGCATTTCGTCCCTTATGAGCATCGTTGCGGCAATGAAGAGTGCCGCCTCATGCATAAGCTCCCTTCTTGCGTTGTCGTCGAGGCATAGCTCGTCGAGCGCCTCTTTGAAGAATTCGGAGAGCATCAGAGAGTCAGATACCGTCATCAGTGACTTCGCTCTCGTGTCTGAGGAGAACGGTATGAGGGCGAGGGAAGCCGCTATCATGACGGGGAGTGTGTTGTCAACGCTCGACCATGACGGGAATACCTTCGGGCCCTTTGCTCCGAACGACTTTCCGATGAAACGGACGAATTTGATCACAGGCTGTGGATTCACATCCTTCGGTGCCAGTCCCAGCTGTCCTTTGGTCGCCTCCTCCATGGATGAGTATGCTTCATAAAGGAGAGAGTAGGCTTCGGCGAGGATGAGAAGAAGCTCCCTCTCGTTCTCCTTGTCGGCTGTTCCGTTGACAAGCCGGGAAATTATGTCGAGAGTAGAGGACTGTCTCAGTGCATCGAGTGCCTTATATACCGGTTTCAGCTTCAGAAGGGAGAGAGCTCTGTCGAAGTTCCTGATGCCGTTCGATCCGTACTCTTCGTACAGCATCCTTATGTAGCCGTCGGTGTCCTCCGCCTCCCTTATATTCCAGAAAACCTTCGATTCATAGCCGTTGAGGTGGAATGAATATCCTTCGAACATGTTCATCGACGGGATTATGTACGTCAGACCGTCCTGGAAGGAATCCATGAGACAGTAGTTATTCGAGCCGTAGCTGAGACCGAGGTTCTGCGAGAGCGAGATTGTCTCCGTGGTGACAGAGTCTCCGTTTCTCTTCTTCCTAGGGGAGGAGATGTTGATCGTGCCTCCCGCAGCCTCATAGCGGTTGTTGACGAGAACGAGCGTTCTCTCTCGTCCGGCACCGTTGACATATGCGAAGACAGATTCCTCGATGCCTCCGTCCCTGTTTATACAGTCGTAGAGGTTAAAGTTGTCGACGTTGGCGAATAGATAGCGTTTTCTCAGAAGAGGGAAGATTCTCCTCTCATGCTCATCTATCAGCCACTGGTTGGGCTTTTCGTTGTAGTAGGCCCTCTGGTATTCCATGCCGTACTTTTCCCTGTAGCCCTCGATCTGGCCGTGTCCTATCATCGGAAGACCGGGCAGGGTTGCAAGGAGGGTGCAGACTCCGAAGTATCTGTCGTCTGATCCGAACTGTGCGATGGCAGTATCTTCATCGGGGTTGTTCATGAAGTTGACATAGCGCTTGAGAATCTCGGGTTCGAAGACAAGAGTATTCTTTATCGAATCCCTGTATTTCTTATTCTCCTGGTTCTTCAGCATGTTCATGAATGCCGAGTTGTAGACGCGGTGCATTCCGAGGGTGCGCACGAAGTAGCCTTCCATCATCCAGAAAGCTTCGGCAAGAAGAAGTGTGTCGGGAGCTTCCACTGCAACTCTGTCGACGACCTCCCTCCAGAACTCCTCGGGAATGCGTGCGTTGAATTCCTTCTCGTCGAGTGCGTGTTCGCTGCGTCCGGGGATATCGCCACCTTCGCCGGGTTTGGGGTACCAGAGCCTCTCGATATGACGCTTTGCGAGTGTCATTGCGGCATCGAAGCGGATGATCGGGAAGTTTCTTGCGACGTGGATGATCTTCTCGATGACAGCTTCTCTCGTCACTGGATTGAGGTAATCGAGCTGTGCTGTGTCGTTCCAGGGCATCGTCGTTCCGTCATTGCCGTGGAAGACATATTTTGTTTCACCGCTGCAGCGGTTCCTCATGCGGAATGTCACTGCAGCATCGGTCCTGTCATAGTAGTGGTCCTCGATCTTCACCTCCCAGTATGGATTAGTGGAGAGATCTGGCCCGTTGTAGGTATAGGACGGGAATGGAGGATAGTCCTGGCTTATGAAGTAGTCCGGGTGCTCGTAGACCCAGTTGCCGTCTATTCCCGTATGGTTCGGAACCATGTCGGAGGCAAGTCTTATCCCCCTCTTCTGACAGCGTTCCCTGAGGTTGTATACAGCCTCCCATCCACCAATTGCCGGAGATATGTCGTAATCCTTCAATGAGTATGCCGAAGCTACGGCGTCGGGATTGCCGCAGAGGTGTTTGATCTCCTTCGAGGCCTCGCTTCTCTGCCAGAGTCCTATGAGCCAGAGGGCCGTTATTCCCCTGTGCTGCATTACATCGAGCTCTTCGTCGGGAATCTGATCAAGGGATGTGATGGGTCTGTTGTAGGTCTTTGAAAGCTGATCGAGCCAGACAAGCGTCGATTTGGCTATCATGACGACACATGGCATCCAGTTGGAGTCGGATGAGAACGCCTCGTATTCGTTGAGCTCCGAGGAGTAATCCATGACAGGGACGTTGACGGGGCCGCCGGGTCCGGGGGCTCCTCTGTCCTTCTGCTCCTCGTTGATGTAGTCGATGGAAGATTTGAGCATTCTCACAAAGCTTTCCGGAAGCATATCCGACCATTCACGGAGAATATACTGGAGCTGGTCGATGAGGGAATCCGGATAGAGACGCGCCGGCATGCAGAGGAAAGTGAATACATCCTCAGTGTTCGGCTCACCGTTTCTGAGATCATCCTTCTCATAGGATGACAGAACAGAAGAGAGGGCTCTGAACGAGGATGGCAGGGTGAGGTTGTCGGGTGCGACGAAGGGCTTTGCAGCACTGACGAGGGCTCTGTTCTGGAGAATGACCTGATAGATGAAGTATCCTCTCATGTCCTCTTCGATCGTCCTCTCGTCCTTTATCCCGGTTGGGAATTCCTTCGAATAGAAAGCGAGAGCGTCTCTGAGCTCTTCGTTGCCTTCGACTGTCTGGATACGGCGTCTGAAGAAGTCTCTGTTCTCATCCCCCAGAAGATATGTGAGGATTATCTGGTAGACGTAGTGGAGCGTTGCACCCGCATTGAGGCGTGCTGCCGAGACAGCTGTGAAGTCTCCGCCTCTTTTCTTCATTTCCTGGTTGTATCTGAAGCTGAGAGATGCCGCCTCCTGATAGAAGGACCCCGGTCCGGCTTCTGTCTGAAAGACAGGTTCGTCATATGAAATCAGAGAGCGGGTTATCCTGGCGATTCTGAGGTCTCGGTTGATCATGCTCTTTCCCCTTGAGTTGTTATTCTTGTTCTATTGTAACACAACTGAGTAAGTATAACCTCATCAACGGTGAAAAAAATGTCGAATATTATGATTTCCATGTCTTTTCGGTGGATTTGGGAGGCCACTGGCCTTTGATTTCATCAAAAAGCCGGAAAAGGGTAATCATTTCGTCCTTTGTGAAAGGGCTTGTCACATAGAGCTTCACATCGCCGTGGACGGGTCTTCCGATTCCGATTCTGAGACGCATGAAATCTTCTCCTCCGAGTCTGTCGCGGATGCTCCTGAGTCCGTTGTGTCCCTTCGTTCCGCCGCCTCTCTGAAGTTTTGCCTCCCCGGGGGGAAGCTCGAGATCATCATGGACGACAAGAATCTCTTCTCTTTCGAGCTTGAAGAAGGATGCGCACTCGCTTACCGCCGTGCCGGAGAGATTCATGTATGTCAGAGGCTTCATTATCTTGAGGGGGCCGTCTGCGAAGTAGAAGGAATGGAACTTTGAAAGGTAACTGACACCGGGGTAGAGATAATCGCAGAGAAGAAAGCCTGCGTTATGTCTTGTCCTCTCGTATTCCTTTCCGGGATTACCCAGAAAAACCACGCATTTTATCATCTTGTCTTTCTGACTCCTTTCTTCGGGCAGAGGGTATTTTCCGGGCAGATCGAACACCTTGGGGAGACGGGCGTGCATATACTCTGCCCGTAGCGTACAAAGAGCTCGTTGATCTCTATCCAGAACCGCACGGGAAGAATCTTCTCGAGGGCCTTCTCGGTCTCTTCCGGAGTCTTCTCATCCGTCCACCCGAGCCGGGATGACATCTCATGCACATGGCAGTCGACACAGATTGCCGGGATATTGAAGCTCAGGTTCAGAACAAGGTTCGCAGTCTTTGTCCCTACACCCGGAAGCGAGAGAAGACTCTCCTTGTCGGATGGCACTACAGAGTCATATTCCTCAACGATGATTCTGGCAATTTCTTTTAGTTGTACGGCCTTACGAAGGTAGAATCCGCAGGGTTTTATCAGATTCTGTATCTCTTCGACGGAAAGAGGATATAATTCATTGACGGTCGGAGCTGTCTCAAGAAGACGCTCGGAGGCCTCGAGAGTCACCCTGTCCTGCGTTCTCAGAGATATGACAGTAGAGACAAGAATGCGGTACGGAGCATTGCCGCGGGCAGCTATTACGCCGACAGCCGGAACGGGGAAGCCGATTTCGTCAAGCTTTGCCGTAAATGAGGAGAAAAGATTCTCCACGTATTTTTCGTCTAACATTTTTCCTCCGATTGTCAGTATTCTTCTAAAAGACTATCATCACGCTATGATTGTCGTACTTAAGAAGGGTATTACCTTACAGGAAAAAGATAAAGTCGTTGATTTTCTAAAAGGACAGGGTTTCATAGTCCGGGAGATTGTCGGAGAGAACGAGACCGTGCTCGGCGCTGTCGGAACACATTCGATAGACCCCAGAACCGTCGAGCTCTTCCCGGGAGTCAATAACGTCATCCCGATTTCGAAGCCTTATAAGCTTGCCTCCCGCGAACTCAAGAAGGAAGATACCATTGTCCGTGTGAAGGGGGTATCGATCGGGGGGAACAGGATAAGCGTCATGGCAGGCCCGTGTGCTATCGAGTCCTATGATCAGATAATGACTATAGCAGAGAAGGTGAGAGAGGCGGGTGCCGTGGTCCTCCGCGGCGGTGCCTTCAAACCCCGTACTTCTCCGTATTCGTTCCAGGGTCTCGGAGAAGAGGGTCTCAAACTGCTCAGGTCTGCAGGCGATGCATTCGATATGCCGGTCGTGTCGGAAGTCGTGTCGCCGTCGGACGTCGACCTCATGGCTGGATATGTCGACATAATGCAGATCGGGGCAAGGAACATGCAGAACTTCGAGCTTTTAAAGGCTGTCGGAAGAAAGGGGATGCCTGTTCTTCTCAAGAGAGGACTCTCTGCAACCATAGAGGAGTGGCTCATGGCTGCCGAGTATCTCATGTCCTCGGGGACTGACAAGGTAATCCTCTGCGAGAGGGGCATAAGAACATTCGAGAAGATGACACGCAACACCCTCGACTGCTCTGCCATCCCTGCTGTCCACAAGCTCAGTCATCTCCCCGTAATTGGGGATCCTTCTCATGCAACGGGAATCAGGGACATGGTGGCGCCGATGAGCCTTGCTCTCCTCGTCTCCGGAGCATCGGGAATAGAGGTGGAGGTCCACAATCATCCCGAGAAGGCTCTCTCCGACGGACCGCAGTCGCTATACCCCGAGCAGTTCGAGAAGCTTATGAGAGATATACAGGCGATTGCACCTGTAATCGGAAAGACACTCGAGAAGATTCCCCGTAAGATTCCTTCGTCAATCACAGATGCATCGGCGACAAAGGAGAAGAAGGGGGAAATCGGAGATGTCGTCGTTGCCTTCCAGGGGGAAAGAGGGGCATTTTCGGAGCTTGCGGCAAGAAGATTCTTCGCCGAAGACGTCTCCGTTCTTCCCTGTCATTCATTCAAGGATACCTTCGATGCCATCTCTGATAACTCTGCCACATTCGGTGTCATTCCTATCGAGAATGCACTCGGGGGTGCAGTCTACGATCCTCTCGATCTTATAAAGATACACAGCGAGCTTACCGTCGTCGGCGAGACCGAGGTAAGGGTCGTGCATAACCTCATAGGTTTTCCGGGAGTGAAGGAGGAGGAGATAAAGAGAATCTACTCCCATCCCCAGGCTATTGCCCAGTGCAGGGATTTTCTGGATAAGCATTTCCCCGATGCCGAGGTCATCCCCTTCTTCGATACTGCAGGGGCCGTCTCGTTCGTGAAGGAGAGCGGAGACAGAAGCGCAGCCGCAATTGCCGGCTCCCCCGCTGCTCTCTACAACAACATGGCCATAATCCATCAGTCGATAGAGACCAATCCCAGCAATTACACACGCTTCTACATTATGACGAGAGAGGAGAATGCAGATAAGGAGCCTGTCGCCTCGAGAAAGAAGGAGAAGGCTTCGATGCTCTTCAGTGTATCTGACGAGCCGGGTTCTCTCATGAAGGTTCTCGAGGTCTTCTATCAGAAGGGACTCAATATGCAGAAACTCGAGAGCCGTCCGATACCCGGAAAGCCCTGGGAATATACTTTCTACGTCGACACTCTAATTCCGGACTATTCGAAATTCGACGAGATCTGTTCTGAAATAAAGGCGGTGACCGAGAGCTTCAGGGTGCTCGGCGTCTATGAAAACGGGCTTGTGTGAAAATGGAAGAAAAAGAGTACGAGAGCGTTCTTCTCTTTACGGGAGTTCTGACGACAAGGGGATTTCCGGAGAGCCTCAGAGTGGCCCTTGAGGAAGAATTCGGCCCCATCGACATCGTCTCTCCGTCCATCCCTTTCTCCTATACCGACTACTACATTCCGGAGATGGGAGAAGGGATAGAGAGGTTCTTCATATCTTTTAAAAATCTTGTCTCCCCCGATGTCCTGAGGGAGGCCAAGCTTTTCACGAACAGGCTCGAAAAGGAATGGGAGGAGGACGGGAAGAGGAAGATAAACCTCGACCCCGGAACTCTCAGTGCGGCATCCGTAATACTGGCCACGACGAAGAACCGTTCTCACCGTATCGCAATAGGCTCGAGACTCTTTGCAGAGGTGACTCTGATCTATCAGAACAAGGGCTTTCTTTCGTTCCCGTGGACATACAGTGACTACAGGAGCGAAGAGGTACAGTGTGTCCTTCTTGAATTCAGAAAAAGCTATCTTGAGAAGCTGAAAAGCGGAAGAAAACAGTAAATAAAGCCGAAAGAAGAACTTTGTTAATATTATTAACTAACTTTTCTCATAATCTTTCATGAAGCTTTTTTCCCTGCTGCTTTCAGCTTGATCACCATCAGGACAACCATGACGGAGAGGGGTACAAGAATCGCCTTGAGAGCAAGATTCATGCTGACGTTGTCGGCGACGAAGCCGACGATGCCGGGCATGACGACAGCGCCGATTGTAGCGACGGCGATGCATGTTCCTGTCGCGATTGTCGACTGGGCGAACCTTTTCTCGTTCGTCGAGAGGACCGTCGGATAAATCCCTCCCATGCTGAGTCCTATTCCGAATACGCTTACTGCAGCAAGGATAGAAGATGATGTGTTGACGAGAAGGAACGTGAAGATGAGCATCGCCGAGCCGAGAAAGAGGATGATTTTCTCCTTCTGTATCTTCTGTGATACTGCGGCTGTGAGAAGTCTGCTTGTAAGAATCATGAGCCATAAGAGGGCCGACATCGTATTTGCCAGTGCTGACGGGAAGAGACCCTCGTTCATGAGGTAGGTCACAAGCCATCCCATGAATGTCGATTCTCCGCAGAGGTAGCAGAAGAGGATGAAGGTGTTGATCCAGAAGGACGATGCCTTCGGAATGGAGGACTCGTCTCTGCTCTTCTCCTCTCTTTCGTTACTGAGATCCGAAAAGGTGAAAAGAATGAGTGCACTCGCCATTCCGAGGGCTATGATGATGGCGGGCGTTCTCCAGGCCGAGGGGCCGAAGAATACGACGAGGAACGGCCCTATGAATGCTCCGACTGCAAACGATGCATGGAGGAGGTTGAGGCCGGCACCCTTGTTTCCTGCATACTGTCCGACGACGACGTTCGTGATGTTGCTCATCGTACCCCTTCCGATTCCAAGGAGGACGAAGGCGAGAAGAAGTGCTGCAGGGTTTCCGGTAATAACCATAATAATGAACCCTAAAACAATACCCGAGCCGAGAATGACCGAGCTCTTCTTTCTTCCGATTGCATACGGAAGGAAGCCCGAGAGCCATACGGCAAGAAGGTTCCCGATCTGATTGACGGAGAGCAGTGTCCCCTGGAAGGAGAATGTGAGTCCCCTTTCTGCTATCAGAGAGGGAAGGATGGAGCCCAGTACATTGGCCATCATCCCAGAAAAGAAAAACGCATAATAAACTCTGTAAAGAAGACCTTCCTTGTGGTCTTCTATCCCCAGAAACCTGCTGAATGAAAACATAATTCTACCCCGATGTCCTGTTTCCCGTCATGAAGAGAAGCTTAAGGACATATCAATATTACTATCGGGATATGCACAGTTGTCCATTCTTTTATGAAAGATAATATTGCGAAAGGAAGTGAAAAGACCGGAAAATCCCGCATTTTTTTCTTTCCGGATTCATGACAGCAGTATGGTAAAGAGACGGCAAAGATTGAACCAAGTTAAAAAGAATCCTCTTTTTTCCCGATAATGCGTCTCCTATAATTTTCGAGGGGTGTGAGGAAGAGTCTTCCTTTGCTCCGGATTCAAATGGAGGAGACTTATGAAGAAGTCAATTATCGCTATCATGATTATTGCTGCTCTCGTTCTTCCTGTATTCGCACAGGGCGGCACAGAGGCAGCTGCTACAACAAAGACTGTTACTCTCCGTCTTTCGGAAGTACACGCAGAGGGTTATCCGACGACACTCGCTGACCAGGAATTTGCACGCCTCGTTGAAGAGAGAACAGAGGGAAGAATCAAGATTGAAGTCTATTCCGGCGGTACACTTTACGGACAGGAAACAGAGTCTATCGAAGCTCTCCAGCAGGGATCAATCGCATTCGCACGTGTCTCGGCATCTCCCGTTGCTTCATATGTTCCCGCACTCAACGTAATCCAGCTTCCTTATCTCTATAGAGACGGCGACCACATGTGGGCAGTCCTCAACGGCGAAATCGGACAGGG
>CAVFZO010000004.1:0-62710 GCA_963626925.1 Clostridium sp. AM49-4BH
GGAGCGACATTCTCCTTACCCTCAAGAGGGATGTCTACATCATAGAGATGAAGGTCGATGAGTCGGCGGAGGCTGCACTCAGGCAGATACACGACAACGGCTACTACGACAGATATATCAACACTGAAAAGACGATTCATCTCATAGGACTTAACTTCTCATCCGAAAAGAAGCAGATTGACGCATGGAAGCAGGAAACAGTCGACAAGACCAAGGAGCCGACATACCTGGTTTGACAACCGATATCTGGGATAGACTCACATCAAAAACCGATGCAGAACCTTCATCCCGGATTCTCCGCCATAACAGACAGATTACCGGGGCTGAGCCTTCCCGCAGTTTTCACAGAGTTCCTCAATCTGTACTCAATAGCGCTGCCGTGCATTCTCCCTGTATCACAATAATTCCAAAAAACAGGCCCCTGCCACTCAAAAGCCTCGAATCGACTTTGCAGATGACAGGGGCCGCGTATCCTGTTTTCCTGTGATTACGTTGATTTTTATGCGTATCTCCTATACCGGGAGGGAACAAGAATACTTAAGGCCTATAGGATGTAGGGAACGAGGAGATTATGGGACTGATAGACCACGTATGTCTCCACATCCAGGACATTGGAAATCTTTGTAAGCTCATTCGAGAAGAAGTTCAACAGCGAAAGATCCTCCTCTTCACTCAGAACGAGCTTTGCGATGAGATCATAGCGTCCTGTCACAACGGCAACGGATACCACTCCCCTGAGTTCCATGAACTCTTCGGCCTTCTTCGCAAGCTCCATAGTCGAGAGCTTGATGCCCATGTAGATGACCTGGAGTCCCGGAACGTATTCCGGGTCCACCATTCCTGTGATCTTCAGTACTCCGTCCTCGAGAAGCTTGTTGGCTCTGCTTCTTACGGTGTTCTCGGTGATGCCCAGCTCATCCGCTATCACGGAGTAAGGGCGTCTGCCGTCCTGCAGAAGTCTTATTATAGCTTTATTCGTATCGTCGATTCTCTTAACCATAAGCTCCCCCCTTTCCTTTCTTAAACAAGGCCTTCCTTGTGATACTTCTCGATTGTAGCGAATGTCTCTTCGCCGATTCTGAGGAGGTTTTCCTCGCTGTTGGCGCCGACATGGGGTGTGAATGTGACGTTCCTGCATGAGAAGAGAGGATTGTCAGCCGCAGGAGGCTCTGTCGAATATACGTCTGTGCAGAACCATGAAAGGTCGCCGTTCGTGAGAGCTTCGGCAACGTCCTTCTCGTCGACGCACTTACCTCTTCCGGTGTTGATGATGACGGGCTTTCTCGTCATCTTTGCAATGAGATCCTTATTGACCATCTTCTCCGTCTCGGGTGTGAGGGGAAGATGCATGGAGATGTAGTCTGCATCCCTTACAGCATCCTCAAGACTCATCATCTCCGCCACATCGGATGAAGCGACATACTTGTCATAGGAGACGACCTTCATGCCGAAAGCGTGAGCTCTTTCCGCAACCTTGCGTGCGATGTTTCCGATACCGAGGAGGCACAGTGTCTTTCCGTAGAGTTCGTGTCTCTTCGTCTTCTTCTGCCACTCGCCGTTCTTCATGGTCGAGTCATAGAAGCAGAGATTGTTCGGTGTGCTGAGCATGAGGCAGAATGCGAGTTCTGCAACTGCGATGGCTGAGGACTTTGGTGTGTTCGTTGCAACGATTCCCTTTTCCTTGCAGTACGGGATGTCGATGTTGTCCATTCCGACGCCGCCTCGGATGATGAGCTTCATGTTCTTTGCTCTGTCGATGTATTCCTTTGTAGCCTTTGTCTTGCTTCTGATGAGAACGACGTCAGCTTCCGCCAGTCTCTCGATGTCTGTTGTTACTTCGCCGAAAACACTGAGCTTTTCAGGAAGGGACTTGTCAAATGCATCTGCAATGAGAATAACCATTTTATATAAACTCCTTCTGTTTATTGTTCTTTTTTGAATAAGTATCCCATTAAGATTGTGAACTGTCAAATTATTTATTCAAAAAAATATGAAATGCGTTATTTTCATTGGAAAAATTGCGTTTGTCCCCTATTTTATCACCTCGATTGCGCTGATGTTGAACTGCTCCTTCCCCACGCCCTTCCACCAGTTGATCTCGGGACTGAATATGAGCGCTACCGTACTTCCCGGGTGAATACCGGCTTCCCCGGAGGCATTCCACCATACAGCAGGCCATATGTAGCCGCCGCACTCGACGGAAAGACGCATGTACCTCTCGCTGTTACCGACGTGGTAGGCCTCCCTCACTGTGGCGCGCGGAACATAGAACCTGAGTTCCCCGTTCTCCTGGCCGAAGGGCTGGAAGACGGAGAGCGTCTTCCAGATATCCTCCCCGTAGTCGGAGTCGGAGAGGACGGCATCGACTTCCTCCTCTCCCCTCTCCTCCCCCTCTTCGTCGAGGGATGAGATATATGAATAGAGTGAGGTGACGAACTCCTCTCTCTTCTCCTCCCTCATCCTCAGCCCCGCCGCAGCCCTGTGTCCGCCGTAATCTTCGAAGAGGAACGAGAATACAGACAAGAGATCCTTTGCGTTCCAGGGATCGGAGCATCTTAGAGAACCGAATACGGCACCTTCGGAGGATGCAAGAACAAGGGAGGGGACGTTCTTCTCGTTCGAGAGTCTGCTTGCAATGGAGCCCGTGAGTCCCCTCGGAATTGACTCGTCGTAGACGATGATGAATCTGCCGCCTGTCTTCTCGTAGGACTCGAGCGCGATGGGCGACACGGAGCCCAGTACATCCTCCTCGTTCTTCTGCCGTGCAGTATTGAGCGAGAGGAGCTTGTCCGTGAGACTGGTGATATCAGCATAGGAGGAGGCAAGAAGGAGCGAGAGCGCTATCTCGGGCTCCCCCATCCTTCCCGATGCGTTGAGAACAGGCGCTATCTTGAATGAGACATTCTGTGCACTGACGGGATGCCCGATAAGGCCCTGCTTCGATAAAAGGTACGAAAGTGTCTCGGGGGGGCGGGTCGACAGCAGCTTCAGCCCCTTCTTCACAATGAGTCTGTTCTCATCAGTTACAGGCATGAGATCCGCAATGGTTCCGATTGCCTCGAGTACCTGAATCTCCTCGAACTCCTTCGTGAGTGACGGAAACGAATAGATTGAGGCACTTCTGAAAAGGCTGACAAGTGTCTCGATCTCTCTCGGCCCCGACGAATAGAGGGCGGAGCGGGAGCGCATCGCAAGGTCGAAGAGCGACTTTCCCCTGGCTGCGGGAATCACCTTCTCAAGCGTCGGTCTGAACTCCTCGAGTGATATGTCCACCCCGTTTCCGAATGCCTTTCTCAGAAGCGTGAGCTCTGTCTCCCTGTCAAGTACTACGACGGGAGTTCCGCTCGAGAGGAACGGCAGAAGCGGAGACGAATAGAGAGAGCCCTTCTCTCCGATGACGAATTCGTCAGAGCAGCGGGAAACCTCAACAAGGTTCTCCAGCCTCACTGCATTCACTCCGACAGTGTCGTTTCCCAGTGTTGCATGCAGAAGGATCACCGATGAATTGTAGAGAGGCGTACGCGAGAAATGGAGTGCCCAGCTCAGCTTCGCGGCAACGGCGCATCCTGCAAGACCGGAAAACGGATAGCCCGAACCTTCGACCTTCGGGTCGAATATGGCGACTGCGGGAGGAAGAACGTCCTGCGAGAGATGATGATCAAGCACTATTACATCGACGCCGTTCTTTTCGAGAGTTTTTATCTCCTCTACAGCACTGATGCCGTTGTCGACGGTGATGACGAGCGTCCATCCTCCGTCGATTATCTCGCTGACGAGGCCGGGGCTGAGGCCGTAGCCTTCGTCCCCGTGGGGGAGTCTCGTCGAGAGATTCTCCGCCCCGAGCTTCTTCAGTGTCTTGTACATGATTGCCGTCGAGGTTATGCCGTCAGTGTCCCTGTCGCCGAAGATCAGGATCTTCTCCTGCTCCTTCCCGTCCGTTTTATCGAGTGCCTCCTCGATGCGTTCTATTGCGGAGTAGACGTCATCTACTGTGAAGGGACTGTGCTGGTAGACGATGTCGTCTTCGAGGTAGTACTTCACATCCTCTTCCTTAATGCCGCGTCTGCTCATGACCGACGCCGTGAGGACGGGAAGGGAGAACTTCTCGGTAATTCTCTGTACGTAATCCGTATCGGGAGTATTCATTGTTGTCTTCATATGTAAATCATTTCCTTAACTGATTAAACCGGAGTCGAGGCTCTTGAGCCTTGCCGGGAATGCATACCTCAGCGTCCTGACAAGGTAGCTCCGGATCCTTGAAAGGGCCCCGGGGGATATATTCCAGCCGAGTGCAGTTTCCACGGGGCTGCGGGACACCCACATGAGATAGCTTCTGGCATTGGGCGGAAGAACGAGAGCGGACGAGAGTGTGTCACACGAAGAGCAGACAGCCGTACCTGTGACAGTCGAAAAGCCCAGAACTTCCCCCTCCCCGTACGTCCTTCCGCAGGACGGGCAGTTCTCCCAGTCTCCGCTGAGACCCTGGAGAAGAAGAAAATGCGTCATAAAGTAGACAGCGCACTTCCCCCCTTCATCCCCTTCCATCCTGTCAAGCACAGATGTATAAAGCTTGTAGACGGCGTTGTCGACAACCCTCGCCTTTATGACGAGCTCACTCATGAGCCCCGCCCATGCAACGCCCTCTATACTGTCCTTCACCCACTCGTGTTCGCTTATGATATCACAATCCTTGAGGTAGACGGCATTCCCGTTCTTCCTCTCGAGGGAGAATACACCCTCTCCGTAGAGAGGGATGCGGAAGCTCGAAGCCCCACGGCCTCCGCCGAAGGAGAGAGCCTCGACAAGACCGCTGTCAGGAGTAAGAAGCGTAACCAGGGCGTTTCTCTCGCCCCTGTTCTCCTTCTTTATTATGATCCCGAGTGTCTTGAAGTCTCTTTCCATACGGGAAGGAGTATAACACAAACAGGAAAGTAAAAGAATAAAGGTAGAGGGAGCTCTTTCATAAATAGCAGCTCTCTACGCGTACCACACCCAACAAACCGAGTCTGCTCAACATACCCCCATGCCAGACATATCGAATAAAAAACGCCCTCCACGACAGAGAGAGCGCTTTGTCTGATAAATTCCGTGATCAAAACCTCCGGACGGGGCGGACACTGCGTTCAAAGTTATATTGAGAGACAGCGGGCGTATCCTCCGCAGTTTTATACCAGAAATCCATGACATATGGCGCACCGGCTTCGGACTCGGAACTTGACAGATAAGTATTACCTGAAGAGCCTGTAGGAAATGATCCCAGATCGTTCTTAAAAAGGTTGTTATACATCAACTTGAGTTCATCTATAGAAGGCAAGAACCAGTCATCATATTTTATCCCGTCAATTGATGTGATGCTGTATGTTTTACAGTTGAGTGCCGCATTATTAGCCTCTACCATAACCTTCTCGATTGCATACGTATTCTCCAGGCCTTTTCCGACTTCGGTATAAGTTCCAACCTTTGCAGATGTACCGCTGACTGCATAATATCCGAAGATATATTTTCCTTTCAAATCTCCCGGCGCAGCCTCAAGATAGCGCCAGCCGCAGATTGATGAAATCAGACCGTCTGCATTTCCGGATTCATTATCTGCATCGCAGTCATAGAAGATATATCCTCCGGCAGGACCTCTGCCTCCTACATAATAGATGTCATCCTCCCATACAGCATAAAGAGTTGTATCACTGGTTATTTGTGTTGTCTCGAAATTGAATTCGTTCTCTTTGTCTGCACTCCAGAATTTGAATGTCTTATAGTTGCTGACAGGATCCTTCGCAGGCTTATGGGCATAACTGTATTTCCTGATACTCTGAGAAGACACTATGGTGGTATCCCCATCGACGTTGAATGTAACGTCTTTAAAATCATTTATCAGTATATAAACATTCCATTTTGCCGTGAGGTCATAATCACGGGTTATCTCAGTGTCGAAACTGAACTCCTTGTCACCATCATACAACCAACCGCCGAAATTAGATGAGTTCTTTGACGGTTTCCCGGGATCTTCTGCCTTGCTCCCGTACTCGATTTCCTGCGTGTTATAGGATGAAGGATCTCCTCCGTTAGTATTGAACGTCACCTTGTATTTTTTGATAGTCCATACGGCCTTGAGAAGGATATTTGCTGTGACGGTGTTTTCGAAGTCATAAGTTTCACCGTTTAGCTGCCATTCCATGAACGTATATCCTGTCTTTTCAGGGTCGGCAGGTTTCTCGACCTTCTCCCCTTCTTTGACTTCCGTCGTGCCGAAGCCGGAGCCGTTATCGTAATCGAAGAGGACACTGTATGTTTTTGCTTCCGGTTCGTTGTTCTTGTTGTCACATGACACAATGAGCATGAGGGCGGAAAGAATGACTGCAGTCAAGAAGAGTATTCTTTTCATGTTATTTCTCCCTGTTTTCATCTTTGATGGCTAGTATATCCCACAGGAGAAAGTGCTGTCAATGAATAGACTTTTCTTTATTTTATAACAAATTGTCATAATGTGTAATATATGCGGAATTTCGGCCGGCTGTATGCTTTTTTCATCCTGGATGTCCGCGAGAAGGAATGGAGTCTTTATCAAGCTGGATTTTGCGTTTAAGATAACCGGGATGAAACGTTTTCTCGTAATGCTCACGGCCTTTATCATGCTTCTTCCGCTCCACTCCGGCGTCGTTCTCAGAGACGGTCTCTTCTCGAGTGAGGAGGAGCTTGCATCCTTCAAGAGGGAGGATGTGAGAGAGGATGAAGAGGAGTTCTATGAAAGCATGAAGATTTATCTCCTCACGGGAGGAGAAGGCTCCGCGATATGGGAGAACTTCGGGCATTCGGCGTTCGTCATAGAGTGCGGGGGGAATTCTCCTGTCGCATTCGACTACGGAATCTTCACCTTCGACGAGACGTTCATTCCGAACTTCATTCTCGGAAAGCTTTACTATGAGGTGTGGGAGACCTGGGCGCTCTACCGCATCGCCGACCTCGAAAGCGCGGACAGGACGGTCTCGCTTCTCGAACTCGATCTCGACAGCTCTCAGAAGAAGGCGCTCTACTCCTTCCTCGTATACAACACCGAGGAGGAGAACAGGACATACCTCTATGATTACTTCAGCGACAACTGCGCAACCCGCCTCCGCGATATCTACTCATGGGCGACGGGGGGAGAATTCGAAAGCTGGCTGAAGAGTCAGAAAAGCGGGGAAACTATCCGGACCGGTGTTGCAAGGCATCTCTCGCGCTCGACTTTCTTCTCGAGCTGGATCATCAACTATCTTCTCGGATCCTCTGTCGACAGGGAGACCACGAGGTGGGAGGACTGCTATCTTCCGTCGGCTCTTGAAAAGGCTGTAGAGGAATACCAGCAGACGGAGAGCAGTGTGCTCTACGAAACTCAGAACAGAAAGGCTACTCCCGGAAAATGGCCCTTTGTCTTCTACTCCTTCCTCTTCGGCCTCGTGCTGCTCCTCATGTCGCTTGCCGCTTCTTATACGAAGCACCACGGCACCTTTGATTTTCTTCTCGGCGTCGTCTTCACATTCTTCGGCCTCATGAGCCTTTTATTGATTTTCTTCTCCTTCTTCACGATACACTACGTAACACATGACAATCTCAATATCCTCATAATCACGCCGCTCTGTCTTGTACAGGGGGTGCTGCATTTCATGAGTATCGGAAAAAGAAGGATGGAGAGAGCTCTTCATAAGTGCGCCCTCGTCATGGACGGCATTCTTGTGGCAGTTGTTATCGTAAGGCTCGTATTTCCGGCATTTCTCATTCAGAATATATGGGCCCCCGCAGTGACGGCATTTCTCCTGTACACTGCAGAGGCCCTGCCCCTTCTGGTCAAAAGGAAATAATCAGCCCTTCACAACCTTCGTTCCCATATCCCCGTATACTGCATCATAGAGGTTCTCCGGATCTGTTACGATTCCGATGTTGCCGCTTGATCTGACGAAGTCTGTGAGGGCCTGGATCTTCGGAAGCATGGAGCCGGGGGCGAAGTGTCCCTCACCCATATACTTCTCAGCCTCGGCCACAGTCATCTCGTCGAGTGTCTTCTGATCGGGTTTGCCGAAGTTGAGACATACCTTCGGCACTGCTGTCGATATTACGAACATGTCGGCATTGAGGTCCCTGGCAAGCATTGCAGCCGCAAGGTCCTTGTCGATGACAGCCTCCCTTCCCGAGAGTGTGCCGTCTGCAGCCTTGACTACGGGAATACCGCCGCCGCCTGCCGCGATGACGATGATGCCGTTGTCGAGAAGGCACTTTATAGTCTCGAGTTCGATGATGGATACCGGCTTGGGCGATGCAACGACCCTTCTCCATCCTCTTCCAGCGTCCTCTACGACACTCCAGTTGTCCTTCTCCTTATGCTCCATTGCAACCTCTTCGCTCATGAAGGAGCCGATGGGCTTTGTCGGCTTTGTAAATGACGGGTCGTCATCCCTGACTTCGACCTGGGTAACGACTGTCGCGATGTTCTTCTTCATGCCGTCGAGAGCCATCTGGTTGTCGAGAGCCATCTGGAGCTGGTAGCCGATTGCACCCTGCGTGTCGGCAACACAGCTGTCAAGCGGGACGCTGTGGAGCTCTGTGGATGCTATCTCCGCCCGTCTTAGGATGTAGCCGACCTGGGGTCCGTTGCCGTGTGCGATGACAACTCTGTTCCCGGCCTTCACAAGGCGTGCGATGTGCATTGCGGTCTTGTTTGCCGCATCATACTGTGACCTTACCGTCACGTGCTTACTATCTTCAATTAATGAATTACCGCCGATTGCGATAACAATGAGTTTTTCGTCCATTTTCTTAACTTCCTTTATGGAGAGGATAACACACCTGCAACAAAATGCAACACTTTTAAGGGGCCTTTATGGTTATTTTGAGTTTTTTCCCCCGCCGGCCCGACGTTTGTCCCTTTTTATGTTATATTTGTCTGTGAACAAGCAAGGATAAAGAAAATGGAAGACAAGTTTTCAACAGATACCATAACTGAAATACCGGTGCTCCCTCTTATTAAGAGACCTCTCTTCCCCGAGACTCTCACGACGCTCATGATAGCACGCCAGAGCGATCTCAGAACCGTGAACTGGGCGCTCGAGCACGACGGCTATTTCCTCGCCGTACTGCAGGAGAATGAAGACGAGAAGTCCCTCAGGCAGGTCGGAACACTCGTGAAGATAACGAAATACATCAAACTGCCGAACTCCTGCATCCACCTCTTCACCACTACGGTCAAGAGAGTGAAGGTAACACGCTACATATACGGGGACGTCCCGGTATTCGCAGACGGCGAAGTGCTGAAGGACAAGCCGGTATCGGCAAAGATCATCCAGCCCTATACAAGGGTTCTCAAGGACCTTGTATCGTCGCTTGGAAAGACCAGCGTTTTCAATCTGACGACGGAGATCAACATCGCCAACTTCGACAACCCCGAAGCCGTATGCTGGTATTGCGCATCGGCGCTTGCCTCGGCTCCGAAGGATTTCCTGCAGGAGATTCTCGAGGAGACCGACACGAGAAAGAGGATAACCACCCTCACCTCCTACATCGCAGGCGAGAAGGAGGTCCTCGAGAAGGAGGAGCAGGTCAAGCAGGAATACATCGAGCGCGTCAAGATGAGAAACAAGGAGGCCATCCTCAAGGAGCAGATCAAAGCTCTCAACGGAGAGCTTACCGCCCTCCGCGGCGGCGCTCCGCTGGACCCGAAGACAGCAAAGAAGGGCGACATCTTCGAACGCGCGGCGGCAAAGGAGCTTCCGCCCCAGTACAGAGAGGCTGTCGACAAGGAGCTTGAGAAGCTCTCCTATCTCGACACAATGAACCCCGAGTACATGCTCACGAAGCTCTACATCGAGACCATTCTCGATCTTCCCTTCTCTTTCACCGACGAGGCTCCCTCCTACTCCATCATCAAGGTCAAGGAACAGCTCGAGAAGGACCACTACGGAATGAAGGAGGTCAAGGAGAGGATAGTCGAATTCCTCGCATCCCGCCTCAAGGCCCAGAACAGCAAGGGTGCCGTAATCTGCCTCGCAGGCCCTCCGGGTGTCGGTAAGACAAGTGTCGGATCCTCGATAGCAAAGGCTCTGGGACGAAAATTCTACCGCTTCTCCGTCGGAGGAATGAGGGACGAGGCGGAGATCAAGGGACACAGGCGCACCTATGTCGGCGCAATGCCGGGCAAGCTCATCCAGGCGGTGAAGACTGTAGGCGTCACGGATCCCGTAATCCTAATCGACGAGATCGACAAGATGGGACAGAGCTACAACGGAGACCCTGCAAGCGCACTCCTGGAGGTTCTCGACCCCGAGCAGAACGTCAACTACAGAGATTTCTACCTCGACCTTCCCTACGACCTCTCGAAGGTTCTATTCATCGTAACGGCCAACGACCTCTCGCGCCTTCCGCGTCCTCTCTTCGACAGGATGGAAATCATCGAGATGAGCGGCTACACGCCGATGGAGAAACTCCATATAGGTAAGGAATACCTCGTACCGGACCTTCTGAAGAAGAACGGCCTGGGGAAGAAGGAGATAAAGTTCGATGACAAGGCCCTCTCCCTCATTGCAGAGGAATACGCAAGGGAGGCCGGAGTGAGGCAGTTCAAGAACGAGATAGACAAGGTCATGAGAAAGGTGGCCCTCAAGATTCTCGAGACCCCCGAGGAGGAGAGAAAGACGGTGAAAATCACGCCGAAGGACCTCAAAACATACCTGGGGCTTCCGCCCTTCCCCAGCGACAGGATTATCGTTGCGGACACCGTCGGCATGGCCATGGGACTTGCATGGACTGCATTCGGCGGCGATGTAATCCCCGTAGAGGCTGTGGCTATCCCCGAGAAGGGGGACCTCAAGGTCACAGGGCAGCTGGGGGACGTCATGAAGGAATCGGTTTCGATAGCATGGTCAACTGTGAGGCACGAAGCATGGCTGAGGGGTCTCGACATGAAGTTCTTCCAGAAGAACTCCGTTCACCTCCACTGCCCAGAGGGGGCAGTTCCGAAGGACGGCCCGAGTGCGGGAATCACGCTCTTCTGCGCTCTCTGGAGCATGTACAGGGGATTATCTGTCAAGGAGAAGCTCGCCATGACTGGAGAGCTCACCCTCACGGGGAAGGTCGAGGCAATCGGCGGTCTCAAGGAGAAGATCCTGGGGGCAAGACGCAACTGCATCAGGGAGATCATCATCCCCTATGACAACATAAGGGACCTCGAGAAGCTTGACGCGGAGGTGAAAGGCGATGTCGTCTTCCATACTGCGAAGACCATACTCGATGTTATCGCAATCGCATTCCCCTCCGAGACGACAGAGAGACTCACAAACGAAGAGCTCGAAAAGATTTCGGAAAAGAATAACGAGAAGGAAGAAGAGGAGAAGGAAGCACAGCTCGCCCTCCAGGCCGAGGCATTCTCGAAGGCGTTCAGAACATGGCAATAGAACTGCTCTCCCCGGCGGGGAACTACGAAAAGCTGGAAACGGCTTTCAACTTCGGCGCAGATGCGGCGTACATGGGACTTACGAAGTTCTCACTCAGGGCCAATGCGGACAACTTTCCCTCCGACGAACTCGAAAAGGTCAGGGCGATAAAGAAAAAAAGCGGTAAAAAGCTCTACTGCACGATGAACATACTCTTCAGAGAGAGCCAGATCGAGGAGCTGGAGAGCATGAAGGACGAGATCGCCCTCTGGCCATTCGACGCGTTCATCGTCAGCGACATAGGGACTGTCCCCTTCTTCCAGAAGTATTTCCCCGATAAGGAGCTCCATCTCTCGACACAGGCGAGCTGTCTCAATTCAGGCAGTGCAAAGATGTACAGGGACATGGGCTTCAAAAGGATAATCCTCGGACGGGAGGCATCCCTTGACGATATAAAGAGAATAAAGGACAGAGTTCCCGACATCGAGCTCGAGGCATTCGTGCACGGTGCGATGTGCATGGCCTACTCGGGGCGGTGCATATTGTCCGCGGCTCTCGCGGGACGCTCCGCGAACAGGGGAGACTGCGCCCACACATGCCGATGGAACTACCGTCTCCATTACGCCATCGAAGAGGAGGAGAGACCCGGCGTCTTCTTCCCCGTCGAGGAAAAGGACGGCTATACGGCCATTCTCTCGTCGAGGGATCTCTGCATGATCGATCACATAGACGATCTCAAGACCGCGGGACTCGATTCGCTCAAAATCGAAGGCCGCATGAAGAGCATATACTACGTTGCAGTAGTGACGCGTGCCTACCGCAAGGCTATCGACAATGATCCGGAGCTCGAGAGCTACAAGCGTGACATATTCGACGTCTCGCACCGCGAGTTCACCACGGGCTTCTTCTACTCCCCCGGCCCCTTCGAGACGAAGAGGGAGGACGATGTGTCACGTCCGACGAGCTACGGATACGAGCGCAACTACACTTTCCTGGGGTCCATCGGAGAGGAGAAGGAAAAGGGTGTGTGGGAAATAAGGTGCCGCAATCATATCGCGCGCGGAGACGAGCTCGAGTTCATAGGGCCCGATGTTCCCCTTCTGACGGAGAAGAGCTGCACGCTCCTTGACGAAAACGGCTTCCCGCTTCTGCAGCTCGACCATATGAAGAAGGGTTATATAAAGACAGAGCTCCCGCTGAAGGAAGGCTATATAATCCGCAAGCTCTCCGACATAAAATATATCTGAGGAACCGATCAACAATGAAGAAAACGACTGTCATCCTTATTCTCCTTCTGACTATGTCCTCCCTGCTCTTTTCATATACGGACAGCTATAAAAAGTATAACAACAACCTCGAGTGGCAGGCCTTCATACGTGCCGTGAAATGCAACGACGGCATCTCCGAGGTCGAAAGTCTCTACAAGAAATATCTCTCGGGAAATCTGACGGCAGAAGAGAGGGCGAGAGCGGAATACAACATGGTGCGATACCTCGTCGACAACGACAGGAAGGATGAGGCGGAGAAGCACCTTGCGCTCGACAAAACAGCCGTCGACGAGATGGATGGCAGGAGCGACATACTTGCCCTGATAAGCCGCACCGACTACTCCTCGGCCTCGTATTACATCTCGAAGGACATGTTCAAGGGAATGGAGAACTCCTCCATGACCAAGGAACTCTATGCATCCCACAGCGACGAAATCTATGTAGTATTGATGAATGCATGGAGACTCATCTACACGCCCCAGATAGCGGGAGGCTCCAACAAGAACGCCATAAAGGAACTTCTTCCCCTCCTCGGGGAGAGGGAGAATATGTCGGAGAGCGACCTCTACTCGCTATACGGAGCACTTGCGACTGCATACTACAACAGAAAGGACTATTCATCGGCGAAGGAATACCTCGCCCTTGCCCTGGATATCTACCACGGTGAGCCGACCATTCTTGAACTGAAGGAGAAACTGAGTAAAAAGTGAAAATCTTTCTGACTGTAATAATGTACATGAGCGCCGTCTTCGGAGGCTGGCTCCTCTTATGCACCGCGCTCAACGGAATACGCTTTCACAGGATCAACAGACGGGCGGAGAAATACAGGCTCGAACACAATCCCCTCGTTTCAGTCATAATACCCGCAAGAAACGAGGAGAGAAACCTCGGAGTTCTGCTGCAGTCGATGCTCGACCAGGAGTACAGGAACATCGAGATTCTCGTAATCGACGACCGCTCCACAGACAGGACGTGGGAGATTATCGAGGAGTTCGAGAAGAAGGATCCGAGAGTGAGGGGCTACAAGACCGGGGAGAAGAGATACATGACGCACGGGAAGATGAACGCCCTTCTCAATCTCATCCCGCATGCAAAGGGCGAATATCTTCTATGCACCGACGCCGACACGACACACCGCTCGAAGAGTGTCCTTACGGCCCTGAAGATAATGGAGGCTGACAATCTCGACATACTCTCGGGCTTTCCCGCCGAATACTCCAAGTCCTATTCCGCACGCACCATCACTGCCAGCATGGTCTTCTCCAACGTCTGCATCCCCCACTTCATCTTCAATGCATTGAAGGTATCATCATTCGCAATCGGAATCGGACAGTTCATCATGATGAAGAAGAGTTCATACGACGAAGTGGGAGGATACGAGGCTGTGGGGGATCAGATATGCGACGACATCGGAATAATCAAGGCCTTCCTGAAGAAGAAAAAGAAATATGAATTCACCACCCTCAGCGAGAACGTCTGCTGCAGGATGTACGACACGGGAGGAGAGGCTTTCAGGGGAATAGAGCGCTCTCTTGCAGGGGTCTTCGACCCCACCATCTGGATGTTCTCCCTCCTAATCCTCGCCGTCATCTTCCTCTCCCTCGTATCTTTTGCGCCCCTCCTGACGCCGCTCTACATAATATGGGGGGAGTACGGAATGCTTCTGGTGACTCTTCTGGGATGGATTGCAACCAACGTAAGCTGGTACTTTGCATGCAGACGCCTCCGCTTCCGCATCTCTACAAGTCTCTCGGGCTCGCTCTCGATAACGCTCATATGTGTCATGTATCTGCACTGTGTATATACCCGTCTGAGGGGAAAGAAGTTCATATGGAAGGGAGAAGCGGTCTGAAAGCCGCTTTTTTTAGTGTTCTTTGACGTTTTTTTCTTGCCATCGACGCTAGCTGTGGTAGTATTTAGAAAAACAAAAAGGAGAACAGTGAATGGCGACTCATGATGAACTGAAAAATGAAATCGACATCTATCTTTCTGAAAACGAGAAGTTCGGGAAGTACGGCTACAAGACAAGCGCTACAAAGGCAAGGAATGCACTTTCCGCAATAATGAAGCTGAGTAAGACGAGAAGAGCCGAAATACTTGAAGAAGTAAAGGCGGAAAAGGAATGAAATATAAGGCCTCCCCGACGGGAGGTCTTATATATGTGAGTACAGAATCATCTGAGGGACTCGAGCAGTGCGATATGTTCGCTGCTCTTTCTTATTGTCTCCTCGAACTCGGCCTTCTTGCTTCTCTCCTTCTCCACAGCCTCAGGCTTTGCGTGAGAGAGAAAGTTCTCGTTCGAGAGCTTCTTCAGACTTCCCTCGAGAGATGCTTCGGCCTTCGCCTTCTCTCCCGAAAGTCTCTTTATTTCGGCCTCGACGTCGATTGCGTCGCGGGCGAATATGAATGCTTCGAAGCCCTGTCCGTGGACGGGGAACTGCTTTTCGACGTCTTCCTTTCCGTCGGTGTCGATTATGAAGCATCCCGAGCCGACGAATGAGGAAAGCGTGTTCTTCTCATCATCGAGGAAAGCTTTATAGCGGCTTGCCGCATCTGGTCTGAGAACAACCTTGATCTTCTTTTCCGGTCCGATTCCGAGAGAGCTGCGTGCGGCTCTGATTGTTCTGACAATCTCCCTGAGGTACACAATCGCCCCGTCAGCCTCTGCGTCCGCCCATTCCTCTTTCGCAGTCGGGAACGGAGCGGAGATGACATCACCTTTGTGGTTCGGAAGCTTCTGATATATCTCCTCGGTAAGGAACGAGAGGAAAGGATGCATCATCCTCATCGATATCTCGAGAATGTCCATGATGATGGAGACCTGGATGTTCTTCTCCTCGTCTGTTCCGTGGAGGAGTCTCTGCTTGCTGGACTCGATGTACCAGTCGCAGAAATCATTCCAGAAGAAGGAATATACAGCAGATGCCGCATCGTTGAAGTGATAGCCGTCCATCGCGCTGTCGATAGCCCTGATAGTCGAGGAAAGTGAGGAGTAGATCCATCTGTCCATTACGGAGAGTTTGTCTCGGGTGACAGATACGAGCTCTCTTCCCTCGAGGTTCATGAGGAGGAATCTCGTTGCGTTCCATATCTTGTTGGCAAACCTCGAGCCGAGAGAGAAGGAGTTCATGTCGATCTTGACATCCTGTCCCTGCGCCGCAAGGTAGCAGAGCGTGAACTTCGTAGCGTCGGCTCCGTACTGGTCGATGACCTCCAGGGGGTCGATTCCGTTTCCGAGGCTCTTACTCATCTTTCTTCCCTGCGTATCTCTCACGAGTCCCGTGATCACGATGTCCCTGAAGGGTGCAACGCCCAGAAATTCCTCGCTTGCCATGATCATACGGCTGATCCAGAAGAAGATGATGTCGTATGCCGAGACAAGGGTGTTCGTCGGGAAGAAGCGCTTGAAATCCTCTGTCTTCTCCGGCCAGCCGAGTGTACTGAACGGCCAGAGCCAGGAGGAGAACCATGTATCGAGTACGTCGCTCTCCTGTTCGAGATTGTGCGAATGACACTTCGGACACTCCACAGCATCCGTACGCGACACTATCATCTCACCGCAGTCTTTGCAGTACCATACTGGAATTCTGTGTCCCCACCAGAGCTGACGCGAGATGCACCAGTCCTTGATGGTCTCCATCCAGTGAAGGTATGTGTTCTCCCATCTCTTCGGGTAGAAGTTGATATCACCATTTTTCCATGCATCTATCGCCTTGTCGGCCATCGAGCGCATTCTGACGAACCACTGCTCGGAAAGGTACGGTTCGACGACTGTGTGGCAGCGGTAGCAGTGACCGACATCGTGGTTGTACGGTGTCTCCTTTACAAGGTAGCCCTGCTCTCTGAGGTCATCCTCAACGAGCTTCCTCGCTTCCTGAGCGGAGAGGCCGCGGTATTTCTCCGGGCAGTTGTCGTTGAGTGTTCCATCCCCGTTCAGGATATTCAGCGGCTCGAGATTGTGTCTCTTTCCGCATTCCCAGTCGTTGGGGTCGTGTGCCGGCGTTATCTTGACCATACCGGTTCCGAAGTCCTTCTCGACGAAGCTGTCGGCGATGATCGGAATGTCACGGTCGGTGAGCGGGAGATGTACAGTCTTTCCGACGACGTCCCTATAGCGTTCGTCTGTCGGATTGACGGCTACCGCCATATCACCGAACATGGTTTCGGGACGTGTGGTGGCAACAGTAATCCATCCCGAGCCGTCGCTGTAGGGATATCTGACGTCGTAGAGCTTTCCCGGGACGTTCTCGTATTCGACTTCGTCGTCCGCAAGTGCCGTTCCGCACTTCGGGCAGTAGTTGACAAGATAGTTGCCCTTGTAGATGAGGCCCCTCTCGTAGAGCGTGACGAAGGCTTCGCGCACAGCTCTGCTGAGGCCCTCGTCCATAGTGAATCTTTCATGATTCCAGTCACAGGAGCATCCCAGCTTCTCGAGCTGGCTCTTTATGATATCGTGATGCTTCTCCTTGACAAGCCATGTGCGTTCGAGGAATTTCTCGCGCCCGAGATCCTGACGTCTCAGTCCCTCCTTTGCAAGCTGGCGTTCGACGACGTTCTGCGTCGCGATTCCCGCATGGTCGGTTCCCGGCACCCACAGTGTCGGCAGCCCCTTCATCCTCTTGTATCTGACGATGATGTCCTGGAGATTGTTGTTGAGGGCGTGTCCCATGTGAAGGACACCTGTGACGTTCGGAGGCGGCATGACGACGGAGAAATGTCCCTCTCCGTCCTTCGGGCCGAATTCGCCCTTATCTTTCCATTCGTTGTAGATACGATCTTCGAAATCCTTCGGGTTGTAAGCCTTGCTGAGTTCTACGGCTTTCATCTGGTTATCTTATCCTCCGTTTCGAAGGAAAGTTTATCAGAAAGAAGTGTAAGGAACAATTACCGCGGCAGGACACGGAAAAAAATTAAGTGCAGGTCACCCTGCACCGTCTTTACTCTCCGCTTACTTCAAGGGGCTGAAGACCCTTTATCGAAATATCGACGTTGTAGCCCCTGCTGTCGAGGTACTGGAGTATCTCCTCAAGCGAGTAGTTGTCCAGGCTGTCGCTGTTCGAGACGTATCTGACATTCTCGGCACCGGCGTTGACGTTGAACGAGGGGAGAATATCGCTTGTCTGTCCGGCATTGGAGCCGAAGAGGACAAAGCCTCCGACAAAGATGAATGTCGCCGCGGCGGCGGTTGCTATCATCGCGGGCACGCTCATCTGTATCCTGCGGCGGAATATGCTGATTCTGTTCTTCTCCCTGAAGAACTTGTTGTCCAGCTTCTCGAATACGGCTTCCTTGTTTCTGTCGAGTTCCTCTTCGGAGAACGAATCATCCCGGATCTTTCTGTCCAGTCCCTCCATCGAATGGAGAAGATTGCGGCATGTTGCACAGTGCAGCAGATGTTCCTCCACCTGAGTCCTGTAGGGCTCGGCGAGCTCTCCGTCCATATATGCCGACAGCATCTGCAGATCAATACACATCTCTTTCCTCCGAAGTCAGAAGGCTCTCGAGCTTGCGTCTGGCTCTGTGCACCCTGACCTTTACATTAGTTTCAGAAATACCGAGCACCTTCCCGATAGCCTTGTAGTCGAGGCCCGAATACTCCTTGAGCTGGATCACCAGCCTCAGGTTGTCCGGGAGCGCCTCCACGGCGGCCCTGACCCTCTTTCTCTCCTCCTCTTCTATGACCGTCTTCGCGGAGTCGGTGTAGTTCGCCGTTTCGCTTCCGGGCATCTTCTTCACCTTCTCGACAAGCTGCAGTTCGCGCTTGTTGTGCTTCAGGTGGTTGAGGGCGAGATTCTTAGTCACTCTCAGGAGCCAGTACTTCGCATCATCCATGCTCGGGAAGCTCATGTTCTTTATGAAGAAACGCTCGAAGGCTTCCTGGACTATGTCCTCTGCGATCTCCTGGTTGTACACGATGTGTATGCTCACCTGCATCAGCAGAGTATAGTTCTCATCGTATACTTTCCTGAAATCGTCCCTGTTGGTACTTTTTATTTCCATCTTACTAACAATTTTTCCTATACAAAGGTTACACCGTTTTTTCGAGAACCGCTCCACTGGGAGTATCTTTTACAATGTAGCCGAGAGAAAGAAGCTCATCTCTGATCTCGTCTGCCCTCGCCCAGTCCTTCCTTTTTCTGGCTTCGGCACGCTCCTCGAGGAGTTTCCACTCCTTCTCGCTGCCGACACGCTCCATGCTCTTTGCCTCGACCTTCTCGAGTTCGAGTCCGAGTATCTTGTCGTAGTCGTAGAGAAGAGCGAGCTTTTCGCCGCCGCTTATTTCACTGTCCTTGAGCATCGTCCACATGACTGCGAGAGCCTCGGGGGATCTGAGGTCGTTGTTCATGGCGCTCTTAAATGCCGTCCTCCAGCCTTCGGCCTTCTCCGAAAGAGACCCGGACGGAGCACTGTTCTTCTTGAGGATGGCAACAGTCGAAACGAGTTTCTCCCTTGCGCTCTTTGCGTGGTCGAGAGCCTCCCAGCTGAACTTGAGCTGGGTACGGTAGTGTCCCGAGAGGCAGAAATAGCGGTAATCCAGGGCGTCGTAACCGTGACTGACGACAACGGGGAGCGTCAGGAACTCTCCCGAGGACTTGCTCATCTTTCCCTTGTCGTTGAGGAGGAACTCTCCGTGGCACCAGTAGTTGACCCACTTCGTGCCCGTTGCGGCCTCGCTCTGGGCTATTTCATTTGTATGATGAACGGGTATTGCGTCAATACCGCCGCAGTGTATGTCGAAATGGGGCCCGAGGTACTTCATGCTCATCGCCGAACACTCGATATGCCATCCGGGATAGCCTCTACCCCAGGGGCTGTCCCACATCATCGCCTGTTCGCCGAACTTGGAGTTCGTGAACCAGAGAACGAAATCCTTGGGATTGCGCTTGTTGCCGTCGACTTCGATACGGGCGCCGCTCATCTTCTCGTCCTGACTCTGACCGGCAAGCTTTCCGTAATCGCTGATGGTATCTATCGAGAAGTAGACGTTGCCGCCCGAGGTGTAGGTATGACCCTTCTCCTCGAGAACCCTGATAAGTGCGATCATGTCGTTTATATGGTCGGTTGCCCTGCATACGATATCGGGCCTGATTATGTTGAGGGCCTTCTCGTCATTGAAGAATGCGTCGGTGTAGAACGCTGCGATCTCCCAGACGCTCCGTCCCGTCTCGCGGCTTCTCTTTCCGAGCTTGTCCTCACCTTCGTCTCCGTCGCCTGTGAGATGCCCCACATCGGTTATGTTCATGACATGCGTCACATCGTATCCGTCATAGAGGAACGTCCTCTTGAGTATATCTTCAAAAATGAATGTTCTCAGATTCCCGATATGTGCGTAGTTGTATACAGTAGGTCCGCAGCAGTACATCGACACCTTGTTTTCCTTTATAGGTACGAATTCCTCGACTCTGCGGCTCATGGTGTTATAGAGCTTCATATATCTTCCTCCACACATTAAGTTATCTTTTATTATAAGGATTTCAGCCTTCTTGATAAAGATAAGAAAGGAAGGGAGGAAAGACTAGAGAGAGCAGGTATAAATCCAGCTCGACGAGCCGGAGGATGAGAGAGAGAAGCTGAAGGCTCCGCCTGAGCTTTCGATGGTCTTTGTTATCTTCACCCCCGCCTTACCGTCATCCCACGTAATATCTGCGCCGCCCTTCGTAACCGAGGCGAAGAACGTTCTCTTTTCTGCATTGAACCCTATCGTAATACCCCGCCATCCGAGCTCTATTTTCTCCTCCCTCTTCGTTCTCCCGTTCGTGAAGTTCTTCGTCACAGAGTCGGAGAAGAAGAAATCTCCCCCTTCTATACGGGCCTTTATCCTGTACTCGTAGTCTCTGTATTCTCCGGTGTATACGGGAGCGCGCTCATACCTCAGTTCATGCATGACAGAAAAGAATGATGACGAGATGGTGGCTCCGAAGAGACTCTCCCATCCGTCGGCTCCGGCACTGAAGGCCTCTACGGCTCCGTATCCGTACGTGAGGGAGAGAGATGGCAGCTTCAGCGACACTTTGAAAAGCGGGGAGAACGAGCGGAGAGATCCGAACGACGACATGACCAATGTCGAGAGACAATCACCCTCATATGCACCGAAGAGCCAGAGAGAGTGGCGGTCAGTCCTGAGAATTGTTTTCTTCTGATATACATTATCCACCCCCGGAGAAGCATAGAGGGCTCCCGCCTTCCACTTTCCACCCTCATAGGTCACGCCTCCCCCGTCCCTTTCACCGAAGAAAGAGAAGAGTGTGAATCCTTTATAGAAGAATGCAGCTCCGGCCTCTTTATCCGATGAACAAAAGGAAGAGAACGAAGGAGAAAGGGAGCCGGAGGAGAAGGGATGATCCAGAGCATAGATGATCCCTCCTTCCTCAACGGCACCGAACGCGAATAAAGGGGTTTTAATGACTACTCTGTCCCTTGAGACAGAAAAGGAGATTTCCCCGTCCCTCAGGTCCACCGTACCGTTCGAATGGACAGAATACGATAAGGAGGAGGCCGGTGTGACCGAGAGGACAAACAAGAAGAATGTCAGAAAAATTACCTTCATACACCCTTATAAACACGATAAACGGCCGTTTTTGTCAAAAAAATCGTCAAAGTTCTACAAAATTCGTTTTTCTGTCGGATTTTCATATCTTAGTCAGCCGTCCTGACTTTCCCTTTTTCATCATCTCTGATTTCGTTTTGTTTTTTTGGCTTCCGGATGTGGAGATTTTTCCATTAAGGGATTATCATCGGTTAAGATACCAATACCAAGGAGATATATAATGGTTATTCTTACCCTGAACTGCGGCAGTTCGTCTGCCAAATACCAGGTATATGACTGGGACAACAAGGATGTCCTTACAGTGGGTGTTGTCGAAAGAATCGGACAGGAGGTTTCGACAATCGAACAGAAGTCCAGAGGAAAAGAGGATTATGAAGCAGAATTCTCCTCCCCGACTCATGCCGAGGCAATCGACTACATTCTGAAGATGCTGCAGGATCCAGAGTACGGATGCATCAAGGACCTGAGTGAAATCGGAGCTGTCGGACACAGAGTTCTCCACGGCGGAGAGATGTTCAAGAAGTCGACGCTCGTAACGGACGAGGTCATCGAGAAGCTCAAGACCCTCATCCCGCTCGGACCGCTTCATATGCCGGGCAACATCATGGGTATAGAATGTGCACGCCGTCTCATGCCTGATGTTCCGCAGGCAATCGTCCTCGACACTGCATGGCACCAGACTATGCCGAGCGAGGCATATATGTATGCAGTACCCTATGAGTGGTATGAGAAGTACAACGTACGCCGTTACGGCTTCCACGGCACAAGCCATCTCTACTGTGCAAAGCGTGCAGCAGTCCTGCTCGGAAAAGAGAACAAGGACACGAACGTAATCATCCTCCACGTCGGCAACGGAGCTTCCGCATGTGCCGTCAAGAACGGAGTATGTATCGACACATCGATGGGTCTGACACCGCTCGAGGGTCTTGTCATGGGAACACGCTCCGGCGACATCGACCCGGCAGTCATCCCCTACATCTGCAACAATGCAGGATACACAGTCCAGGAGATGGACACCATCCTCAACAAGAAGTCGGGACTTGTGGGACTCTGCGGAAAATCTGACAGACGTGACGTCTCCCAGATGGCCGGGAAAGGCGACAAGAAAGCTCAGCTCTGCGTCGACATGGAGTGCAGAAGACTCAAGAAGTACATCGGCTCCTATGCCGCTCTTCTCGGAAGAGTCGATGCAGTCGTCTTTACGGCAGGCGTCGGTGAAATGGGCGAGAACGTCAGACTCGGCGCAACGGAAGGCCTCGAGCTTCTCGGAATCAAGATCGACCCGAAGAAAAACGACCTCTCGCACTGCAGAAACGCAGAGACATGCATCAGCGCTGACGACTCTCCTGTCAAGGTCTTCGTCATCCCGACAGATGAGGAGCTCGTAATCACAGAAGATGCATATGCACTCATGAAGGGAACATACGATGTTCATACCAACTTCCACTACTCCTTCGAGGATCCGGACTACGTCAACAAGGCAAGGGAAAGAGGCCTTGTGAACAACCTCAAGAAGAAGCCGGAGATTGCCTCCATCATCGCATATCCTCCGAAGAAGTCGAAATAAAGATCAAGAGGGTGTCTCCGGACACCCTTTCTTTAAAGCCGAAACAAATATTAAAGTTCAATATTTATATTCCTATATAGGAATCTAAGTATACAGAATTAAACAAAAAAACCCCGGTTTCTGCCCTATATATTATATGGACCAGGAACAATTCGAAGAAATCGTAAAAGAAAGGCTCGGAATCAGCTACCTCAGGCCTTATCAGACGCTCATAATCTGTCACATCCTCGACAACGAGGCGGCAGGCCGCAGGACAAGACTCATCGCCTCCCTTCCTACGGGAAGCGGGAAGACACTGTGCTTCACGGCGCCAATGCTCTTCTTGAAGGGTGTGACAGTATGCATATATCCCCTTCTTGCGCTCATCAGCGACCAGCACAAGCGGTTCACCCTCTCCGGCTTCAATCCCGTCACCCTCAGAGGCGGCATGACAAGAGAAGAGAGGAAGGAGGCGTTCCGAGCGCTGAGAAACGGGGAAAGCCGGCTCGTAGTCACAAACGTCGAGATGCTTCTGGCCCTGATGAAGACGGGAGAGCTCGACAGCATTAAAAGCCTGATCGAGACAGTCGTCATCGACGAAGTTCATACGATACTCGAATGGGGGGAAAGCTTCCGCCCCGCCCTCCTCGAGATATCGGTAGTGCTCGATTACATAAGGCCGAAGAACATCTTGGCCTTCAGTGCGACCATCAACAGGGAGATCGGCCGCAGAATTATCTCGCTCATCTTCAACAACGAGAAGCCGTACATCGTCCACGGTTCGGCCGACAGGGAGAACATCTACTACCATGCCGTAAAGACGCTCAATATCGAACACGATGTGTTTAATATCCTCTCGGATAAGGAGATGCTTCCCGCAGTCATCTTCTGTCGCTCCCGCGACGAGACACAGAGATGGGCTGAGAAGTTGAAAAGGAAAGGCTTCGAGAGCCGCTTCTATCATGCCCTTGTGGAGAAGGAAGAGAAAAAGGCGATAGAGAACTGGTTCATGTCTTCCCGTTCGGGCGTACTTGCCTCCACCATCGCATTCGGGATGGGAGTATCAAAAGACGACATAAGATCAGTCATACACACTTTCGTTCCTCCCGATGCCTCCTCCTTCCTGCAGGAATCGGGAAGAGCCGGACGTGACGGAAGAGCTGCCCACTCCTTTATTCTCTACAGTGAGAAAGACCCCTCTTCTCTGACATCAGTGTTCTCCGGAAAGGAATGCATAAGACGTCTTCTTCTCGAGAAGATGAACGAGGAAGTGGAGAACAGGGAGTGCCTGGGATGCAGCAAATGCACCCCGGACAAATACACAAGAGCAGGAGAGAGAGAGATTCTCGGCTTTATAAGATACTGGGGTATTATGAGTGAGAAGATGATTCTGAAGGCGCTTACACGACGTACAGTCTTCTCCCGCTCCTTTTCCCTCCGCTCCTGGAGTGAAGATGACGCAAGGGGCGCACTCGAGATACTGATTGAAGAAGGTAAGATACGGAAGCTCGGACCGTTCATAATACGGACGCATCATGTTTAATTAATTGCAATATAAGGAAAATGACATAATGCACATTCCCGTTTTCAACCCCTGAAGAGAGAGCAGAAGGCAGCTTCAGGTTTGTCTTTCACGAAAAAAAAGAGGTCCCGGCTCAGCATGAATAACCGTTCCTCTGCACTCTCCGCCTTATCCGGCCCCGGAGCCTCTCTCCGAACTTTTTCAAGCCTCCCGTCATTTTCTTCTTTCATTTCGTTCTCTATGGAAATAGAATTATCACATGTACGAAGAACTGCACAGAATATATCCCTCGCTCTACGGCTCGGTCTACGACGAGGAGGCAATGGACAGACGTTTCTCCGCTCTTGTGAAAAAACACGAAGAGCTCTTCAACAGAAAGAATGCGATGATCTTCTCCGCCGCAGGGCGCACGGAGATTGCGGGAAACCACACCGACCACAATCTCGGTCTCGTCATCGGGGCATCGATCAATCTCGATACCATAGCGGCAGTATCTAAAAGAGATGACAACACCGTTGTTCTCCACTCCGAGGGCTTTCCCGTATGCAATATCTCGCTCGATGATCTTTCGGTGCACGAGGAGGAGAAGAATACGACGGCCTCCATTCTGAGAGGAATCGCGGGGGCTTTCAGAGAGAGGGGAACCGCCATCGGCGGATGGGAGGCAAACCTCATGACAGATGTCGCCGTAGGTTCGGGACTTTCCTCATCGGCCTCCGTCGAGGTGCTTGTTGCCCAGATTTTCAACACCCTCTACAACAACGGGAAGCTGGGATCTCTGGAACTTGCAAGAATCGGCCAGCATGCAGAGAACGTCTACTTCGGTAAACCCTCCGGGCTCCTTGACCAGATATGCTGTGCAACAGGCGGCATTGTAGGGATAGACTTCAAGGACAGGGACAACCCTGTGGTCACGCCCCTCGAGCTTGACCTATCCGAATTCGAACTGACGATGGTCATCACCAATACACACGGCTGCCATGCCGATCTTACCGACGAGTATGCCTCCGTTCCTCCCGAGATGAGAGAGGTTGCAGCCCTCTTCGGAAAGGAGAATCTGAGAGAGGTCGATTACAACGCCTTCATGTCGTCTCTCGGAGAGCTCAGAAAGAAGCTCGGAAACGACCGCGCACTTCTCAGGGCCTATCACTTCTTCACGGAAAACGAGAGAGTGAGATTCATGCTCGACGAAATCAGAAACTGCGACATAGACACCTTCCTCTACAATGTAAATGAAAGCGGAACATCGTCGTTCTGCTTCCTCCAGAATGTCTATCCGTCGTCGGCCCCGCGCGAGCAGGGACTCTCGCTTGCCATCGCTCTCAGCCAGCACATCCTCGACGGAGAGGGCGCCGTCAGAATCCACGGGGGAGGCTTTGCCGGAACTGTACAGGCCTATGTTCCCGACCACCTTCTATCAAGGTACATAAAAGAGATGGAGGCTCTCTTCGGAAAGGGATCCTGTACGAAGATCGCCTTCAGAAAGATGGACGCAGCCAGAATAATCTGACTCTCTCCGGCTTCACTATTATCGTATAAGAGGATAGAATCTCCGACGTATCGACAACCCACGGATCGAACCGTGGGTTCTGTCAGTAATGGCCTTACGTTCCCCCGGTTTTCCGGTGAAATGGAGAAACAGTATGAAGAAGAAAGAAATATTGGAAAACGCAATGACACAAGGTGTAATCTGGCAGCAGATTCTGCTGTTCTTCTTTCCGATCATGTTCGGAACACTCTTCACCACCCTCTACAACACGGTGGATGCAATAATCGTGGGTCAGCTCCTGGGAAAAGAGGCACTCGCCGCCGTAAGCGGAGGAACGAGCACGATGACGAACCTCATCATAGGCTTCTTCACGGGAGTTGCATCGGGTGCCGCCGTCATCGTATCACAGTTCTACGGTGCGGGAAACGAGGAGAGGGTCTCGAAGAGCATCCACACTGCAATCGGACTCTCGATTCTGTTCGGCGCGGCAATCACTGTTTTCGGCTATGCGCTGACAGTCCCGCTGCTTGAACTCATAGAAACACCGGAGGATGTGCTTCCCCTTGCAACGGATTATCTTCACGTATATTTTGCAGGGGCGCTTCCACTCATCCTCTACAATATGGCATCGGGTATCTACCGCTCCTTCGGAGACTCGAGAGATCCGCTCATATTCCTCATCATAGGTGCCGTCGCGAACATCTTCCTCGATATCGTATTCATATCTGTATTCAAGAGAGGAGTAAAGGGGGCTGCTGAAGCCACCGTCATCAGCGAGATACTCTCCGCGCTTATCACCCTTATCTGTCTCTGCCGAAGGAAGGACTGCTGCCGCTACTTCATCTCCCGCTCCTTCGACATCGACCCCGTAATACTCAAAAAGATGCTCCAGCTGGGACTTCCCGGTGGCATACAGTCCATCATGTACAACATATCGAACATGATCATACAGACGAACGTCAACCGCTTCGGAACGGACACTGCGGCGGCATGGGCGTCATACAACAAGCTCGATTCAATCTTCTGGATGATAGTCAACGCTTTCGGAATCGCGGCTACGACTTTCGTCGGACAGAACTACGGGGCCGGTAAACTCGAGAGGGCTAAAAAAGGCGTCAGAGACAGCCTCCTGATGTCCGCGCTGACTGCCGTCGTCATGACAGGGCTCTATCTGACACTCGGAAAGTTCGCCTTCAGACTCTTCACATCAGACGAAGCGGTGATAGCCACAGGCATGAGGATTCTGAGAACCATCGCCCCCGTATTCATACTCTATATCCCGATAGAGATATTCTCCGGAGCCCTCAGAGGCGTCGGGAAGACCCTCATTCCGACTCTCTTCACAGTCTTCGGAATATGCGGTCTCAGGATAATATGGCTCAGTATTCCATGGTGTACGGCTACAATAGAAAGAGTAATGTACTCCTACGCCATCTCATGGGGCCTCGTTTCATTACTCTTTCTCACCTATTATAAAAAGACAGACGTTTACCGGGAAAAACCTCAGAAGAGACTGTGATAGTCAGTTCCGATGCTCTTTGCCCGGCTCTCCTTCCTCGTTATCTCGTAGAGGTTCTTCGGAATCGGGATTGTTACGCCGAGAAGAGGTTCGACTACGGTGTCGAACTTTGCAGGGTGCGCTGTAGAGACCACGATCGAGGGAACATCCTTATAGTGGTCTCTCCTCACCCTCTCTCCGCATGCCGTATGGGGGCAGATGATGTATCCCTCCTCGTCATATACCTCACGGATTGTATCTCTGATGGAGTCGTCGCTTACAGAGTATGCGGTGACGTTATCAGAGAAGAGAGAGAATGTCGGGTAGAGGTCGAAGAGCCTCTCCATATTTGAAGGCGCACCGACGTCCATTGCGTTTGCAATTGTCTTTATGCTGTCACGGGGTCTGTACTCCCCGCTCTCGAGATAGTCGGGAATCGTTCTGTTGGCATTGCATGCAAGTACGATTCTCCCGATAGGATATCCCGACTCCTTAGCCCAGTATGCCCCCGTCACGTTGCCGACGTTGCCCGATGGGACTATGAAGAGAGGCTTTACGCCGTATTTAAGGACAAAGAGTGTCGATGCATATGCATAGTACGCCATCTGTGGAAGAAGACGCCCGATATTGATTGAATTGGAGGAGCTGAGGGAAGGAGAATACTCCCTGTCCATGAATGCTTCCTTGACCATCCTCTGGCAGTCGTCGAAGTTGCCGTCAACCTCATAGGATTCGATGTTCCCGCCCCATGTTGTGAGCTGTGCCCTCTGCCTTTCGGCAACCCTCCCCTTAGGAAAAAGCACCTTTGCACTGAGATTCTCTCTGTTGTAGAATGCAGCGGCCACGGCTCCGCCTGTGTCTCCGCTTGTGGCAACGAGGATCGTCTTCTTCTCGCCCCTCTTCACCAGAAGCCTCTCCATGCAGCATGCAAGGAATCTAGCACCGAAGTCCTTGAAAGCACTTGTCGGCCCGTATATAAGCTCCATATAGAGGTACTTCTCCTTCGATTCGTGGAAAGGAAGGGGGAAGGAGAATGCATCGGCACATATATCCTCCAGCTCGTCCTCAAGTTCGTCGCCCTCGAAGAAAGGCTTTATTGCAAGGTACATTGCCTCCGCCAGTCCCTTTGTAAGGGTGAAATCCGGAGAAGCAGAGGGAAGCTCTGTCGGGACATAGAGTCCCCCGTCCGGAGCAAGTCCCTTTAAAATTGCCTCCGAAGCCGTTACAGCCTGACCGTTTTTATCTCTTGTTGAAACATACTTTATCATGCATTCCTCCTTATCATATCTTCGAGCCCAGGTACGCACTGAGGCGAAGAATGTCTGCAAATATCCCTGCTGCCGTCACCTCCGGCCCCGCACCCGGTCCCTGGACGACGAGCGGCTGGTCATGGTAGCGCGCCGTAGTGAACTGTATTACGTTGTCTGTTCCCTTGGACTGGCTGAAGGGGTGCGAGAGCGGGAACTTTCTCAGGCCCACGGAACACTTTCCTTCATCCACTGTGCCGACATATCTGAGCCTCATCCCCTCCTTCTCAGCCTCTTTGTAGAGGTCATAGATTCTCTCGTCCATCTCGCTTATGCGGCTCAGGAACTCCTCTCTCGAGACGCTCTTCAATTCTTCCGGAACAAGTGACTCGACGGGGAACGATGACACCTCGCTCCTGTAGCCGAGCTCGCGCGCAAGGATCACGGTCTTTCTCGCAACGTCCATTCCCGAGAGGTCGTCCCTGGGGTCGGGCTCCGTGAATCCCAGTTCCTTTGCCCTGAGGACAAGGGACGAGAAGGGAACCGACGCGTCGTATGTCGAGAAGAGCCAGGAGAGTGTTCCCGAAACCATTCCTTCGACCTTCTCTATCCTGTCGCCCGTCTCTCTTAGATCCTTGAGCGTGACG
Source organism: Clostridium sp. AM49-4BH (assembly GCA_963626925.1). Taxonomy (GTDB): domain Bacteria; phylum Spirochaetota; class Spirochaetia; order Sphaerochaetales; family Sphaerochaetaceae; genus Ornithospirochaeta. The sequence continues at coordinate 29,162 of CAVFZO010000004.1, forward strand.
ATGATCGGAAGGCCCGCGCCGACTGTTGTCTCGTAGAGGAACTTTCTCCCCGTCCTCATCGAAGAGGCGAAGATGGCCTCGTAGTTTTCATACGGCCCCGATGGCGCCTTCTTGTTCGGAGTTATGACATGGAAGCCTTCTTCGATGAAGGAGCGGTACTGCATTGCCCTCTCTTCGCTTGACGTTGCGTCCACAAGGACCCAGTGGGGATAGTACTGCGCCTTTATATGAGAAAGGAATACTTCCTCGTTGTAGGGAATAGAGTACTCGGGGAACTTTTCTCTCCACGTGGAGAGGTCTATCCCCTCCTCGGAGAGCATCATACGGGTGCTTGTCGCAATGCCGCGAACACGTATGTCGAGGTCGAACTCCCTCTTGAGTCTCTCCCTCTCGCGTCCGATCTGATCCAGCAGTGTCCCTCCGATATTTCCCGGGCCGAAGAGACCGAGGGAGAGCGTCTGCTCGGACATGAAGAATACTGTATGAAGTGCACGCTCGGCCTTGACTGCGTCGTCGGATGCGATTACCGCGCTGATGTTGCGCTCGCTCGAGCCCTGTGCGATTGCACGGATGTTGACGCCGGCTCTTGCAAGGGAGGAGAAGAACTTTCCGGCAACACCCACGTGTCCCGGCATTCCCTCGCCGACGACGGCAAGAATCGAGAGTCCGCTCTCACTGTCGACTGAGGTGATCTGATGGGAACCGATCTCCTTCTCAAACTCGTTTGTGATAGTCTCGACGGCCTTCCTGCACTGCGTGTGGGGAACAGCGAAACATATCGAATACTCGCTCGATGCCTGTGATATGAAGATAACGCTTATGCCTTCGTCCTTGAGTGCCGTGAAGAGCCTCGAGGAGACTCCGGGGACACCCGACATACCCGATCCCTCGACGTTGATGAGAGAGATGTTCTTGACAACGGAGAACGCCTTGACGCCTCTTCTGTCCTCCACGGCCTCCCTTGTCACAGTCGTCCCCTTCTCCTCTATGTCGCCCCACCATCTGAGAGTGAGGGTGAGCCCCGCCTCCTGGGCCGGAATGAAGGAATGGGGATGAACAACGGGAGCTCCGAAGAAACTGAGTTCGGTCGCCTCCGCATACGAGAGATTTCTGATTATGTGGGCATTGGGAACATCTTTGCGGCTTGCAGAGTACAGCAGTGATTTCTGGTTCCAGTATGTCAACTCAGAAGAGAGTGCACGTGCAATCAGCGCAGCGCTGTATTCGCCCCATCCCTCCTCTTCGTGTTCCCTTCCGGAGGCATCCCTGTCGTCGTCGCAGTATGTAAGCTTACCGGCAACGATGACTGCCCTGTATCCTCTGATGACAGATGGATTGTCGAGAATCTCCTTCTCGCTGAAGAGTGCAGCCTTTATTCCTTCCTCATCGAGACGACAGAGGAGGATGAGGGCAAGAAATGACGACGAGAGATTCTCGAGATAGTCCCCCGAGCCCCCGTCGGCGCTTCTGAGTATCGAGACGGCGCGGAGTATGTCGCCGACCTCGGTAAACGAGGACTCTATTCTCTTCATGACGGATGAGGCACCCGAGGGAGAGAGGGATGAGGAGGCAAGCTCGAGCCAGCCCTTCTTCTTCATTTCGAAGAGCTCCCAGAGATCATCGGAGCGCTCGGCGGCCTTTTCGAGAAGACGTGTGAATGTCAGTTCGGGATTGAGAGTCGGGGGGAGGACGAAGACGCAAGTCTCACCACCGCCGGAGCCGACGACTCTGATAAGCTTCTCGATTCCCTTCGATGTGGAGACCATCGAACCTTCCAGTGCATGTACTCTTGTACTCATAAGCTATCTCCTCGGTTTTAAAAAAAGAGGGCTCCCTCTCGAGAGGAGTCCCCGTCTTTCTCATTCTTAGAAAAATCTAATCCTGTTATACAACTTTCTGGACTTTTCCTGCTCTCAGACAGCGTGTACATACCTTGATAGTTCTCGGTGTACCGTCGATAAGAGCCTTGACGGACACGATGTTCGGTCTGAACTCGCGCTTTGTCGTCACACCGATATGCTGACCGACACCGCCCTTCTTCTTGGACTGTCCCTTTCTTGTTACAACTGAACCAGAAATTGTACCTTTTCCACAAATATCACATCTTCTAGCCATGACAAATATCCACCTTAAATAATTTTCATCATTTTCGACGGGAACCTTTGTCGGCCTTTCTGCAGCCGGAGCATGGGCAAAGATATGCCGTCGTAACACTTCTACTGAATATATCCCAAAGGCCGAATCTTTGTAAAGCCGTTCGGTCAAGAATCAAAACGTTTTCTGCAGGTTTCAGAAAGAAAACATTCCCCGCACCTCGGTTTCGGACGGCAGAATGTACGTCCCAGGAGATTGACGGTGTCCGAAAGCCTGTTCCAGCACTCCCTGTCGAACTTCTCCATTATCTCGTGCATCGTGCGCACTCTGTCATGGGAGGAGGATAGCTCAAGCCTCCAGCTCACACGCTCGAAGTGTATGTCGACGACGACTGCACTCTCTCCAAGCACCCTCTGCATATAGCAGGAAGCTGTCTTTTCTCCGATTCCCGGAATCGAGAGGAGCTCTTCCCGGCTCTCCGGCTTCCCGTTTTTCACGAAATACTCCGCCGCGGCCTTTATCGTCCGCCTCTTCTTTTCTGCCAGTCCCGAGGAATGTATAAGAGATTCTATCTCATCATCTGGCGCTTGTGTTATCTCGAGAGGTGTGGAATAGCGCGAAAAGAGCCTCTCTAGCGAGAGAAGAGCCGCCCTGTCGCTTCCTGCACACGAAAGAATGACTGCAGTGAGGAATCTGAAGGGCTCTGAGGGAGGAAGGAAGAAGACCTCCCGGGGGGAGTTTTCATCGAGAAGAGTATAGATTCTGGACTCGTAATCGTTCACTCTGTCATCTTACCTTTTTTTTCTTCTTCACACCACATCTCTCCTCCTCGTCCTTTATCCAGCTCATGAGGGCGCTGAATATGCTGAGCTGTCCCGATGATATGAGCCCCGCCTTCGATATGACGCGCTGCTTCGTCCTCACGACTGTGCGCTCGCTTATCCCCAGGACGACGGCAATCTCCTTGTCGCTCATGCCGTAACTCAGAGGCGGAAGAATCTTGTTCTCCCTCTCCGAGAGGGAACGCCGCATGCATTCGTTCTGATATGTCTTTCTTCCCGACACCACGTCGGAAAGGAGCACCTCCCCCGGCTTTATGAACTCCACGAACGGAAAGAGCGAGGAGAGGAGGTTCTCCTCATAGGGAGAGGGCAGTACGATTATGCGCGAGATGGGATTGAGGCGGCGCGAGGAGAGTATCTCCCCGGCGAGACGGAGTATCGGGGTCGAGGACAGTATGTAGATATCGGCCGTATCGAGCTCCTCCCCCGGAGGGGAGAATGAATGCATGTAATCGAGGCACCTGTCGCTCACAAGGCCGGGGAAATCCCCTCTGATTATAATTTTCTTGCACATACATTATCTTAAGACAGGATTTTTCGGGATTTTGTCAGCTTTTTTTTCGAAAAAGGGGAAAAAACTTTCAAAGAAGACGGTTCTTGACCACTACTCTCCATTTTTTTATACTCATCTGGGCTTACGGGATGTCGCCTAGCGGCTATGGCGCCTGCTTTGGGAGCAGGATATCGATGGTTCGAGTCCATTCATCCCGACTTTCACCTCTTCCTTTCCGGAGAGGTTTTTTTGTCCCCCGGTGTGGAGTTTTCATTATTTCACTTTCTCAAAAAGCTCCCTTTTCCTATAATGACTGTGTGATTAAAAAGACCGTCCTCATACTTTTGCTGTTCCTTCCGGCCCTCTCTCTCGGCGCCTCGGTCTTTCCTCTTCCATCTTACGACTTCACTTTCTATGCGACGGCAGACGAGACGCTGACGTCCTTTACGAAGGAGAATGTCGGAATCGACATCACGGGCTACGGCTTCGTAGGAAGCAGCTCGGCACGCGGGATTTACATAAGAATAGGAATCCAGACTCCTTTCGACACCCTCCTGAAAATAAAGGACAGTCTCTTCAGCAGCTCGAAGAACTCCCAGACAAAGGATAGCGGGAGCGGTATCGCCCCCGGGGAGACAACTTCTCCCGATACTGTTCCCCCCGAGACCCCCGCCACTCCGGGTACGGCGGAAGCGGCCGCAGGCGGAGCGCTGAATGAAGCGGCCGTGGTCACCCCGGCGGTAAGTGAGGATGAGACAACATTTGACGGAGCACCGATCGAAATTGAGACATCAGCATCGGCAGAGAGCACTCTGAGGAAGAAGGAGACGGCAGTCAATCCGTCGAAGTGGAAGTTCCTCCTGACGGCAGGACCGGCATGGCGGAGCATGCTCAACGACAACGCCATGGTCTATGCAGGCCTCGGACTCTCCGTCAGCACCGAATACATCAACGACTTCACATACGAGAACGGGGATTACTATTCATCCTTCTCCGCCCTCCTCGGTGCCGATATGGATGCAGGTTTCAGGATAGGACTGAGTAACAGCAGCACGACAATCCGCATAGGAGTGCACTTCATCATCGACTTTCTCGGCTTTTCACAGCTCAAGATCTACGACAGGAACCATCTCGAGATATCGACGGAGAATGCCGTCTACGGCTACATAGCCGGAAAGAAGGGCATAGCGGCGGCGACTACGGGACGCGGCTACATAAGACTGGCCAAGACAATCAACGAGAAGAGAAGAGTGAGATACAACTATTCCAACACAACAGACAATGTCGGTGCCGGAAGAGTTGTAACAATAGTGCTCTGAGTTATCTTCTGTCCTTGTCCACCCTCTTGAGAATAAGCATTGCGATTAAAGCGAATACTATTGAGAAGAAGATGAGCATAATCCAGCATGCCGTTACATTCCCGGCAGTCGAGACATAGTCCTCGCTCGGACTGAGAGATCCCATCTTCTGCTGGAACCTCTCGACGCCGTCGGGTTCGGCCTCGACCATCTCGACGATGCTCTTTATGGGATAGAGCCCCTCGTGTTCGTAGTTCTCGAACTTCTTCATCATATTCCAGACAGATACCATCTTCAGCGAGTTGTACTGACCTATTGCACATATCGCCATCATGCCCCACTTTGCTATCGTGATAAGCGAGAGAAAGTTGCTTACGCTTCCCTCGAGGGTGAATACCGCACCGGAGAAGAGGAGCTCGAAGATAAGGACGAAGGGCATTATCGTCATGGCAGCCGTCGTACTCTTTGCAATACAGCTGATGAGGAGCGCCATTATGTCCGAAGCGTATGTCACGAGGAAGAACGTGATAGTAAGGTCGACGTAGAACGACGCCGTAACGACTCCTCCATGGGGATAGTGTATTCCCGATATACGGCAGACGATTACCGAGATTACTGCCTCCGCAAGGCACAGCGCCGCCTGGTAGATCATATGAGAAAGGACATATGCCGGAATCTTCATTCCCGCGCGGTGTTCCCTCTTGACGATGGGTCTCTCGCGGCAGACGACCTGGATGGAATTGAAGAAGCCGTTCCATATGCAGATGCACGAGAGTGCAAGAGCGCCCTTCATCGTACCCTCCATGGTCTGAAGCATGGTGCCCTTTATTACGAAGGAGACGAGGCCTGCAATAAGTGCCGCCATCGGCAACATCTTCCAGTCATCCTGGTAGATGAACATTCTGAAGAACTTCCCGAGATAAATCGGAATCTGGAAAAATGTTTTCCTGTAGTGTTCCTTACTTGTTTTCATTCTGTAAACTCCCTTCCGGCGGAAAATCCGGGGCCTGCTTCGCGCCTTGCTGATTCTTTCTCATCTCCCCGAACTTCTCGATAAGCTCATCCCCCATTCCTTCTCCGCCTTCGTCACGGCGGTTGATCATCTTCACGACATCCTCCATTCTTTCACGACCGAAGAAGGAGCGGCACTCGTCCACACTTCCCTCGAACACGAGTCTTCCCGTTCCGTTCTTGTCCTTTGCAAGGATTATGACCCTGTCGAAGAGGTCGATGACCCTGTCGGGAGAGTGCGTGATGACGATGACGATCTTACCTTTCTTCGCAATGGCGTGAAGTCTCTCCATAAGATCGCGGGCAAGAACGCCGTCAAGTCCGGAATCAGGTTCGTCGAGGATGAAGAGCGACGGGTCTGATACGAACTCCGTGGCGATGCTCGTCCTCTTCTTCTGTCCGCCCGACTGTTTTCCGACTAGATTGTTCTGTACTGTGTGGAGACCGAAGATTTCAAGTGTGTTCTGGATTTTCTCCTCCCTCTCCTCCTTCGTCACCTCCACGGGGAGCTTCAGGAGAGCCGCATCCTCGACGGTCTTTCTGACGGTGTCGTTATAGCGGATGAGGTCCATCTGCGGGACGAAGCCTATGTCGTACTTCATTGATTCAAACTGACGGTAGACATCCTTTCCGCCCAGTTTTACCGTTGCATCGGCCTTCTCATAGCCGGTGACGGCATTGACGAACGTCGTCTTCCCTGCTCCCGATCCGCCAAGGAGAAGGACCATGTTACCCGGCTCGATCTTGAGTTTTATGTCCTTCAGCAGCTCCTTCGTGTTCAGAAAGTCCCTGGCCTTTCTTGAGCGGATATCGACATCGAGGACGCCCTCGGCCTTCTTGAGTTTGATACCGGAAATATCAAAAGCGGACTCTTCTTCACTTACCGGAAGAATCTTTCTGCTGAAGCCCCAGTAGACTGACATCAGACCGTCGAAGAAGATCCACGCCCATACCCACGCCTTTCTTTTTCCGAAGGTTTCGCAGAGTCCTACGTATATACGGATGCTGTAGACAACCTTGACTATCACCACCGCAAAACGGACATACATTATTATCTGTGAAAAGGTGTCGTCCCCGTAGCCGTCATAGCTCTCGCTGAGCATGAGTATGCTCATCCCGGCCTCTTTCGTCACGGCCGTCACAATCATGTACGCAACCTGCAGAAGGTAACTCACGGCGGAAGCGGCCATGATGCCTATTCCCATCTCCTCTCGCCGTGCACATATGCTGAGTTTATACCATCTGTAAACCGGAACGAGAGCCCACCTGCTGTCGATTCCGCACTTCTTGAAGATCTTCCAGAGCCCTACTGCCATCAACACATAGGTTATCCACGATAAATTAAAGGAATTTATACTGACATCCACGCCAATCACCTCCGCTTTTCCATTGTAGTTAATTATATGCCTCGTTGGGAAGTTATACCGGTGAATTAACAATAGTTTTCCTTCCGTTTCACCCTCCTTGCCTCCCCGGCGCAGGAGGTTGTATTATGAGAGCGTGGACATACCCGGCTACCTTATATATCTCATAACACTCTCCGGTACTCCCGGCCCCAACACCATACTCAGTCTCCAGAACGCATCGGAGAACGGACTGAGGAAAGGCATATTCCTCAACTACGGAATGCTTGCGGGAATAACTCTCATAGCTACGGCGGCATACTTTCTCATCACACTCCTTTCATCCATCATTCCGTCCTTGTCTCCCGTACTGCAGGCGCTGAGCATCGTCTACATCCTCTACCTCGCATGGAGAATATATCATAAGAGTGCAGTGGAAACCGGCAGCGGGGAGACAAAGGGCTCCTTCAGACGGGGCTTCCTGCTGCAGCTTGTCAACGTCAAGGTCCTGATGCTCTGCGTCTCTGCGATCTCGACTTACGTACTGCCCTCCGGATTTACAGCCATCACCGGGCTTCTCGTCTCGATGGCAATCCCGCTCGTATGCTTCACGACAGGGGTCGTGTGGGCGGCGGCAGGCAATGTTTTAAAGACCATTTACAACGCCCACAGAAAGGGAGCCAACATCATCTTCTCGCTCTCCCTCGTCGTTCTTGCACTCAAAAGCACATACACCCTCATAAGGTCACTCTGACAGGGAAACTCCGTCGAAAATGGCAATTTTACCGTTTTTTGTTGTCAACCAGGCTTTTATCGTCAAGAATAAGACAAACAATAACAAAGGAGTACAATGATGGCTGTTAATATTGAAGCTCTCATCATCGTAGTTGCTTACCTTGTCGGAATGCTCATAATCGGGTTTGTCGTAGGTAAGCTGAAAATCAAGGACGCTGACGACTATATGCTCGCAGGAAGAAGAATGGGTCTCTTCATGATTGCATTCTCCCTCAGTGCGAACAATATCGGAGGCGGAAGCACAACGGGACTTGCAGGAAAGGCATACACGAGCTGGGGGATGAGTGCGGCATGGTACGTTCTCGCCGCATCGATTGCAATGATTCCGCTCGCATATTTTGCACCGAAGATCAGAAAGACAATGGCTGTCACTATTCCTGAAGTCATCGGCAGACGCTTCGGCAAGTTCAGCTCGGGATTCTCCGCTGTCCTCAACATCCTCGCTCTCTTCTGTCTGACATCAAGCCAGGTGGCTGCATCGGGTTCCGTCGTATCTGTTCTGACGGGCATCGACACAAGGCTGTGCATGATCATCGCAGGTGCGGTAATCATCCTCTACACAACCTTCGGAGGTATGATTGCAGACCAGGTGTCCGATCTCGTGCAGTTCATCATCATCCTCGTCGGCCTTGCAATCGCGACTCCGTTCGTCATCAGGGGATGCGGAGGATGGAGCACGATAGCATCCAAGCTTCCCGGCGAGCAGCTGAGTTTCACGAAGATCGGATGGGTCGTCATCATCGGCTATGTCTTCAACTATTTCTGTACATTCCTCTCGGGCCCCGAAATGATCAGCCGCTTCGAATCTGCAAAGGACGAGAAGACAGCTGTCAGGGCAAGCCTCCTTTCTGCAGTACTGATGGCGGCGATGTCCTTCTTCCCGACACTCATGGGTCTTGCAGCCCTCTCGATGAAGGAAGCTCTCGGCAATCCGGCATCGGGCCAGGCCATGATGGCAGTCACCGAAGCATATGCACCGACAATCATCACAGGACTTGTCTCGGCGGCAATCATCTCCGCAACGATGAGCTCGGCTGACTCAAACCTCCTGTGTATGTCGACTATGATCATCAACGACCTCTACAAGCCATATGCGAAGAAGCAGCTTGACGGAATGAAGGAAGTCAGGGTCGTCAGATGGTGCAACGTCGTCTGCTGTTCGATAGCAATGCTGATATCTCTCCTGGGAATCAACATCGTAACGATGAACACCTTCGCATTCGCAATCCGCTGTGCAGGCCCCTTCGCGGCATACGGACTGGGAATGGTCGTACCGAAGGCGACAAAGCACTCGGGACAGATTTCGATCATCACGGGAACAATCGGCGTCGTATTCTGGCAGATACTCTCCGGAGGAGACTTCTATCTTGGAATACTTCCCGTTGTATTCGGCTGTGCAGTCGGTACTGTAACCTTCTTCATCGTCAACGCAATCGAATGGAAGATGGGCGTCGAGGCTGCTCCGAGCGCTTATATCGAATAAAAAGGGACACAGAGCCCGCAGCCGGTCACTTCAGGGTGGCCGGTTTTGTTTTCGGATATCTGTCCCTTATACTACGGTAAACACGAGCCTTAACAGGCTGTTTCTCCGGAAAAAGATGGTTTTTCCCTTCAACCCACTTGAAAATGTCCTTCAATCAAGGTATTTTTGTCGAGTAACATATAATGCGGCCATAGCTCATCTGGATAGAGCAAGTGCCTTCTAAGCACTAGGTGGTTAGTTCGAGACTAACTGGCCGTATATGCGATATGGAATCTTCCGTATCGCTTTTTTTGTCCCTCACGTCGAGTATGTGAAGACGAGGGACGGGCGGAAGTTTTCCTCTACATTCTGCAGGAAGACAAGGTTCAGCATAAGAGAAAGGTTTCCGTATGTCCCGCTGACCGTTGCTGCCACGGCGCTTGTCCCGACGTCGCTCTGACTCACCATGTAGGCGTACTTCACGCCCACATCGAGAAGCACATCCTTCAGAAACTGAAGTGTCAGGTCCGCAGCGGCAACAACCCTTCTCTCCCCCTCTTTGAAGCCCACGCCCCTGAGGTCGACCGAGATACGGGGAACAAGGTAGTTGAGATCCCCGTCTCCATTGAATCTGTTTCCCCTGTACGAGAGTGATACCGTCGTCGAGGAGAGGAATCTATCGAGGAATGACGAAGAGATCGAGCTTTGGAAGAGATCGTCGAAGACAAGGCCGAATGTGAAGTTGCTGCTGTATACGAGCATTCCTATGTTGACGTTGAATCTCTCGCTCCCGCTCATCTTCTCGTAGGGGCTGAACCATGCGTTCCCGACGGCGTCGAAGAGTCCCGTCATCTTCTTTGAAAGTCTCGCCACGGAGTTGCCGCCCCCCAGTCTTGCACCCACCGAGAAATGGGAGAGAAAGGAATAGGCGATTGCAAGTTCTATGTCGAACGACGAGTAGATGTCGTAATATGCAAAGCCGTCATCCCTGAGCGTACGGTTGTCCAGTGCGGACGATATCTTTGCACTGAGGGCCACGGGGCCGCTGACGACGGTGCCCTGGAGGGAAGAGGTCAGATTCTGCATGTGGCTCATGCTCTCCTTCCCCCATAGCCCGGTGTTGAAACTTTCGCTGGGGGAGAGTGAGACCTGATACTCATCTGCCATCGACAGAAGCGGAAGGGAGGCAGGATTGACAAATATGTCGTTGAATGTGCCGTAGTACGAGACGCTCGTCAGTGCATTGTACTGCAGTGCCTCGAGGGATGTATCGGAGCCGGCTACATCGGCCGCAGCAGGAAGTGCGGTGAGGACGAGAAGAATCAGAATCAAAGGTGTCAGGAAGCGTCTCACAGTGTGAGTATAATGGAAAAGGACACAATTGTTAATTCACATCTTCCTCTTTATAATCTTTGCATGGGCTCAGTTTTCTTTCATATCGACCTTGATGCGTTCTTCGCCTCCGTGGAGTGCCTCGATCACCCCGAATACAGAGGTAAGCCGCTCATCATCGGGGAGCCCGGTCCGAGAAACGTCGCATCAACCTGCTCCTACGAAGCAAGGCGCTTCGGCGTGCACTCGGCAATGCCGATGACTCTCGCCCTCAGACTCTGCCCCCATGCAATATGCGTCAGCGGCAACTACCGCCGCTACAGCGAGGTCAGCCGCTCTGTCATGGCGATAATAGAGAACTTCGCACCGGGGTTTCTGCAGGTATCGATAGACGAGGCATTTCTTGACCTTACCGGTATGGAACGTGTATATCCCCGTCCGGGAAAGGCGGCAGGAATTCTCAAGGATAGGATTTTCTCCGAAACAGGACTTACTGTCTCGATAGGCGTCGCTCCTTCACGCTTTTTAAGCAAGCTCGCCTCTGACTACCATAAGCCCGACGGTTTCACCGTCGTTCCCCCGGGAAAGGAGATCGAATTCGTCGATGCCGTGGGACTGGGGAAACTGTGGGGTGTGGGAAAAAGTACGCTCGAGAACCTCAACAGAAAGGGAATCTTCTCGACAGAGACACTGCGCCTCTATAAAAAGGAGGAGCTCGAGAGCCTCTTCGGCCCCGCAAGCGGAAGTTACCTGTACTCCGTATGCCGGGGAATCGACCCGGGAATCTACACAGGAGAAGCAAAAAGCCGGTCCATCAGCGAGGAAAGGACATTCTACCCGGACATATACGGAGAGGATGCACTCTCGCAGAAGCTCCTCGAAATGTCGGAAAGCGTCGCATTCCGTGCCCTCGACGAAGGATGGGTCGGACGCACGGTCACAGTCAAACTCCGTTACGGGGACTTCTCCACCTATTCGATAAGTGAGACCCCGCAGAGTGGCATATACTCCTCAGCGGACATCTACTCAATCAGCCGCGCTCTCCTCAGAAGGAAGTACAACAACCAGGGCGTGAGACTTCTGGGAGTGACGCTGGGCAATCTCTACAAAGGCGAAAGACCCGAGCAGGGGGAGTTCTTCAAAGAGAAGGAGGAGAAGCTGAGAAAGCTCGAGAAGACGATACTCTCCCTCAACAAGGAAGGAAACATAGTGAAGAAGGCGGGAACAATCGAGTCCGGATAATTGTACTCCCCTTCTCCTTCTGCTATCATTTCAGCATGCTCAATATCTGTCTGGCAGAACCTGAAATACCCCAGAACACAGGAAACATCGCCCGCACATGTGCGGCCACCGGGTCCGTTCTGGTTCTCATCCATCCCCTCGGCTTCTCTCTCAGCGAAAAGGCCGTGAGACGGAGCGGTATGGATTACTGGAAGGATGTGATGCTCGAGGAGGAGCCCTCGTTCGACGCATTCATCGAGAAACACAGGAACGACGAGCTTTTCTTCTTCTCATCGCACGGAGGGAGGTCGCTCTACGATGTGACATTCCCCCCTGACGGGGATATATATCTGGTATTCGGGAAGGAGTCCACGGGACTGGGGGATGCGGTACTATCCGAATACGGAGCACGGACGCTCCGAATCCCGATGGCGCACAGTGCAAGGTGCCTCAATCTTTCCAACAGTGCCGCCGTCGCAGTATATGAAGTCTTGAGACAGAGAGGCTTCCGGGAGGTCATATGAAAATGACGAAGATTTTGATAGTCGGAACGGGAAACATGGGCTCGGCTGTTGCCCGCGCCCTCGAGAAGAGGAACGACACAGAGGTATACGTCACCAACAGGACAAGATCCAAAGCCGAAAAGGTTGCTGAAGGAACGGGAATGAAGGTGCTCGACAGAGCCGGGGATATGAAGAATCCAGATATCATCATCCTGGCAGTCAAGCCCCATATGATAGCGGCAGTGGCAGCGGAAGTCTCTGCTCTCGATGCCGGTCTCTACATATCTCTTGCTGCCGGTGTAGATCTGGCTTCTCTCAAGAGATATCTCGGGAAGAACAACGTTGTGAGATTCATGCCCAATATCGCGGCATCTGTTCTCGCATCCGTCACAGCCGTCACATATACGGACGACCTCGATGAGGAGAAGAAGAAGGAGGCACTCTCCATTGCGTCATCCTTCGGCTCTGCATTCCACCTCGACGAGAGCCTTTTCAATGCCTTCATCGGCATTTCGGGCTCCGGCATAGCATATGTCTTCGAGTTCATGCATGCCCTCGCACTCGGAGGCGTGAGGGAGGGAATCGCATACAGTGATGCCCTCAGAATTGTCGAGGACACCCTTCTGAGTGCAGTTGCACTCCAAAAAGAGGGCGTCAAGGGTGCAATTGAAAACGAAATTATGGTATGCTCTCCCAGAGGTACGACCATTGAGGGCGTCAAGAAACTCAAGGAATCCAACTTCGAGAATGCAGTCATCGAAGCAGTAAGCGCAGCCTCCAGAAAGGCCGGCGGCAGGAAAGGTGACTGAGACAGGAGGAAGTATGATAGATATCAAGGAATTGAAAACAAGAAGAGACGAAATCAGGAAGAACATCGCCGACAGGTACATGAATGTCGATCTTGATGCGATTATCAGGGATCAGGACGAGCGCCTTGCCCTCCTCCTGGAGGTTGAGAACCTCCGTTCGAGACGTAACGAAACAGCCCAGAAGATGAAGGGAAAGCTCGACAACGAGACAAGAGCGAAGTACATCGCAGAAGGCAAGGCCATCAAGGACGAGCTGGCAGAGAAGGAATCACAGCTTTCAGTTCTCGACGAGAAGTTCATGGCGGAAGCAAGGACAATCCCCAACTACGCCTCCCCTCTCGCACCTGTGGGAAAGGAAGACAAGGACAGCCTCGCAGTGAAGTTCGTCGGAGAACCACCCGTATTCCCGTTCAAGGCGAAGGACCATGTCCAGCTCGGTGAGGAGCTCGACATTCTCGACTTCGACAAGGGAGCAAAGGTTGCAGGACAGAAGTTCTACTACATCAAGAACAAAGCCGTCATACTCCAGATGGCTCTCGAAAGATATGCGATGGACATCGTCGTCAGACACGGCTTCACGCCATTCATCACACCCGACGTTGCAAAAGAGGAGATTCTCAACGGCATCGGCTTCAATCCCCGCGGAGCTGAATCCAACATCTATACAATCGAAGGCACGGACACATGCCTTGTAGGCACAGCGGAGATCACGCTCGGCGGCTACTACAAGGATACAATCCTCGATAAGGCCGACCTCCCGATCAGAATGACGGGTCTCAGCCACTGTTTCAGAAGAGAAGCCGGAGGCGCAGGACAGTACTCCAAGGGACTCTACAGGGTCCATCAGTTCTCGAAGCTCGAGATGTTCATCTACTGCCTTCCCGAGGAATCGGAGAAGTTTCATCAGGAAATCCTCTCGATTGAGGAGGAGATCTTCTCCGGACTGGGACTGGCATACAGAATCGTCGACACGGCAACGGGGGACCTCGGAGCTCCCGCATACCGCAAGTTCGATATAGAGGCATGGATGCCCGGACGCGGAGAAAGCGGCGAATACGGCGAAGTCACAAGCACCTCCAACTGCACCGACTACCAGGCACGCTCCCTCAACATCCGCTACCGCGACGATGACGGCAAGGTGAAGTTCGTTCACATGCTCAACGGTACGGCAGTCGCTCTCAGCAGAGCCATGGTTGCGGTACTCGAGAACTACCAGAACGAAGACGGCTCCGTCACCGTTCCTCCGGCTCTTGTCCCGTACACCGGATTCGACAGAATTACTAAAAAATGAACAGAATCAGCGCACTCAATACAGACTTCTACGAGCTGACGATGATGCAGGGGTTCTTCCTCCAGAAGAAGAATCCCCGTGTCGTCTTCGACATGTTCTACCGCAACAACCCCTACCGCGGGGGCTACACAGTCTTTGCAGGACTCGAGAGCCTCATAGACGAACTCGAAAACTTCCGCTTCTCCGATGAAGATATCGGGTACCTGAGGTCGCTCGGAAAGTTCGATTCCTCATTCATCGACTATCTTGCCTCCTACTCCTTCTCGGGTGACCTCTATGCCTTCGACGAGGGAACGGTGGCCTTCCCCGGAGAGCCCCTTATAAGAGTCGAGACGACGATGATGGACGCTCAGCTCATCGAGTCATTCCTTCTCAACACAATCAACTTCCAGACTCTCATAGCAACGAAGGCCGCAAGGATGAAGGTCGCAACACAGGGCAGAGGCTCGATCATGGAGTTCGGCCTCAGAAGAGCCCAGGGACTCGACGGTGCACTCAGTGCCGCGAGGGCATGCTTCATCGGAGGCTGCTCAGTCACAAGCAACACATATGCCGGAAAGGTGTACGGCATTCCGGTTGCCGGTACGATGGCACACTCATGGGTCATGCTATTCGACAACGAATATGATGCATTCAGACGCTTTGCCGATATATATCCCGACAACTGTATTCTCCTCATCGACACATACGACACGCTGGGATCCGGAATCGAGGCGGCCATAAAGGTCGGACTCGAGCAGAAGGAGAAAGGACTCAGAATCGGAGTCAGAATCGACAGCGGAGACCTCAGCTACCTGACAAAGGCCGTCAGAGTAAAGCTCGACGAGGCGGGACTCGAGGATGCTACGATATGTATATCGAACGACGTGACGGAGGAGATTATCCTCAACCTCGTCAACGACGGAGCACCCATCGACAGCTGGGGAATCGGGACACACCTCGTCACAGGCGGAACACAGGCGGCCCTCGGCGGAGTCTACAAGCTCTCGGCAAAGGAGGAGAACGGCGTCTTCATTCCTACACTCAAGATTTCTTCATCTTATGAGAAGACCACGAATCCCGGCATAAAGCAGGTCTACCGCTTCTATGACAGGAACGGCCAGGCTCTGGCAGATTTAATCGCACTCACTGACGAGCAGATTGAAAGCGGCATCAACCACATATTCTTCCACCCATTCTCCACCGGAGACATGTTCATCATGAGGAAGAACAACTATGCATCAATCAAACCGCTTCTCGTAAAGCAGATGGAAAACGGTAAGAGAGTAAAGAAGGAGGCGACGCTTGGGGAGCTCCAGAAAAGGGTTACGGAGGATCTTGCACGCTTCGACAAGTCCTACAAGAGGCAGATCAACCCTCATATCTACAAGGTCTCCCTCACAGGCAAGCTCAAGGATCTCAAGGCAGAGCTCGTTCTTGAAGCGAAGATGCAGGAATAACAGAAATCCACACTGCAGATTTATATAAGTCTCCCGGCGGCAACCGGGAGACTCTTCATAATGTATGGACAGATATCAGGTTTTCGACGCCGTCTCCTCCCTGCGGTCATACCACAGCAGTCTGTTGAATCTGATAAAGCAGGTTTCACCGACTCTGGCGGTGGTGTGACGTCTCGGTTTCTGTACTCTTATGTGCACATTCCCGATTTCAAGAAGATAGTCGACGATGTCTCCGAGGTAGGTGCGTCTGATGACTTTTGCCCTGACACCGCTTGTCGCGAAATCGATTTCGCTGGGACGGCAGGCTATGTCATATTCGACTCCCGGAACAAGGTCCGATGGTATTGTGGTGTTTACCGGTCCGCACTCCTCTCCCCCTTCGACATAGACGTTTCCGTTTCTGATCACGACCGGAATGAAATCCGAAAGCCCGATAAACGAGAAGACGAACTTGTTCTCCGGCTTGTTGTAGATATCGAGAGGACCGCCGATCTGCTGTACGACACCCTCCTTCATGACGAGCATCCTGTCACTGAGGGCCATGGCCTCCGCCTGGTCGTGGGTTACATAGATGACTGTAAAGCCGAATCTCGTCTGGAGTTCCTTTATCTCGAATCTCATCTCCTCCCTCAGATGGGGGTCGAGGTTGGAGAGAGGCTCGTCGAGGAGCATGACCTTGGGATTAATGGCGACGGCACGCGCAAGAGCGATTCTCTGCTGCTGTCCGCCCGAAAGCGTCTGGGGGAAGAGCTCCGCCTCCTTTACAAGGCTTGTGGCCTTGAGTGCCATCTCGGTGCGGGACTTGATTTCATCCTTCGGAAGCTTCTTTATCTTGAGAGGAAATGCAACGTTGTCATAGACGCTCATGTGAGGCCATACGGCGAAGGCCTGGAAGACCATTCCGAAATCCCTCTTCTCCGGCGGAAGATAAAAGTGTTTGTAAGAGGAGGAGAAAAGACGCCCGTCGGAATAAAGCTCCCCTTCATCGAGGTTTTCAAAGCCCGCAATCATTCTCAGCGTAGTCGTCTTGCCGCAGCCGGACGGACCGAGGAAGGAGAAGCACTCCCCCTGCTCGACAGTGAGATTGAGCTTGTCGACGGCCCTGACGGAACCGAACACCTTGCTTACATTGATAAGTTCTATTGCGCTCATGCTTCACTCCTTTTGTATCTGTCGAGTCTGGACAGTACGCTCTTGATCAGTGTCTCACCGACAAAGATTATTATGAGGGCGATACCGGCAAGTGCCGCGGCTCTGACCGTCTCTCCGTCTTCATTGAGGGCATAGATGGCGACACCTATCGTCCTCGTCGTCGGACCATAGAGCAGGACCGAGGTGGTAAGTTCTCTGAGAGCCGGAAGGAATATGAGGAAGAATGCGTTGATCATACCCGGTCTGATGAGCGGCACGACGATGTTCGTCAGTGTCTGCCAGTGCGTTGCACCGCAGCTTCTTGACGCCTCCTCAAGAGAATCCGATACCTGTTCAAGGGCTGCCGAGTTCGATTTGATCGAGAAGGCCATATACCTTGCAATATATGCGACGAATATGATTCCCGCGGTATTGTACAGGTTGATGCCGAATCTTCCGGACCATGTCAGGATACAGCCGAGTGCGATGACAGTGCCGGGAAGCGAATAAGGAAGGACACCGAGGAATTCCAGGATGAACTTTCCCTTGACCTTCATCTTGACTATGACATAGCTTATCATGACGCCGGCGAGCATCGTCACGAATGCAGTTAGCGTCGAGAGATATATCGAGTTCCAGATTGCCGAGCGTGTCAGCTTCATCTTGAAGATTTCAACATAATTGTCGAATGTCATGTTCTTCGGGATGAACGGCAGTCCGTACGTCTTCAATCCTCCGATTAGGAATATCGTGACGGTCGGCATGACGACTGTTATCAGAAGATAGAGAATGCAGATGATGAAGAGCGGCCATCTGAGTCCCCTGAGTTTGAGAACAACCGGTCTCATGCTCTTTCCTGCTATTATCTGGAAGCGTCCCTTCTTCAGAACGAGGTTCTGGGCCTTCAGTATGAGGGTGGCACAGATGACAAGTATCGTCGCAAGAATCGTACCTACCCTGATGGCTTCATAGGAACCTCCCGAGGCATATATGCGCTCGTATATCTTCGTCGGTATGTTGTATATACCCTTCTCCGTTCCGAGGATTGACGGAACACCGAAGTGAGCAAGCGAATAGAGACATACGAGAAGTGCCCCGGCTACGATAGAAGGCATTACGAGAGGAAGTGTAATCTTTCTCGTAATCGTAAAGAGCGAAGCCCCGCTTATTCTTGCGCTCTCTTCAAGTGTCGGATCCATTCGTTCGAGAGCACCCGAAACCTGCAGGAAGACGAACGGGAAGAGATACATCGTCTCGATTGCTATGATGCCTCCCATGCTCATGATGTCTATCGGAGCCTTGCTCAGCCCGAATACCGACATGAAGAGCTTGTTTATGTATCCAGCTCTCGGAGAAAGCAGTACCTTCCATGCCATTGCACATATGAATGACGGCAGCATGAACGGAACGAGGAACATCGAATTCAGGAGCTTCTTGCACGGAATATCCGTACGTGCGATGAGCCATGCAAAGAAGACGCCGATTATCGTCGAGAAGAATGTGACTCCGACAGCGATGATCAGGGAGTTCTTCAGTGCAAGATATGTATCCTTCTGCTTGAGAACCTCGATGACTCCGTTGAGATTGAAATGGCCGTCCTTGAAGAATGCCGTCAGGAAAATCATGATGACGGGAACGGCTACTACCACGACAAGAACGAGAATCGAAAAGATGAGAACAATCTCCGCGACTCCGAATTTCTTTTTGACTTTATTTCTGCTCATACGAAGACCTCCTCGAATGAATGGTCATCAGGGAACCAGTGCATGTCGACGAACTGAGAGCGGCACTTCTCTCCTGTCTTGAAGATAATGTCCCTGTTGACGGCCTCCTCTATCTGGGTCTCGACACGGAACGATTCCCCGCCGAGAGAGAGACGGTAATCGACAATTGAACCAAGGAGCGTACATCTGTCGACTGTACACTCGAATCCCTCACCGTTGCGGCTCAGCTCGACATCCATCGGCCTGAATCCTGCGATGTAGGTTCCGCCTTCATCGACTGCTCTGTGCTCTCTGTCAAGCCTGATGAACTCTGTCCCGTCTTCAAGTACAGTCCTTCCGTCCTGAGTGTGACACCTCAGGCAGTTTGCGACGCCGAGGAATCTGAAAGCAAAGAGATTGACAGGCTTTTCATAGACTGTCTCGGGATCGGCTATCTGGCAGAAGGAGCCCGACGGATCCATGATTGCAATTCTGTCGCTTATCGCAAGTGCTACCTCCTGGTCATGCGTTACGTAGAGGATGGTACGTCCCGTCTTCTTCTGGATTGCCTTTATTTCAAATCTCATCTCCTCTCTGAGGTTTGCATCGAGATTGGTAAGAGGTTCGTCGAGAAGGAGTATGTCGCTGTCTGCGACAAGCGCTCTCGCAAGTGCGACTCTCTGCTGCTGGCCGCCGGAAAGCTGGTTCGGCAGTCTGTCCTCATAGCCGTGGAGATTGACCATATCGATGGCCCTCTGGGCTCTTTCGAGTCTCTCCGCCTTTTCAACCCTGTGCATTTCGAGGGGGTAAGTAACATTCTGTCTTACTGTCTTGTGGGGCCAGACGGCATAATCCTGGAATACGACTCCGAGATTTCGCTCCTCGGGGGCTTTGCATATGCCCGCCTTCGGATCGGCGACTACTTCGCCTCCGATTATTATCTGACCTTCATCCGGAACCTCGAAGCCCGCGATAAGACGCAGTATGACTGTCTTGCCGCAGCCGGAAGGTCCCAGAATCGTAAAGCATTCCCCGTCCTTGATCTCGAAGCTGAGATTATTGAGAACCTGCTTCTTTTCGAAGGACTTGGAAACGTTCTTGAAGATTATATCTGACACATTCGTCTCCTCTGATAAAGATAAGAGGAAGCCCGGTACAGGCTTCCTCGGCTTACGGGCATTACTTATTTATTGCCCTGGATGATCTGTGTGAATTTCTCGATGTATGCTTCCTTGTGACCGCTGAGAGCTTCGTAATCGACTGTCATCGCTCTTGACTTCGCCTCGTCGGGATGGACAAGTCCGAAATCTGTTCTGACTTCAACATCGTTTCTTACAGGAAGAGTATAGTTCTCTGCGACATTCTTCTGACCTTCCTTGGAGAGAAGGAAGTCGACGAACTTCTTGGCAGCGTCCTGGTTCTTGCTGTCCTTGAAGATAGCAACCGGTGACGGGATGACGAGCATCTTGTCTGTGTATACGAAACCGAGGTTTGCACCCTTTGCGACCTTGTCGAGTGTTATGTAGTCGACGCCGATTGCAGCATATGTGTCGCCGCTTGCCGTGTCGTCAACGACCTGTCCCGATCCCTGACCCATTCTGGCACCGTTTGCAGCCAGCTTTTCAATGTACTCCCATCCGAGAGTCTCGACTATCATTGCGACAGAGACCATGGATGTTCCGCTGAGAGCCGGGTTTGCTATCGAGAAGTTGTCCTTGTAAATAGGATCAAGAAGATCTTCCCATGTCTTCGGAGGGTTCGTTATCTTTGTAGTGTTGTAGCAGATTCCGAGTGTTCCGAGACGTGCTGCCGTGAAATATCCGTCGGGATCGTCGATTGTAGAGACGACGTTCTCCCTCTCGGGGCTCTTGTATGCAAGAAGGACGCCTTCATTGCGGAGGTTGATGAAATCGGGAACTTCACTTGTCCAGAGAACATCACATGCAACTGCACCTGCCTGGCGCTCCGTTGCAATCTTCGCCATGAGCTTTCCTGCTCCTGCAGAATAGTAGTCGACCTCGATATCCGGATAGAGTGCCTTGAAACCTTCAACGATCGGGCTGATGAGGTTTTCCTTCATCGATGTGTAGATCATAAGGCTCTGCTTGCCGCTTCCCTCTTGAGCACCGCCTGCAAAGAGAAAAGTCATAATTGTTGATAAAACCAGTAAAACGACCAAGATTTTCTTCATCCTGTCTCCTCCTTTTTTGTCCTCCCGAGTCATGAATCTGAATATTCACAATCATCCGGGATTCAAGCGTATGCTAAGGGCCGTTTTTCAGAGCCGTCAATTATTTTTTGCAGTGTAATAAGTTAGATTTTTTTACATTAGTCAGAATTTTAAACATGGCCTATTTTTTCCTTGCCAACCCACCCCGGCGTGCTACCATGACAGGAGAGGAAAGATGAATGAAACGGAAACTCTCTTTACTGCTCCTTCTGTTCTCTCTTCTGGTGCTCTTTTCATCATGCACGAAGAAGAGAACGGGGACTGTTGCAGTCGAATCCGTTCTAGGCAGGGGGGAGACCTCAACCGGAGAAGAGAAGTATCCTTCACGTCCCGTCACGATAATAGTGGCATATAAGGCCGGCGGCGGTACCGATATGATAGCAAGGCGTATTGCCTCGATAGTCGAAGAGAATATCGGCGTCGACATTATAATAAAGAACGTCAGCGGCTCTGACGGAGAACTCGGGTACACTCAGCTTGCAAAGTCCAGTCCGGACGGATATACACTGGGTTTCATAAATATCCCGACAATCATAACTCTTCCGCTGAAAAGAGAAACATCCTACAGCGAAAACGAAATAACCCCCATAATAAACATCGTATATGACCCGAGTGTCATCGCCGTACGCTCGGACAGTCCCATCTCGTCGTTCTCCGACTTTCTCTCCGAATGCAGGCTCAAGCCGTACTCGGTGAAGATCGGAAACAACGGCTACGGTGCAAGCAACCATATTGCGGCGGCCTCGCTCGCCGACAAAGCCGGAATCTCGGTGACGCACATCCCCTTCGGCGGCTCTGCAGACATGATCAGGGCCCTTGCAGATGGCAATGTCGACGCCATCGCAGTC
The DNA here is from genome assembly GCA_963626925.1 of Clostridium sp. AM49-4BH. Taxonomy (GTDB): domain Bacteria; phylum Spirochaetota; class Spirochaetia; order Sphaerochaetales; family Sphaerochaetaceae; genus Ornithospirochaeta. The sequence continues at coordinate 51,007 of CAVFZO010000004.1, forward strand.
AAGGTAAGCGAAGTTTATGATGAAGTGAAAAACGGAAACTTCAGACTGCTCTGTTCCTTCACCGATGAAAGAATGAAGGGCTGGGAGGAGGTTCCGACACTTAAGGAATACGGTATCGACCTCGTATTCGGATCCGCACGTGCGCTCGCCGCTCCTCAGGATACGCCCTCTTCTGTAATCAGATTCATACACGACGAATTCAAGAAGGCTGTTGACATCCTTTCGGCAGAGGATGACGGCAGCACACTCTCGCTGCACTACATGAATACTGCTGAAACTGAGGAGTACATCAGCACATGGCAGGAGTATATAGAAAACACCGTTCCCTATCTGCCGCTCTGACCGATGAATATCCTGTCAAATGACGAGAGTGTGTTCTCCTCATCCGGTATATGAAATGTCAGGGTGCCAGGAGAGGCGTAACTGCCGCGGGAAGGCATTATATCAATGGAATAGAGAAATGCCTGTCCGCTGTCGGAAAGTATGAATGATATGAAGGTTTCGGCGTCCCGGGGATTTGCACACCCGTTGACGAGTGCCAGCGGAGACGGAATCGTAACCGTGATGTCGGACGGAGTGATGTACTTCAGAGGCATTCCCATCGACTCCATGGAGAGCACCAGGTATTCGGGTGCTATCGTGACCCCGTATCGTCCGGTACCGACGGCATAGAGGGAAGCACTGCTTCCGTTGACAACTGCGGCGCCGTTCTCCTTCAATTCTGAAAAATAAGACCATCCGTATTCCTCCGCAAGCACTGTCACGGTGTAGAGAGATGTTCCCGATGAATAAGGATCCGGGATGACGAGACTGCTGCACTCTGCCAAATCGAGGAACGAACGCGGCGCATTCCAGTCGTCATATATCGTGGTATTGACTGCAATGCCGACATTGATGAGTCGTGCCGGTGCCATCATATTTCCGCCGGTCTCGAAAAGCGGAAGATCCGGATAGGACGAAAGGTCCATGGGTGCCAGAATCCCCTTCTCTATAAGAGACAGATAACCGTACGGCTCCGCACACCAGATTACATCACATCCTGCCTCCCCGTTTCTGTCTGCTGCCTCGACAAGCTGTATGATGTTCCCGGTGCCGGAGGAATAGAAAACAAGGTCGATTTCCGGATATAACCTTTCGAAATGATTCTCGATTTTCTCGAGTTGCGCACTCTTGAGTGAAGAATAAAGGGTAAGCGTGCGCTTTCCGCTCTCCTCATTCTCTCTGTTTGAAGTAAATACCGGCAGAATGAATAGGAAAAGAACGAGAGCCGCAATTATGAGAAAAGCCGCAAGGACGGAGATGACAACAGCCTTCTTTCTACTTATTTCTTTCATCATTCCTCCATTCATTCGGACTCTTCCCCGTATCGTTTCTGAAGAGTGTGTAGAAATACTGAACATTGGGTATTCCGGCTAGTCCTGCGATCTCCCTTACTGTCTTATCGGTATCTCTCAGGAGTTCCCGGGCTCTGTGAAGGCGGCATCTGTTTATGTAATCAGCCACGGAGAAGCCGCATTCGGATCTGAATAGTTTCCCGACATAGACGGAGTTCATCTCGAGTCTGTCGGCGACCATCTGGAGCGAAAGCGCGGTATTCCTGTAGTTTTCCTCGATGTATTTCTTGATTTCATTCACCATGCTGCCGACTCTCGTATTCCTGCTCTCAAGAACGGACTCGACCTTTCTTGAGAAGGAGGTGAAGAAGATCTCGTCAAGACGTTTTCTGTCGAGCGACAGTGAAAAGATATATTCAATCTCCCCCATCACAGTATCGTCAACGGCCTTCGGATTGACGGCCGAGGCCATGTAGAGCCTCTTGAGAAGAAAGACGATGTAGCTTATACGGCAGAGACTGAGAGATGTCATGTACTCTCTGTAGAGTCCGAGAGAAGTCTCGAGGTTCCCTCCCGAGAGTGCAAGAAGGATGGCGCTCTCCCTGTTGTATCTGGAGGGAAGGACGGAGTATTTGTCCTTCAATATGTTTTCGCTGTGTATATTCTCCCCGCACTCCGGAAAGACGGCATAACTCAGTGTCTCCCTCACCCTCTCATACCTCAGGTGTATGTTCTCCCCCCACTCAATATCACCGCTCACAGACCAGCTGAGGCCGTACTCTTCCGCCTTCGGTCCGACAAAATTCGGCACATCATCTTCTCTTTGAAAAAAGAAGAGCCCCCTGTGTTCCCTCATCCTGATGAAGACAGAACACCCTAAGATAAGAGCCATCTCATCCATTGCAGCTTTCGTGTCCGAAGAGAAGAGAAGCAGTCTGAACGGCCGTGAACTGTCAAGAGGAGAGATGTAAAGCCTCAGTTCGTCTTGTGCATGGGATGTCTCCCTCTCCCTTTCGAGAAGCTGTCTCATATACTCCTCTCTTATCTGCTCATGGTAATTCTTCTCGTATTCATTCGAGACAAGGATAAGCCTGTCGACACTCTCCGTGACTGTTGTGTTCTCCTCCCCCACAGAGCTTGTCTTGATGCTTTCCTCTATTCTCTTCAGCGGACGGAAATATCTGAGAGTATTCATAAGACCGAAAAGCGCTACTGTGATCACAGCCGCCACTATGCCGGTATATGAGAAAGCCTTCATTATCTCAAGCTCATTGAATATGTCACTCCACGCAATACGCCTTACGATGCACCAGTCTGGACCGAATGATGAGTAGAGGTATATCTCCTTGTCGGGAAAAGTGCCGACAACAAAACGTCCGGCGTCGCTTGTCCTCGTTCTTATAAGCCTTTCGATGCTCTGTCTCTTCTCTCTGTTGATTTCAATTGTCTTTCCTATAACCCTTCCCTGTTCGTTCAGTACCATAACACTTACTTCTGGAAACATTTTAGAGAGGATCTTGTCTATCCAGTTGGAGTTGATGTTGATCACCACGGCATCTGCGACAGCCCCGGCCCTGTCATACTCGGCAAAGAGGTATGTGTTGACGTCGATGAGTCCTCTTGAATAGGCTTTCGCCATATATCTGTAGTGCGGCCCTGACGAAGGCGATGAGAAGAGCTCCATCACCCCCTGGTCGTGGAAGTCGGAACTCCAGCCGCCGGGGATGCTGCTTGTTGTGTAGAAGTAATCCTTCTCTGCATTGTAGATGTAAACCGACTGTATCGTAGAACCGTATCCGCTTATGTCTTCGAGGGCCCTCGTTCCCCTGATGATCTCACCTTCTTCCGGATCCGGGTTATACAGAAGAACACGAATGTCGCCGTCGTTGATGATATGGTTGGTCGTGACTTTCACGATGTCGTTGATATAGCTGAAAATGCTTTCACTCTGATTGAGGAAGTCCCGGTTCATCCTTTCCAGCATGTTGAGACTTATCCTCTCGAACTGGTAGTAGAACAGGATGATGAGCAATCCCAGAGAGATAATAATGGGAAGCACGATGCGTGCCCATCTCATCTCAAGCTTCGACTTCTCGTTCCTTCCTCTGTTATCCATACTTTCAATAATATCATAAAGAAAAGAACAGGAACAAAAATTCAGAGCAAGCAACACTATCTCCGGCTTTCCCTGTTCTCAGTAATCCTGTCCATCGAAAAAGCTGTCCGGCTCTTCAGGGCAGATAAATCAAGAATCAACACAGCTGCGCTGCTTCTGCATTTCGGGTGAGGGTGATTATCATCACCTATATTTCCTCGACAAGTCTTCTGCTCTCTATTTTTACATCGATGCCCTGCATCTTACGCATAGTCTTGGTTCTGCTTATGAGATTGGGCTCAGGGACCTTTGCGGAGACAATTCTGTACCAGTATCTGAACTGCCCTCCCCGGTAGTTTTCCAAGAAAAGCCTATGTGTATTACCCAACTGTTCGAGGGCATGCACGACATCACTTCCCTTAAGTTCGATGAGAATCATCTTTCCGTCGTCAACCCAGAGGCCGTAATCACATTTCATGACATTTTCCCTGATAAGGAAGCCGTCATTTCTTATTCTGCATGTATCTTTCCTCTTCGGATTCAAGGCCTCTTACGTCACCTTGTTCTCTGAAAAGACAATATGATAATCCTCTGTCGTGCAATAGTCCTTCACATCTGAAAAACTCGTCAGGCCTCACCATCTTCCCCCCAGTTGATATATCTTGTCGAAAACAGAATTGATTGAGCTTGAGCATCCGTCGATCTCCGAGCCGTCTATCATTCTCGCTTCCGCGTTCATTATACTTCTGACTGCACCGTTTTCCATTTTGTATGCTTCAACACATTCAAACGGCATGAAGAGTCTCTTCGGGACTTCCTCGATTGTTTTCCCGTACTTCACATACTGATCATAGGCATAGTTGTAATTCTCGACGACGCTCAATATATAGGGAGAATGCGTCGTCATGACGAGCTTTCCGTTTCCCGTCGTGTTGGAGACAAGCCTTTTGAGCATCTCTACCTGCGATGAGGGAAAAAGATTCTGCCCGGGCTCCTCGACTATCTGAATCAGAGAAGAATTGACGAGACCGTCGACACTGTACCTTATCTTCTCAACCTCTCCGGGGGAGAAAATGCTTTTCAGGTTGGAGGCGAAGAAGGCTTCTGTCTTACTTCTCAGTTCCCGATCTTTCACTCTATCGAGAATATCATCACGGATCAGATAACTTTCCCTCTTAAGTCTGTCCAGGTAGTCACCGCACAGAGACGAGAAGAAATAATCAGATACCACGACGAGAGGTGTCAGGGACTGCAGCCCGCTCGATGCAAGGAAGAGAGGAACTCTTGTTTTATAGTCTTTATCTATTACGTAGCAGACCTTCGAATCCGGATCAAATTCAATCTTGTAGCCTCTGAAGAGTTCCCTCACCTCACCCGCTCTGCTGATATTCGCCTTCATAAACTCAGAAGCAAGCTGATAAACCATTTCAGGCAGAACCCTTATATCCAGAGGATTCGCCAGTGTTCCTATCACATTCCTCTCCGACGGATAGTACATAATCCTCGGGCATTCATAGCCTTCTTCATCGGACGGTTCTATTCTCACATCTCCGGAGTCATATTCAATGGCATATACCGTTCCGTGTTATTTGATTTCAGTGCCGGGGGGTAAGGTATTCTCCGGAAAGATTCTGATTCGACAATACTGTCCTGAGATTCTCTCCGGTGAATGCGGACGGGTCAAGCGTTTTACGGATGAAAGCTTTCTCAAGCCATGCAGAAGAAGAATAAAGCTTAGCAGCAGTCCTCTTCCCCGAGCCCTGGTCGCCGATGAAGACCGTGTATTTCGGAATTCTCATAAAGCCGCCGTCAAGTCCGCAAGAACCTTCTGTCAGTGGCCCGTAATTCCTTATTTTCAAATAAACATCACCTTTCATCAGTACCTCCGCAGATCAAAAAATACAATACAACAGGCCGTCTCCGGACACAAGATGAGTTTAGGGTTCGTCCCACTTTTCTATAAGTGTGAAGAAGTCTATCTTCTGGAGATTTATCTGCTTCTTCTTTATCTCGTTCGAGAGGACCTCCCTGTCGACGTACGGCTTCCATTTGCTGACGAAGTTCTTACCCGATATTCTCTTTATGCTGAGGGCCTTCGTATAGAAACGGTTCATACCGGTGCATTCCGACCTGTCCTCGATTATGGAGACACGCTTCGGGAAACGTACGGCAAGCAGGGATGTGAGCTTCACGCTGTAGCCGAAGAGCCAGGCGCGTGTTCCGAGATCTATGCTCTGGTAGTATTCACTCTGGATTTCGGTGTCGTAGCCCCTGAGCCGCTGGAAGAGCGCCCTGTCATAGAGTCCGCACTGGAGAACGGGATAGAGCGTCCTCTCCTCCTTATCGTTTTCGAGTGAAGGAAGGAACGACTGGGGATCGACCTCCTTTCCTCTGAGGTAGGGGGCACGGAGAGTCGGCATGACAAGGGCATCGGAGGAAAGCATTACAGGGCAGATGACCATCGGATGCTCCTTCCCCGCCATTATCGAGAGAAGTGCGGCGCCGTCGAAGGCTATGAGCTCCATATCACTGCGGACGATGAGGAAGTAGTCGGTGTAGCATTCGTTCGCCATCGCATTGATGTATTCCCCCGTCGTCGTATCACTCGAGAAGACGATGAACGTCACCTCCGGATACCGCTGCTGTATTCCGTACTCCTCCAGCCTGTATTCTGTCGTCAGCACATGCAGAGAGAGGTTCATGTTCTCCATGTACCAGTCAAGCGTACTCTCGAGCTCCTCTTCTGTACCGAAATCGAGAATACCTACGGCGAACTGCTTCTGTTTGTAGAGGGATGAGATACGAAATCCCAGATCCTCCTTGCGGAATACCATTCTATAACTGCTCATTTACTGCTGTGTCCTCCGGACGGAATACCACTTTGTGGTTCTCTCCTATCATAGCATTTATATCTTTCGATGAGTGACCCTTTATAAGAAGAATTTCACTTGAGTTGAATGAAGAGACGGCCTTCATTATGACGGTGCCGTCACTCTTTCTGACGCTGACGACATCACCGCTGTGGAAGACACCCTCGACGTCCACTATTCCCGACGGAAGGAGGGATTTGTGTCCCAGAAGAGCTTCGGCCGCCCCGTCGTCAACTACGATCGCACCCTCGGAGGGGGTGTTCAGTATCCAGCGTTCCCGCTGCGAAAGCCTCGAAGATGGCAGAATATACGTTCCCGTCTCCTCGCCGTCCATGATTCTTATGAGAATGTCCTTCTCGAAGCCCGATGCAATTACGGTTCCGCATCCGCCCTTCTGCGCAATCTCCGCAGCAAGGAGCTTTGTCTTCATGCCGCCTGTGGAGAAGACGGAGCCCTTTCCGTTCGCCCACGACATGACAGTCGAATCGATTTTCTCCAGCACTGTTATCTTCTCGGCCTTTTCATCGGTCTTCGGATTTCCCGTATAGAGACCGTCTATATCTGTAAGAAGCACAAGAAGAGAAGCGTCTATCTTAGAGGCCACGAGCGCACTCATGCGGTCGTTGTCTCCGAAGACGTTTCCGATCTCCGCCGTCGAAACGACGTCATTTTCGTTGAATACGGGGATGACACCGAGATCGAGGAGTGTCATTACGGCTGTACGGAGGTTGTTGTAGCTCGTGCGGTTGTTCAGAACAGAACGTGTTATGAGAATCTGGGAGCAGAGAAGGTCGTGCCGCGAGAACTCCCTCTGCCATGCGTCCATCAGAACGGGCTGCCCGATTGCGGCACAGGCCTGCCTCAGGGCTATGTGCTGGACGGCACTCTCGTGCTTCAGGGCCTTCGCCCCCAGTCCCACGGCCCCTGATGAGACGAGAAGGACCTGGATACCGCGGGTGCGGAGAAGCGCCACCTGATCTACAATCTCCCTTATTCTCTCTTTATCGATTCCGCTTTTATCTGACAGGAGGTTCGTTCCGACCTTTACGACGATTCTCCTCACCTTTGAAAAATCTCTCATGTAAGCTCCCTGAAATGAAATGACTTCATAGCTCCCGGCCCCGAATACTCGCCGACTGTCTCACCATGTCCCCTGAGGATCCACTTCGTCGTCATAAGGCCGTCAAGCCCCACAGGTCCTCTTGCATGAAGGCGCGATGTGGAGATCCCGACTTCGGCTCCGAGACCGAATCTGAAGCCGTCGGCAAAACGCGTCGAACAGTTGACGAATACGTCGGCAGAATCGACAGTGCGCACGAAATAATCAGCCTTGTCCTTATCTGAAGTGAGGATGGCGTCCGTGTGCTTCGAGGAATGCTCTGCAATATGTTCCACAGCTTCATTTATAGACTTAACAGTCTTCACGGCGCATTCGAGGGCAAGGTACTCCGTGTCCCAGTCGTCATCGGTTGCAGCAACAGCCGATGTGAAATACGGGAGGGAGACGCTGTCTGCATGGACCTTCACTCCCTTCTCCAGAAATGCTCTGTCGAGAAGAGGAAGAAGAGAAGGAGCTATCTCCTCATCAAGGAGGATTGTCTCCGTTGCATTGCATGCCGCCGGATAGTCAGTCTTGGCGTCTACAAGTATCTTCACACTCTCCTCTACAGGAGCCGACTTCTCGACGTACGTTATGCAGAGGCCGTCGGAATGCCCCAGAACCGGGATATGAGTATTCTCCATGACATACCTGACAAAACTGTTGGAGCCGCGCGGGATTATGAGGTCGACCCACCCCTCGGCCTTGAGAAGTTCCCCCACATCCTCTCTTGTCTCGATGGCCTCGATCCACCCCGAACCGAACGAAAAGCCCTCCGTCGCCTCCTTTATCACAGAGGTGAGGACTCTGTTTGTGTTACGGGCCTCTCTTCCTCCCTTCAGGATAAGGCCGTTTCCGCTCTTCAGGGCCAGCGATGCTATCTGAATGAGGGCATCGGGCCTTGCCTCGAAGACCATGCCGATGACGCCGATGGGGACTGCAACCTTTTCAAGGACAAAGGATGAGTCTATCTCCCTCTTCTCCCTTGTGCGGAAGACAGGGTCGGGAAGAGACTCCACCTCCCCCACTCCCTTCACAGACTGCGCAATCTTGGAGTCTGTGTACTTCAGTCTTGAAATAAGAGACTCTTTCTCCCCGTTTCTCTCTGCCTCATCGAGGTCTCTTTCATTGGCATCCCTTATTCTCGCCCTGTTCTTTTCGAGAGAGAACGCAATCGACGAGAGTGCGGCATTTCTCTCCTCTCCTGTCGAGCGGGAAAGTATGACGGATGCGTCTCTGACGCCTTTGAAGAAATTATCGTTCATGATTGTCTCCTATTTCCAGTTTGCGAGGAAAGAATCAACTGCAACTACAACCGATGAACCGATTGCCCTCGCCTTGTCACTGACTGTGGTGTGATCCACCTCCTCGCCGCGGGGATCTATATCTGCAGCCTTGAAATGAGACGGCACCTCGAGTCCCGAATGCAAAAGGCCCCTGAGCTTTCCGTCAACCGATGCATAGAGAGGCTCGTCGTCGACATAGCCGATGATATCACCCTTCTTCACGATATCCCCGATAGCGGCATTTTCGCGGAAGATGCCGGCACACGGAGTATGCATGACCCTCTCCTTTCCTTTTCCTGCAATGAGACCGGGGACTCCGGTATTCGGGATTGCACTTCCCTCTCTTATGATTCTTCCGAGATTGTGGCCGCGCATAGTCTCGATTACGACATCGGCATCTTTTCCACATGTAAATCCCGGCCCCAGCGCCACGACAAAGGGCGCCATGTCGATTCTCGTTCCGGTGTTCCTCTTGGCAATGATCGCATCAACAACGACTGCAGGTCTGAGTTCCTTTATGATATCGCCGTCTCTGTCGACTATGAGAGCGACCTTTCCCTCCTTAACGGCGTTGAGGCATTCTTCCCTGCTGCGGCAGAGAGTGCTCCCGACGCCTTCGATTGTCTGCGCTCCCGTCCATATTCCCTCTGCAAAGGATACTGTGCGTCTGATAACGGTCGGCTTCTCCGTCTCCGTTGCAACAACGGAGTAGCCCGCACTGTGGAGTGCGGTGATCACACCTGTTGCGAGATCCCCTGCACCGCGGACTATGACAAGTCTTCTGTTGAGTTTCACATAGGGAACGCATGACTTATGAGTGAATACGGCAAGTATTTCGGATGCAGCCGACAAGGCAATCTCCTCTGGAGTCTCCTCTCCGATCTCGATTCCCATCGGCATATGATAGCGTCCGTCCTCCGGAGCCCTCCGTTTACGTGATGACAGTAGTCCTATATAAAAGGCTGCAGAGGAATCGAGTATCTCCTTTATGTTCCCGAGCTCCTCGGGAATGGTGCTGACAACGGCAGTATGTTCATTGATATCAACAGTCTCAAGCCCTTCCCTTATTGAAGAAGAGAGAACTCTCTCTGCATAAGGAAAGCTCTTCTCGTTCAGAAGCTCCTCTCTGTAGTCGACAACCATCACATGCCAGGAAAGGAAATGAAAGAGTGAGTATAAGGCCTTTCCTACATGTCCCGCTCCTATGATGACAACTCTTCTATCTGCAACCGGAATATCTATCATGATTTCAATCTCCCCGAATTCCCTTACCTTGATCTTCTCCCGTCTGTTCCTTCCGACCCGGAGGGCCTCGAGGGCGAGGCTGACGGCCTCTGCCTCATGCTTTCCGCCTCCGATGGTGCCGGCTGTGGAGCCGTCCCTGAAGACTGCCATCCTTCCGCTTCTGCGGCTGACTGTGCCGGATGCGCCGATGATTGTCACAAGTGCAAAGGATTCGTTGTATTTCTCCTTCTCCCCAAGTATGTCAAAGAACATGATATATGACTCCCTTTCTTTCACTTACGATGTATGCATCAACCACCGGGGGAATCACAAGAGACAAAAAGAGCGCACTCGTCTCCGCCGGCATCTCATCCCCGCCGTTGAAGAGGAGTATATTCTCAGTGTCATTTCTCATTCCCTTGAGGGGACCCTCATCAGAATCGATGTAAGCCTGGAGATAGCCGCGGTCGACAACAAGGCCCGGCTTTTCTCCGAATGCGATATCATCGGTCTTTCTTCCGAGGCACCACATGCCGACAAAAGATACGACGGCAGTCGTACACGACAGAATTACAGGGTCTCTCGATGTATGTATCTTCACGGGACGGTGCCTCGAGCCGTCCGCTTCACAGAGAACTATGTCGTAGCGTTTTCTGACGAACTCGATCTCTTCCTCTCCGGGATAGAAGAGTTTTCTCTTTGCCTCGTCATCATGTGCAAAAAGCGTAACAGAACCCTTGGAAGCAGGAGAAAGAAGAGCTGAAGAGAGTGTCGTACAGAAATAATCCTCGCCGTAGTTCTCTATTCCCGGGTACGCAAGCTTCGTCGTCGTAGTCAGGAGTACGCTCATCCCCTTTCTTCTGAGGTAATCCCCGAAGAGGGTGAGAAACGTGGTCTTTCCGCCACCCCCCGTTACGGAGATGAACGGATGACTTTGTTTAACAAGTTTCTCTTCAATCAAAGGCCACAGCTGCATGCCCCAGATAATAGCACAATAAGGGGTGACTGTATAAGGGGAAAGAGGAAATCTGAAGAACGGGAGAAAGGATGAATTTTACATCCTGGATGAAGTTTTTTTTGACAAAATCGACAGAAATCCTGTCTTAAAGATATATAGGAGAACACCATAAAATGGATACACACAGATACCAAACATCTGAACTATGCATTTTCAGAAATACATGTTTACTCTATTCCACTGATTCTCAATTATTCTGATACGGCATCAATGAACCGACGGAGGCTTACCGTGCATATGACGAATTGAATATCTATGTGGATGAGTCCGGAAACATAAGTACAAAGAAAACAAGTTCCATGTACTACATAATAGGAATGGCCTTTCATGAAAAAAAGAACGACATCTCAGAGATCGAAGACAAACTCGAAGAAGAATTCAGAACACTCGGTTACCCGAATACCTGTTTCCACTGTTCTCCGATCATTTATGGAAAGGATAAATTCCGATATGAAGAGTTAGAGAAAAGAAGGAAAAATTATGAAGACTTTCTTCTCTTTTTTCAGACATCTCAAAATAAAACATATGGAATTTGCTGTTGAGAAAAAGAATCTGACTAAGGAAGACGTCGGAAGGCGTCTCTCCTCAATGATTCATGAATTCATCTGTAACAAAATTACCTATTTTACTTCATTCTCAAAGATAACCATCATCTATGATAATGGACAGGAGATTGTCACAGAAATCCTTTAAAAGGTATCTGCAGAGTTCCTGTCGGAAGTATAGTAAACGCACTTAATCCATGCGTTATGAGGCAGAAAGCCATCTGAAGTTGCAG
>CAVFZO010000005.1:0-59645 GCA_963626925.1 Clostridium sp. AM49-4BH
TCAACCAGGCTAAGGAAGAGAGACTTGCAGGCAAGAACGTCTGGGCTATCGGTGTCGACTCCGACCAGTATGAAGACGGCGTCTACACAACAGGTAAGTCCGCTGTTCTCACATCCATGCTCAAGATGGTCGAAAATTCGACTCTCGATGCTCTCCAGAAGGTTCAGAACGGAACATGGAATGGCGGCGTCGTGACACAGAACATGGCTAACGAAGGTGTCGGATACTCAACGGCAAATGCTGAGCTCAAGGCTTCCGCAGTCAAGGCTGCAGACCAGGCTAAGGCTGACATCCTCTCTGGAAAGATCGTTGTCAACAAGACATACGCAGCAAGCAGGGCTGCAGGAATTGCTCCCGCAGGACTCGCTGCAATCGACGACTGATAAAACTAACGTTCAATCCATCGGCACGCTCAAGGGGCGTGCCTTTGGAATATAAGGACAAGGTGATTCAATTGAGCGAATATGCAATACAGATGCTTGGCATCACCAAAACCTTTCCGGGTATAATCGCGAACGACAACGTGAACCTGGAAGTCAAAGAGGGCGAAGTACACGCCATCCTCGGCGAGAACGGGGCTGGAAAAAGCACCCTCATGTCCGTCCTCTTCGGCGCTTACCCGGCCGATGCAGGCAGAATTCTGATCCACGGGAAGGAAGTCAGGATTACGGACCCCAACGTAGCGACACGTCTCGGAATCGGAATGGTGCATCAGCACTTCAAGCTCGTGCACAACTACACTGTTACCGAGAACATAGTACTCGGCAGGGAACCCACCTCACGCGGCATGCTCTCTCTCAGAAGTGCCGAGAAGAAGGTCAGAGAGCTCAGCGACCGCTACGGGCTCCAGGTCGACCCGAAAGCTAAAATAGACGACATAACGGTCGGTCAGCAGCAGAGAGTCGAGATATTGAAGACCCTCTACTCCGACAGCGGCATCATCATCCTCGATGAGCCTACGGCCGTCCTCACACCACAGGAAATAGATGAGCTCATGGACATCATCCGCCTTCTCAAGAAGGAGGGTAAGACCATCGTGCTCATTACACATAAACTCAGGGAGATCAAGGCGGTTGCAGACCGCTGTACAGTCCTCAGACGCGGAAAATACATCGGTACCATCGACATCGACGATAATACGAGCGAGCAGGAGCTTGCGACGATGATGGTCGGTCACGCCGTCAGATTCGATATAGACAAGGTCCCGTGTCACCCCGGGGAGATTGTTCTCAGCATACAGAACCTCTCTGTCAGGGATTCCATCGGAGTCGAGAAGGTCAGAGATCTCTCGCTCGATGTCAGGCGCGGTGAAATCGTCGGAATCGCCGGCGTTGACGGCAACGGTCAGACTGAGCTTCTCTATGCCCTTTCGGGACTGAGCAGGGTTGAAAGCGGAAAGATATTCCTCAACGGCGAGGACATTACGAATCTCACCATAAGGGAGAGGATAGAGAAGGGCATGGGTCATATCCCGGAGGACAGACACAAGCACGGCCTCATCGGCAGCTTCACGGTGGCCGAGAACACCGTCCTCAAGGATTTCTACAAACCGAAGTATACGAAGAAGTTCAATATTCTCGATTACAGAAAGATCACGGAGAACGCCGATGCGCTCATCGAGCAGTTCGACATACGTTCGGGACAGGGGAGCAGCACTCTCTGCGGCTCGCTCTCCGGCGGTAACCAGCAGAAGGTAATCGTTGCCCGCGAGATTTCCCTCTCTCCGGACCTCCTCCTTGTTGCGCAGCCGACACGCGGTCTCGACGTCGGTGCCATCGAATATATCCGCAAGAGAATCGTCGAGGAGAGAGACAAGGGCAAGGCCGTTCTTCTCGTCTCCTTCGAGCTCGACGAGATCATGAACCTCTGCGACAGAATCGCAGCCATCAGCAAGGGGCAGATAGTCGGCATCTTCAACGAAGGTGAGAAGACGAGCGCGGAAATAGGCCTCATGATGGCCGGTGTAAAGGCGAAGGAGGCCTGATAATGAAAAAATTGAAGAAAGAAAAGGTTTCCTTCATCGACTGGTTCCTCGACAGCAAGGGCGCGTCTTCGGTGGCTGTCGTCATCCTGGGATTTTTAGCCGGAGTCATACTCCTGTTATGTATAGGAAAGAACCCGAAGGGACTCTTCGATGCTGTCTTCCAGTCAATCGTGGGGAAGGCCGGCAAGAACGGGAAGTGGAACTTCAGAAGTGTGGGCGAGACACTCGCATTCTCGATTCCGTTTGTACTCTGCGGTCTTTCGATGGCATTTGCAAACAGAGTGGGACTCTTCAACATAGGTGCAGAAGGCCAGTATGCCATCGGTGCCCTCGCTGCCCATATATGCGGTGTCTGTCTTCCCTCCTTCCCGGGACTCAGCATCGTCTGTCTTGCGGCGGCCCTCATAGCAGGCTCCCTCTGGGGAGGAATCGTGGGACTCTTGAAGGCGAAATACAAAGTCAGTGAAGTCGTCGCGACAATCATGCTCAACTACGTCGCACTCTATCTCTATCCACTTATCTGTCTCTATCTTCTACCTGCGGGAACGGTCAACAAGACGAACCGCACGGCAGACCTCAAGGATACGGCGCTCCTCCACGACGGCCTTATCACGGGATCCAGCCTCAACACCGGTATCTTCGTGATGCTCGTGATGGTCGTCATCTACTGGTTCGTCATGGAGAAGACGGCGTTCGGTTACGGTCTCAGGGCCACGGGATTCAACAAGGATGCCGCACGATGTTCGGGTATTAACGACACAAGAAACACAACGCTTGCGATGGCGATAGCAGGAGCATTCGCGGGACTTGCGGGAGCAATCGTTCTCCTCGGGTCCATCCGCTACTCCAAGATCCTCCAGAGCCAGGACAACTACGGCTTCATGGGAATTGCGGTCGCCCTTGTCGGCAACAGTTCGGCACTCGGGTGTCTCATCGCAGGCTATCTCTTCGGTGTTCTCAAACAGGCCTATTCGCTCATGCAGGGGACGGGAATTCCGAAGGAGGTCGTCTCGATCATCCAGGGTCTCATCGTCATATTCATCTCGTTCAGAAGCGGCCTCTCCATCATAAAGGATAAGAGAGCGAAGATCAGAATCAGAAAGGAGAATGCAGAATGATCAGTACACTTTCAACAATAATGATGCTTGTCGCACCGATTCTGATTATCGCAACAGGCGGTATGATATGCGAGCGCAGCGGTGTCACCAACGTGGGACTGGACGGACTCATGTCCATCGGAGCATGCACGGCCGCAATCGTACACCAGCTTCTCGAGCTCGGCGGTACGGCCCACAGCCTTTCGATCATCCTCGCACTCGCTGCGGCAAGTGTCGCATCCCTCCTTATCTCGGTTCTTCATGCAATTGCATCAATCGACCTCAAGTCCGACCAGACGATAAGCGGTACCGGTATAAACCTCCTTGCAACAGGCGTTACGGTCTTTGCATGCCAGCGTCTCTACGGAACCGACCGCTCGGAAGCCTTCAAGATCGGAATGATCAGGGACTCCCTCGGATTCTATCCGACGCTTTATATTGCAATAGTTGTGATGGTTCTTGCATGGTTCATTCTCTACAAGACTCCGTTCGGAATGCATCTCAGGGCCTGCGGCGAACATCCCGCGGCTGCAGACAGCGTCGGTATAAACGTAAGACGCACGAGGTACATCGGCGTTCTTTCCTCGGGGCTCCTGGGGGGACTTGCGGGAGGATGTGCAGTCCTTACACAGACAATACAGTATACATCGACGTTCACTAACGGACGAGGCTTCATCGCCCTTGCTGCAGTTGCCTTCGGCCGCTGGACTCCGCTCGGAGTCACGGGTGCGAGCGTGCTCTTCGGCGCATCGCTTGCCCTCAGTACGATATCTGCAATGGTGCCGGCTCTCAAGGTCATACCCAGCCAGGTATTCAATATCATACCGTATCTCGTGACCCTGATAGCTCTCGTCATCTTCTCGGGACGCGACTATGCTCCGGCATCCGTCGGTGTTCCGTACGAGAAGGGAAGTTCGTAAGAGAGGAAGAAAATGACACCGCATAACCGTGCTGAAAAAGGTGATTTTGCCAAGACCGTACTCATGCCGGGAGATCCGCTGAGAGCGAAATTCTGTGCAGAGAACTACTTCGATAAGCCCCGGCTTGTGACTGACGTCAGAAATCAGCTCGGCTACTCGGGCTTCTACCGCGGTATGCCGATAAGCGTGATGAGTTCGGGAATGGGCGGTCCGAGTGCCGGTATATACTCATACGAGCTCTTTACACACTATGACGTCGACAACATCATACGCATAGGTACGTCTGCCGGGCTTCATGAAAACATGGAGGTCGGAGACCTTGTCTTCGCCCTCACATGCTCCACGGACGGCGCATGGGCAAAGCAGTACTCTCTCAAAGGAACCTTCGCCCCCTGTGTGGATTTCTCCCTCCTCGAGAAGGCCCTCGAAGCCGTGAGGGAGAAGGGCTTTCCGTTCCATGCCGGAATGATATTCTCTTCCGATTATTTCTCATCCTACAATGCACTGGGAGAGGGAGAATGGAAGTCATTCGCCTTCATGGGTGCCCTCGCACAGGATATGGAGACGATGGCGCTCTACTCCAATGCAATGTACACACATAAGAGAGCACTCTCCATCCTTACAATGACCGACAACGTCGTCACGGGAAAGAGTTTCAGAGATGAAGAGAGGATGGAAGGAAACAGACGGATGATCGAAGTTGCCCTCGAGACTGCATACAAGGTTTATAAAGATGAAAGATAGTGCCGTACTCAAGGCGGCGGAGCGTCGTTTCGCCTGCAAGCAATACACTGAACGGGCTATAGAGAATGCCGACCTCAGGGACATTCTCGAGAGCGCACGCCTTGCCCCCACCTCATTCGGCATGGAGATGTTCGACATCTACGTCTGCAGAAGCAGCGACATAATCGACGCATGCTTCTATCAGGAAGCAATGAAGAGTGCACCCCTGACGCTTGTTATCACGGTAAAGAAGGCGAAGTATTACGACCCCGACGGAGAGTTTGTCCGTCAGCGGGGTAAAAGGTTTCCGGGAAAAGTCGAGGATTACATCGAGGATTTCAGAGGCTACCGGGATTATCTCAAGGGGAGAGGCGAACTCGATATGTGGGCGAAGAGCCAGGGCTATATCCCGCTCTCGTTCATGATGCTGACGGCAGCGGAGAAGGGAATCGAAAGCTGTGCTATCGAAGGCTTCGATAACGACAAGCTCATCGGAAAGCTCGGACTCGACAGCAGCGAAGACCAGGTCTCCGTATGTCTTGCCCTCGGATATCCCGATGAGACAAGAGAACGTATAAGAAGAAGTCTGGACGACATCGTCAGATACCATGGAGAATACAGATAAGATGAAAAGAAGAATCATTCTCGATGTAGATACCGGCCACGATGATGCGATAGCAATCGCACTTGCCGCCGGGCTCAGGGACGAGATAGAAATCGACGGCCTCATTGCGTGTGCCGGTAACCAGACGAGGGAGAAAACGCTTGAAAACACACTAAACATGGCGGAAGCCCTCGGCCTCGAGTGTCCCGTATTCAGTGGAGCGGGAGGCCCGCTCGTCCGCGAGCAGGTGACTGCCGGAGACGTTCACGGAAAGAACGGCTTCGAGGGCCCCGTCTTTCCTCCGCGTATGAGACAGCAGTCGAAGGGCAACGGAATACTATGGGCTGTGGATTATGTCATAAACCATCCCGGTGAGATTACATATGTATCCGTGGGGCCCTGGACCGACCTTGCAGTCTGCATAAAGGCCGATGAACGCTTTGCTCCGTCGCTTAAGGAAATCGTCCTCATGGGAGGCGCAGTCGACCACCCCGGTAACAGAACACCAAGTGCGGAGTTCAACGTCTTTGCAGACCCGGAGGCTGCGGCAGTCGTCATGCGCTCGGGTGCTCCCATCACGATGATGGGACTTGATGTCACGCTCCAGGTATGTCTTACGCAGGATGTGCTCGAAAGGGTGAAGGCTTCGCCCGACACAACCTATAAGGATATCTTCCTCAGGAGTATGGCTTTCTACATGAAGTCGGTATGCAGAGTGCCCGGTGAGATGCCGGCCATGCACGACCCCTGCTGCATTGCATATCTGGCTGACCCGTCGATCTTTGAATTCTCGTACCGCCCGATAGTGGTTGAAACAAAGGGTGATTCCACATATGGTAAGACTACAGGCGGTCTGGAGGACAGAAACCAGAAGACGAAGTTCGGCATAAAGGCCGATCCGGAGAAGTTCTGGGCACTTTTCTTCAAGGCATTTAACAACCTGAAATAAAAGGAGAAGGAAAAATGACAAGGACAATGGAAAATCTCAAAGAAAGCGCTGATTATATCAAAACGAAGCTCGACGGGAGGAAAGTCGAACTTGCGATAGTTCTCGGTTCGGGACTGGGTGACCTCGGCGATGAGGTGAAGAGCCCCGTCATAATCGACTATAAGGATATTCCCCACTTTCCTGTGTCGACTGTACAAGGTCATAAGGGAAGGCTCATAATCGGAGAGCTCGAGGGAAGGATGGTCATGTGCATGCAGGGCCGTTTCCACTTCTATGAAGGCTACTCGATGGAGGAGTGTGTATACCCGATCAGGACAATGTTCCTTCTCGGAATAAAGTCGCTCATCCTCACGAACGCGGCAGGATGCGTCAACAAGAGCTGGTCTGTGGGCGACCTCATGCTTATCACAGACCACATCAAGCTCTGCTCGGAGAGCCCGTGCAGAGGCGTGAACAACGACGAACTCGGTGCACGCTTTTTTGATATGTCGACAACATACACTAAAGAGCTCCAGAAGGTTGCGCGCGATGCTGCAGAGAAGAACAACATCACACTCAGGGAAGGTGTCTATATGTTCATGAGCGGTCCGAACTTCGAAACTCCCGCTGAAATCAGATTTGCACGCACCGCCGGCGCCGATGCCTGCGGCATGAGTACAGTTCCCGAGGCCATCGCGGCATCGCAGATGGGCTTTAAAACAATGGGTATAAGCTGCATGACGAACATGGCGGCAGGAATACTTGATCAGCCCCTCAATCATCAGGAAGTCCTCGAGACAGGAAGAATCGTCAAGGAGAAGTTTACAGCTCTCGTAAAGACTATCATCTCCACATGGCCGGAGAATTGAGACAACAGATAAAGCCGCTTCTAGTGAGGCGGCTTTATCAACTCTTGGATCCTGCTGTATTATTCGGCATAAATGCATGACGGATATTTCTATGAAGGGAAAGAGGAAGGCTTCATAATCCCGTATATCCAGCATGCGTTCTGGAGATTCATGCAGTCAGAAATATCAGCTCTGCGGTTTCCCTGCGAAATACCTCAGGTTATTCTTCGATATTTTTCTGGAAGCGGGTGCCGAATTGATAATTCTTTCAAGCAACTCTTCTGAGACCGGAGGCTTCACCTTGAATATGCCATACTCAAGACAATTTTCGATGTAGTCTCTTTCAAAAAGTACAACTTCTTTGTAGGCAATATATGATTCATGCCTGATGAATTCATGGTCCCCGACATCCAGTATGCATGCCGGGTCATCAAGCTTTGGATTGTCCGTCCATGATGTTACCATCACGCAGGGACATATGATTTCATTTCCATTACTGAAGTTGTCCAGAACGACAATGAAGAGATGACGGTCATTTCCCGGATATTGATATAAGAATGTGCCCCCTGCCTTAACCATTGCATACCCGGTTTCTGAATGTCATGCGCTGTAACTGAGCGGAAAGCTCCAGGTCAGACAACGCTTTTTCTTTCTCTTTCTCATCGTTCAGTGTTGCATTGATGATATCTTCAATAGAAAGAGGAATACGGGAAATGCCGGGATCTTTCCATTCCGGGAAAGTATGCGTAATTTCGGAAAGTCTGAACTGGTTTTCTTCACTATGGTCATTATTAACCTTTCTCAGGATGTCCTTTTCTTCTTCCGACAGCATATCAAAAGAACAGTTCTGTCTTACCAGTTCTGCATCATAGTTGTCTTTGTTAATCGCAATGGTGTTTTTCCAGGGGCTGTTGTCCGGCAGATCCTTCCAGTGGTTGATGCAGTCGTAGATACCACTGACGACAGGTCCGTATTTCATGGAATAGTAGGAATCGGTTGTTATTGAATGGTGGTACTCTGAAAGAGATACTCTGTCAGCTACATACAACAGTTTCATCAGTTTCATGTAGGGCAGTTTTGCATTATTCAATGCCAGGAGGAAAGCTGCTGCATCAGTTGCTTTCCATTCATCAAAAACAAAGCTAATCATGATTCTTTGACCTCCAACTAATTGTCTGAGAAGAATTCGTATATAATCAAGTCAAAGCCTTCACCTATTTTCAGGAAAGTATAAACATCTGCAAAGTATATAGTGATTATCTTTAAAAGTGCACAGCGTTCAGCCTGAAAAGTGTGTAGTACTATAGTGTAATGAACTCGGAGCTGGCTGCATGAGTTTGACGAAAGAAGTTTATGATCCCAGCTTGATAGATAAGAAAGTGCCCCCGTATCTTCATGGGACCGGCGGAATTTCAATTGAAGAGACGAATATACCATATCAGAAAACGCCAAACTACCGAAAGCAAAAACGCCAAACTACCGAAAGCAAAAACGCCAAACTACCGAAAGCAAAAACGCCAAACTACCGAAAGCAAAAACGCCAAACTACCGAAAGCAAAAACGCCAAACTACCGAAAGCAAAAACGCCAAACTACCGAGGAGAGTTCATTGTATCTCCATTCCCATCACACTCAACAGAGATTATCTGATGTCGAATCTCAAGTTTGTTCGGTCATGTGCACACAATCTTAGCAGAAAACTCCGGAACAGTTCCATGACAGTTATGGAAAATACTCTCTGTTCATCCCGTACAAGACTCTGCCGTTATATCCTCGGATCAGAGGTCGGAGGCGTCTTTCGTGATATCATGACGGACACGGCGGCATCTGTCGGGACAAGTTACCGTCACCTTTACAGGATGATGGGAGAGCTTGTGAAAGGCGGCATTCTCGAGAAGCGTCCGTCAGGCTGCAGAATCCTCGATTACGGAAGGCTGAAAGCGCCCGGCGGCATTTAAAGCCGCCATTTCCCGCTTTCCGTCTGACTTCCGGCCATGCGGGCGAAGATTCCGTTTTTCTCTATGAGCTCCTCTCCCGTTCCCTCTTCGGCTATCACGCCGTCTTTGAGGACAAGTATTCTGTCGGCCCCGGAGATCGTCCGCATCCTGTGTGCGATGATAAGGACGGTTCTGTCTTTGACGAGATCTGAGAGAGCTTTCTGTATTCTCGTCTCGTTGTCGACATCAAGGGAGGCCGTAGCCTCGTCGAGAAGAAGAATCGGGGCGTCCTTCAGGAATGCACGTGCTATCGAGATACGCTGTCTCTCTCCGCCGGAGAGCTTCTCTCCGTTTTCACCGATAATCGTGTTGTATCCGTCGCCAGAGCGCAGAGCGAATTCGTCGACGCCGGCTTTTTCAGCTGCTCTGATGACCTCTTCGTCCGTTGCGCCCCTTCGCCCTATGCGGATGTTCTCCATTATGGTGTTGTTGAAGAGGGTTACATCCTGGAAGACTATCGAATAGAGCTGGAGCAGCGTTTCCGGATCCACTTTCGATATGTCCATTCCTCCCACGGTGATTTTTCCTTTTGTAATGTCCCAGAAGCGGCAGCAGAGACGGCTTATCGTGGTCTTGCCGCTTCCCGAAGGTCCGACGAGCGCCGTCACTTCGCCTTCCTTCGCTGTGAATGAGATATCTCTGATGACATCTGTCGAGTTGTCGTATGAGAAGCCGACGTTCTCGAAGACAATATCTGTGCCGTTGTTACTCAGCCTCTCCTCTCCTGTCTGGACCTGTGTGTCGAGTATCCCGTTCATCCTTTCGATATTGCTCTTTGTCGATATTATAGCGGCAAGGTTCTGCAGTGCCGTCTCCAGCGGGTCGTAGAGACGTGTTGCCATGATCAGGAAGAATATGAAGGTGAGCATGTCGACTTTTCCCGAGACGAGGAGCAGAGAGCCCGCGAGGACTATCGAGGCGGTACCGAGCTTCAGAATGAGAGCGGAGCTGACGACGAAGGCGGCTGTTCCGAATTCGGTTATGAGAGACCTTCTTTCGACATTTCCTATCTTCTTCTTCAGCTTTGCCGTATAGTCATATTCGGCATTGTTGGTCTTGAGATCCGTCATCGCTTCGAGCATCTCCTGTATGGAGTCTTCGCAGTCCTCTTTTGCCTCCATGTTCTTCTTCGAGAGCCTGACCTGTACTGACCCGGCCGAGAGTATGACGAGAAACGAGAGGGGGACGGGCCAGAAGGCTGCTGCGGCAAGCGGTACGCTGAAAACAAAAAGGCAGATGAGCGTGATTAACGTCGAAAGCATGGCTCCGATAAGGGGGCAGATATAGTGGCTCTGGCTCTTTTCGAGAACTGCGGCGTCATTCATGATAGATGCCGTAAGCTCACTGAGGTCCTTCTTGGAGAAAAAGGAGAGGGGAAGCTTCCTCAGCTTCTCGGCTGTCATTATCCTCCGCTTTCCGGATTCCGTGTAGGTCCTGAGGTATGTCGTCGTGTACTGGA
Source organism: Clostridium sp. AM49-4BH (assembly GCA_963626925.1). Classification (GTDB taxonomy): domain Bacteria; phylum Spirochaetota; class Spirochaetia; order Sphaerochaetales; family Sphaerochaetaceae; genus Ornithospirochaeta. The sequence goes on from CAVFZO010000005.1 coordinate 10,560, forward strand.
AGTGTGTCGTGACGACTATGAGGGTGCATGATAGAAGCGAACCGGCAATATAGAGAAGAAGATCGTCTCCCGTCGTCCTTCCTCTGAGCAGGTTTCTTATGAGAAGGAAAAGAATGGAAACTCCCGACATGAATGACAGATTCTGCAGTGCAGAGCAGATCGAACCGGTGACTGTATCCTCTGCGCCCTTATGAGAGAGCGCGAAACGGCGTTCAAGATATTCAAGCATTTTTCTCCTCCTCCTTGACCTTCCATGAGCATGAGAGCTGGTATTCCCGCCACATCGACGAGAAAAGTCCGTCTTCTCTGATGAGGCTCTCGAAGGTGCCTTCCTCTCTGATTCTTCCTTCGTCGAGCACGAATATCCTGTCGGCGGAGGTGACTGTCGAGAGACGGTGTGCAATCATGATGACCGTCCTGTTTCTCTTGAGGGACGCAACGGCCTCCTGTATCCTGACTTCGCTGTCGGGATCTGCGTATGATGTTGCTTCGTCGAGCACGATGACAGGAGAGTTCTTCAGGAGGGCTCTTGCTATCATGAGGCGCTGTGACTCACCGCCGGAGAGATGGACGCCTCCGGTTCCTATGACTGTGTCGAGTCCGGACGGGAACTTTCCGATTATATCCATACACCCGGCAGAGCGGAGGGCGGAGAGTATCTCCTCATCCGTCGCAGACTTCTGAGCGAGTCTGACGTTGTCTCTTATCGTTCCCTTTATGAGTTTTCCTCCCTGAAGGACGAAGGAGATAGTGTTCATAAGGTCCTCCTTCGCTATTTTCCGTATATCTCTGCCTCCTATTGTTATGGTACCTCTGTCTGTATCCCAGAAACGTGCAAGAAGAGATATGAGTGTACTCTTACCGCCTCCCGAGGGACCGACGAAGGCGACCTTTTCTCCCTTCTTCACTTTGAAGGAAACACCGCAGAGTGCATCTCTCTCCCCGTCGTATGAGAACGAGACGTCATTGAAGGCGACTGTCGTATCACTCATGTCAGGATGTTCATCTCCGCTTCTTACCGGCTCTGCCGTAAGCACTTCGTCTATGCGTGAGAGTGCATCGCTTACGTTCATGCTCTCCTCTCCCAGTTTCATCAGACGGCTGAGCGTCCCCGGAATGACGGGTGTTATGATTATGTAGAATATGATATCGAGAAGCTCTGAGGATGTTATTCCATTTCCTGTTATGAGTGCAGAAGCTGCGATGATGAAGACGAAGGTGCTGTTTATTGCAAGCGTATATATCGTCATCGGAGTCATGAGCTCCTTCGTATATGAAATCGTCCATTTTTCGTATCTGTCGATTGTGTCCTTGAACTTCCTGAAGGAGAATACACTCTGGTTGAATGTCTTCACGACAGGAATTCCCCTCACATATTCGACGGCTTCGTTCGACATGTCACTCAGGGCGTTGTTGTACTGGCCCAGTTTTTCCTGCATCTCCTTACCGGCCATCTTCGTCATTGCTGCCAGACCGATGAGAATCGGTATGAGGCTTATCAGGCCGAGTTTCCAGTTGAAGGCGAGAAGAAGCGAAACGAGTCCCAGAACAGTACCTGCGGCTCTGTACTGGTCGGGCTTCTGATGGGCGAGAAAGGTCTCCGCACGAGCTGACGTGTCGCTTATTATGCTTCTGAGTTTTCCTGTCCCCATATCTTCAATTCTCCCGAGCGGGAGCGTTGTTATTTTCTCGACAAGTTCCGTCCTTATATTGGTCGCTACCCTGAACGCTCCGGCATGAGAGCAGAGAAGGGAGAGGATATAGACGAGGAAGGCTGCAGCCGAAAAGGCGACGGCCGCCCATCCGCAGCCGACTATCCCCACGGCCCCTGAATACTCGGGTGATACTCTCAGTACTTCCCTGATTATCCTCCAGATGTACCAGAACGGAACAAGAAAGAGAAGTGCACTCAGAAACGATAGAATCCATGAGAGGTAGATGAAGATCCTGCGGCTTCCTGCGCAGCCGAGTAGTCTTTTCAGAGGTGAAGAAAGCATTGTTTGTCTCCTTATAGTTAGTGTTAGCTAACTTAATATCTATCAAAAAAATATATCAGCTCCGGCCCATTATCCTGGCCCAGCCTGCATAGTAGAAGTCAAAAAGTGTAGTAAGTGCCTTCTCTGCGTCCTCCTCTTCGAGTTCGCAGAGCACAAGGGAGAAGAATGCGGAGAACATCGAGGAGACGAGCATGTGTTCGACTGTCGTGTTCACAACAGGCTTTTCATACCCGAGTGAGAGGAGTGTGTCGTAATAACGGTGCGTCGCATCGATTTCCATCTGTGTAAATGTCTGGCTGAGGAATGCGTAACGGGTGCCTTCGGAGCAGGTGAGTATGAGTTTTACTTCATCGTTGTGGGTGAGGGAGTATTTCAGGATGTCCCTGAGATAGCCGTAGCTGTATGCTTCCATCTTCTCGACCTTTTCCGAGTCGGGAAGTGCATTGAAGGAAGAGAAGGCAGACGAAAAGGTTTGAACGATGTAGTCGTAGGACTCTTTGACGAGAGAGGAGAAGAGCTCTTCCTTGCTGTTGAAATAACCGTAGAACGCCCCCGTGGTCACTCCGGCCTTCTTCACGATATCTCTGAGTCCTGCATCTCTGAATCCCTTCTCGAGGAATTCTTCCTTTGCGGCGTTCTTTATCTTTTCAAGTGTTTTCTGCTCTTCCGACATTACAGCCCCATATAACAGTGTTATATAATGTAACACCGTTATATTACAGGTTGTGTTTCAGTGTCAATTAGTTTGAACTAACTTTATCTGCCGGTTATTGCATCGGCCATTTCGTGGAGAACGCCGTCGATTTCGACGCCGGGGCGTTTTGCGACGATTGATCCGTCGTCATGGACGAAGACAGGTTCCGGTATGATGGAAAGAGCCATGCTGTCAGCCCAGAGCTGAAGGCCTGTTATGGCACTCTTTCCTTCCTCTTCTCCGTACTTCGAGGAGGAGAATGCATAGAATCTCTTTCCTTCAAGTTCTCTGTTTTCTCTCATCGGGAGTGTCCCGTTGAGGAATGTCACCATCTCTGCCGACGGCAGCGAGAAGAGGGCGGGACAGGCCAGGACGATGGTGTCGGCCTTCCTGAGCTTCTCGTTTGAAGCAAGCGGAAGAGATGTGATGTCTTCATAGTATTCGTTGGCTTCGTTGTCTTTTGCCGCCGCGATATGGAGGTCGCTGTCTTCTATTCTGTAGATTCTTGCGTCTACTCCTTCTTCAATCAGCTTGTCCTTGAGCGCCCGGGCAATCAGGTAGATGTTACCTGAAACAGAATGGATGATGATATTTGTTCTCATCGTGTCCTCCTTAGAATAAATATAAGGTCAACACGGTGAAAAAGAAAGAAATTTGTATGAGATAAGATATTCTCAGCATCCCCGTTCTGCTTCGCTCCAGTCGTGACGATTTCCCTTTCCCGTAATATGTATCCCGACATTCCTGTCAGCATCTCCATCTTTTCTCTTGCATCCACAGGAGAAAGAAAACGGGGCTGATCTCTCAACCCCGTTCCTGACCATTATTGTGTCAGCGCTGTGACTTGTCGTAAGGAATACCTTCCGCCTTGGGAGCGCGGCTCATCTTGCTTGTGAGAGCAAGAACGATGAGCGAGACGATGTAAGGCATCATGTTGTAGACGTTGCTCGGAAGATTAAGCGCGACGAGGAAGTCGAAGCCGTTGTATGTGTTTCCGAGAGCGCGGAAGAAGCCGAAGAGAAGGGCCGCAAGGGCTATTCTGTGAGGCTTCCACTGCCCGAAGATCATGACAGCGAGAGATAAGAAGCCGAAGCCGACGACTCCGTTCTCGAACTTCCACATCGAGACTCCTGCGAGTATGTAGCAGATTCCCCCGAGTCCGCCGTATGCACCGGAGATGAGGACTCCGGCCCATCTCATCTTATATACGTTAATACCGACGCTGTCTGCCGCCTGCGGATGCTCTCCGCATGCCATGAGCCTGAGGCCGAAGCGCGTCTTGTAAAGCACAACGTATGCGATGACGAGGGCGATGATGGTTATGACCATGAACCAGTTGAACTCGAATGCTCCGATGCTCTCGATGAACTTCTTTTTCGGTGCAACGTAATAGACGTCGGATGAAACGTTGCTTCCGCCGCTGGAAGATGTATTGAGAGCCTTTACAAAGACTGTTGCTCCCGCTGTTCCGAGAAGATTGAGTGCCGTTCCCACGAGTGTCTGGTCAGCTTTGAAGTTGATGGAGGCGACACCGAGAAGAGCAGAGTACGCAACTCCTGCAGCCATCGAGGCCAGCATTACTATAATAATGTAGAAGAATGCGGGGATGCCGAGGGGCAGGAACTGCATTGTCAGTGCACCGCCGAGGGCTCCGATTACCATGATTCCCTCCAGCCCCAGGTTGATGACGCCGGAGTGCTCCGAGAAGCAGCCTCCGAGAGCGACAAGTATGAGGACGGAAGAGAATATGAGTGTGTACTGGATAAGCAGAATTACTGAAAGCATTATTTGTCACCTCCTTCCGCTTTTTTACCCTTGAGGGCCTTCTTCTCTTCAATGTGTGCGATGATGTCGTTCATCTTGAGCTTGAAGAAGAGTACGAATGCACAGAGGTAGATGATGATCGAGCTGATCAGATCCGATATCTGGGAACTGTACTTCGTGAGGTCGACGTTCGCACCTCCGAGTGTGATATGTTCGATGAAGAACGATGCGAAGATGGAGCCGATGGGATTGAGACCTCCGAGGAATGTCGCGGCAATGCCGTTGAATCCCATTGCCGGAACGGATGCTCTTGTGCATTCCCAGTCTTCGATTCCCGTCAGATACAACAGTCCCGCTCCGATACCGGCGAAAGCACCCGAGATGAGGAGCGAGAGGACGATGTTCCTGTTCTCCTTCATTCCGCAGTATTTTGCAGCGTTCTTGTTGAATCCTGTTGCCTTGAGTTCATAACCGAACTTCGTCTTGTTGAGGACCACCATGACGAGGACGGCGAAGATGACGGCAATCGGAATGGCTATTGTCACGGTATTGTTGTTGAAGATGGTGTCCATCCCCAGTGTCGGCAGAAGAGATTGCGGGGCGTTCTTTCTCAGTGAGAGCGTATAGGGCTTAGCGGGATCCTGGACTATGGAGAGAATCGTGTTCGTCAGATAGAGGATGATCCAGTTCAGCATTATACCCGAGATGACCTCGTTGACGTTGAGGTAGGCTTTCAGAAATCCCACGAGAGCTCCGACGAGTGCACCTGCCACCAGTGCAAAGAGGAGGCAGGGAACCCATCCCCATCCCCACCTGAGTGCGGCGAAGAGGGCTGCACAGCATCCTGCCGTGTACTGACCAGAGCATCCGATGTTGAAGAGTCCTACCTTGTATGAGAAGAGGATACTCAGCGCACACATCAGAAGGGGAACTGTCTTTACAAGTGTCGAACCGAGGTTCTTCATCCTGAGGCGGGAACTGCTGTAGTCCATGAAGTTCTTGATAAGAGAGAAGATCGAGTCTGCAGCACCCGAGGGGTTGATAATGAGCAGTACCAGGAACCCTATGAAGAGACCCAGTATGATGCAGATGAGCGAGGCAATCAGAGACTGCATGCCGTTGGTTTTCCAGATGTTCTTTTTCATGCATTCACCTCCATTCTCTTTGCACCCGCCATGTAGAGGCCGAGTTCCTCCTCCGTTGTCTTCTTCGGATCGAACTCTCCGACGATTTCACCTTCGTACATGACAAGTATCCTGTCTGATACGTCCATGACTTCGTCGAGTTCGAGAGAGACGAGGAGTACGGCCTTTCCCTGATCGCGTTCGGCAACGAGCTGCTTGTGGATGTATTCGATGGCGCCGACATCAAGGCCGCGTGTGGGCTGGACTGCAATAAGAAGCTCCGGAGCCTTTTCGATTTCTCTTCCGACAATCGCCTTCTGCTGGTTACCGCCGCTCATCGAGCGCGCCGGAGTCACAGGGCCCTGCCCCGATCTTACGTCGTATTCCTCGATGATCTTTTCGGCGTATGCTCTGATGGCGTCACGCTTCAGAAATCCCGCCTTCGAAGTGAACTGGGGTTCGAAGTATGTCTGAAGCACGAGGTTGTCCTCGAGAGAGTAGTCGAGAACGAGTCCGTGTTTGTGTCTGTCCTCGGGGATGTGGCTCATGCCGAGGATGCTCTTTTCCCTGATGGAGGCCTTCGTGATATCCTTTCCCTCGAGGATTATCGTTCCGCTTACAAGAGGATCGAGTCCCGTCAGTCCGTGTACGAATTCCGTCTGTCCGTTGCCGTCGATTCCGGCTATGCAGACGATTTCGCCTCTTCTTACTGTCAGGGAGACATCCTTGACTGCATTGTTCCTGTGAATTTTGGATGCGACAGTCATGTTCTTCACTTCGAGAACAGGTTCCCCCGGCGTCATCGGCTTCTTCTCGACATGGAAGTTGACGTTTCGTCCGACCATCATTGCCGAGAGCTCCTCGATGTTCGTCTTTGCAGTCTCGACGGTTCCGATGTACTTTCCTTTTCTGAGAACTGTGCATCTGTCGGCGACAGCCATGATCTCTGCAAGCTTGTGGGAGATGAAGAGTATGGATTTGCCCTCGGCTGCAAGATTTTTCATAATCTGCATGAGCTCGGCTATCTCCTGCGGGGTGAGTACTGCCGTCGGTTCGTCGAAGATCAGAATTTCGTTGTCCCTGTAGAGCATCTTCAGAATTTCCGTTCTCTGCTGCATGCCGACGGTGATGTCTTCGATGATGGCATCCGGCTCGACGTGCAGGCCGTATTTTTCGGAGAGCTCGAGGACCTTCTTTCTCGCTTCCTTCTTCTGGAGAAAGCCGTACTTCACGGGTTCGACACCCATGATGATGTTGTCAAGGACACTGAAGCATTCAACGAGCTTGAAGTGCTGGTGAACCATTCCGATACCGAGTGCGTTGGCGTCGTTGGGGTCCTTGATCTTTACTTCCTGGCCATCCTTCTTGATTATGCCTTCCTCAGGCTGGTACAAACCGAACAGGACACTCATGAGTGTGGACTTACCTGCTCCGTTCTCTCCGAGAAGTGCATGAATTTCACCTTTTTTCAGCTGCAGGGTGATGTTGTCGTTGGCAACGATACCCGGAAAGCGTTTGGTGATATTCAGCATCTCAATTGCATACTGTTCTGCCAATGTATGCCTCCTTAATGTTTTCCTGCGGGGAAACTGCAAGTCATTTGATTGATTTTATTATACCTTCAGCATTACCACAAGACAAAAACGAAAACAGAGGGCCGGACGGGCATGAAAAAAGGGCCACCGGAGTGACCCTTTTCCAGACGAGGAAAACTTATTTGATGTTTCCGAGATCCTTGACTGTGAGAACCTTTGCGTTGTCAGCAGCCTTGACTGTTGTGTCGTTGGAGATTGTGAGCTTGCCTGTGAAGACGTCGTTCACGAGTGCTGTGTAGTCAGCAAGTGTGAAGGAGTCAGCCCACTCTGTTCCGCTGCCTGTCGGGATACCGACGAAGTTGGAATCCATATCTGTGCCGGAAACGAGGCCGAGAGTTGCGAATGTACCTGCAACTGTGTCCCATGCACCGTCTTCAACGATTGTCTTGAGAGCTGCCTGAGTAGATGCATAGAGACCCTTCATGGCAGATGTGAGTGTGAGGCCTGCGCCGTAAACGCCGTCGATTGTAGCCTTCTGGTCAACGTCGACACCGACGACCTTCTTGCCAGCCTTGACTGCTGCTTCAGCAACTGAGTTGTAGACACCGCCGCCGCATGCGAAGACAACTTCTGCACCGTTGGCATACATTGTGTCCATAGCTGCTGTGATATCTGCATCGCCGAAGAACTGGTTAGCATATGTGTACTGGATTGTGCCTGTCTTGCCGAGCTTAGCTGCTGCTGCATCTGCACCCTGTACGAAGCCGTAGCCGTAGCGGATAACTGCAGGAACTGCCATACCGCCGCAGAAGCCGAGGTTTGTATAGCCGAGGGATACTGTTGCATAGCCTGCGAGGTAGCCTGCGATTTCTTCCTGGTAAACCATGCAGTAGACGTTGGAGATGGATCCGCCTACATCATACTCGGAAACGTCGAGAGCTACGAACTTGACATCGGGGTACTCGGGAGCGACTGCTGCGATAGAAGGCCCGAAGAGGTAGCCGGGCATGACGATGATGTTGAAGCCTTCGTCAATAGCCTTCTCGATGGAAGCAGAACGATCTGTGTCCGAGTCTCCAGCCGGCTTGAAATACTTGAAGTTGAGGCCCTTTGCTGCTGCATAGTCCTTGCAAGCTTCGTATGTTGACTGGTTGAAAGACTGGTCTGTGATATCACCACTGTCGGTGATCATTGCGATAGAGTAAGCTGTCTCAGCCTTTGCTGCAGCTTCCTGAGCACCCTGTGCGAAGAGTGAGAGGGAGAGACAGAGAACGAGAAGTACTGTGAATACTTTTTTCATTGATATCCTCCAAAGATATTCTTCCTCATACGAGGAATTCTTTCATAACAGCTAAAGTATAGTGGTGAAAGGGGGGATGTGCAAGAATATTTGAGGAAATGGCCTGCCGAATCGGGGCCGGGAAATCACGCTTTCTTCCTTCTTTTCTTCTTTTCATCAGTCCCCGTGATGTTCTTCCCCAGCCATGATACAGTATCGAGAAGGGTCTCTCCGAGAGAGCGGGGCCTGTAGCCGAGGTCCCTTGCGGACGATTTACGCGAGAAGAGTGCATTCGAGGCCAGAACCGATATGGAGTAGGGGGTAAAGAATAGTTTCTTCTTCCGTCGTATGCTGTCGAGCTCGTAGAAGGGAGCGATGATTCTCGCAAGTGCAAGGGGGATGTAGGAGACCTTCCGTCTTCTAGAGGTGTTCTGCATAATGGTCTCGAGAATGTCCCGGATCGTCGCATAGTGTCCCGAGAGCACATAGCAGCCTCCCTTTCTTCCTCTCTCCGCTGCCGCTACGATGCCGTATGCAACATCCCTGACGTCGACGAAGTCGTATCCGCCTTTGACGGCGAATGGAAGCTTTCCCGAGAGGAAAGAGAGAAGCATGGTGCTGATGCTTCCCATCCCCGTGTCTCCGGGACCGATAATCCCGCTGGGAAGCACAACGGAGGCATCGAGACCGTTATCCGCTGCAGCGAGGACGGCATTCGTCGCAGCTGCCTTCGTCTTTGCGTATCCGCCTTTGACACAGGAGGGATTGAAGGCTTCCGGCAGGGCCTCGATCTCCCTTCCTTTCGGCTTTTCTGCCATCGCATGGACCGAGCTTACGTAGACGAGCTTTCCGACACCACGGTTCATGCACGCCCTGATGACGTTCTCCGTTCCCCCTACATTGATGCGGTAGAGCTCCTTCCCGGGGCGTGTTGCAACGGAGACCATGCCGGCGGAGTGTATGACGCAGCTTGTTCCGTCTGCTCCGGAGAGGAAGTTTTCGACGGAGGCGTAGTCGGTTATATCGCCATAGTGGAGGACGGTGTCATTCTCAATCTCTCCGATGAAGGGATCGCTTCTCATTACAAAGGCATGGACGACACTGCCCCGGGAAAGAAGCTCGGCAAGTACCGCACGGCCGAGAAAACCTGTTGCACCTGTGATGTAGTAACTGGAATACTTCATGGCAGTCCTCCGTTTCTGTTATCCGTCACCCCTTACATATTCATATATAACCACCGCAGGCTCCGGAAAAGGGCTACAGCGGCCTGAAAACCTCCCTTCCGTGTTTGCATACCGGGCAGACGTAGTCTTCCTCAAGCGTCTCCCCTTCATATATGTAACCGCAGATTTCGCATATAAAGCCCTTTTTCTTCTCCGTCTTCTCCGGGGAGGGTTTGATGTTCTTCTGGTAGTATGTGTAGCTCACGGTCTCCTCGTCAGATAAGAGGGCACCTTCGACGGGAGTGCAGAAGAACATGATGTGGGAGCCGAGGTCGATTTTCCTTTCGACTTCGAGCGATATAAAACCGCGTATGTGCTCTTTGAGAACAGCAAGAGTGTTCCCGCTTCTTTCAACGCTTAAGGATTCGAACTTGTCGCACTCCCTTCCGCTCCGGTAGCCGAAGCGTTTGAAAAGCTCGAAGGGCGTGTCCTTCGTGAGACTGTTTATGTTGAGCATCCCCGTCGTTTCTATGATTGAACACGTGTAGTTCGATTTGCTGACGGTCACTGCGACAAGACACGGCGACGATGTTAGTTGCATGACGGTGTTGACGATGCAGCCGTTGTCCCTGCCGTCCTTTCTCGTCGTCAGAACGTAGAGGCCGTAGCCGATCTGATAGAGTGAGCGGGAATCGAATGATGTACCCATGGAATATTCCTCCTCCTTCTGTCATCTGTTCCACCGCACGCAGGTGCGTACGGAGGGGGGCAGACATATCGTCCGCAGAAACGGAGCATATGTCTATCAATAATAATTCTTGATTATATTATAACCGTCAGAGAGACTCGTGCGTCAAGACAAATCACTATCTTTAAAGAAGATATGAAACTCTGCCTGAATTGGGTGGGTGAATGTGAGAAAGTGTCTATTTTGTCTGATTTGATGTCAAAATTAAATAATAATTTTTTGTTGCTATATGGTAAAAAGTGTGACACAATCATTTTGTTGCGCGAAAGAGCAACTCCCTAAAAGGGGACAAGGAGGTTGCCGCCGGAGTCAAGTCCTGCGGTATTTTTTTTGCTGACAGTCGATATGCCGGTGGTATAGAATCTAGTTCTTGCCACCACATGCATGTTTTCTGTTATAATGCACGGGTAGCAAATACTTCGGACGGGGTGAAATGGAATGAGGAGATATCTTCCTTTAATTATAATTGTGCTTCTTCTCGGCGTATCATGCGGTACGACGAGATTCTCATTCGACAGAACAGAACGGAACATTATCGAACTTGGCGGAGTCTATAACAAGACAACCGAAGAGGATATAAAGAAGCTGTACGAGACAGACGGCCTGGATGAAGTCATTCAGGAAGTTTACAGCGGAACATATACTGCAGTCGACGTACAGGGCTACCTCGGAGACGACGTCTTCAAGGCATATGAGAAGAGAGTCGATGAGCTCAAGAAGGAGATCGAAGCGCTGAGAATGAGCGAGGGGCTTGAAGAGGTCGCCAACTCTGTTCTCAACGAAACTTATCCGGAAGCTCTCATAATCGAGGCTCTCGGAGGGGAGGAGAAGAAGCTCGCTTCTGATTTCAGAACTGTCCTCAACGAGAAGACCGCCCTCAAGAATGAGCTGAGAGGAATCCTCGAGGAACTGGGATACGAAGGCATCAAGGATGCACTCGTGAACGGGGATTACGACGAAGAGACCATCGAGGAGTACCTTGGAAAGAGCACACTCGACAAGGCCAAGGAGATATACGCAAAGGAAACCGGCACGGACGGTTTCAACCCGACGAAGAAGGATAGTTCCAAGGAGGCGCTGCAGTTCGTTTCGTCGACGGCGTCAACTGCCGGGAAGGAGAGTGAGGAGAAGAATCTCATAGTCGAGATTGTTTCCGTCGCCGTCATCGTAATCGTCTTCTACATCATCGCGGCAGTCGTGAGAAGCCTCAACAGAGGACCTCTCAACACCGTTGTCGCAGTCATCTCGACATTTGCGGCTGTCTTTGCTCCCGCTCTTATTTTATTCTTCGTGTCGGGATGGTCGGTTTACTACCTGGGATTCCTTCTTATACTTCCCGTTTATTTCATCCTTACAGCCGAGATGAGGCCTTAGCCTGGATTTCGTCCAGGGCCGCAAGAAGATCCGAGTGGTAGAAGAACTCGTCGAGCGCCATTATTCCCGCGCCTTCGAGTGTCGACTTGTCTCCCCTTATTGATTTGTGAACGCCTACGCTCCCTCTTGACGGAGGGAGTGTCATTTTAAGCCTGTCGCTGATGGATGCACATAAATCATCAGGCATGCTGCTGAGCTCGCCCGTGATCACGACATCTTCGGCTGCGAGGGCCTGTACGGCTTCGCTGAGGGCGAATGTGAGGTTCTTCGATACGTCGTCGATGGCATTGAGCCCCTTTTCCTCCGTCGTGAGACGTCTGTACTGTCCGATTCCGGTCATTTTCTTGATTACGAGTCCCGATGCCACAGCCTCGAGGCATCCGTTGGCACCGCATGTGCACATTATGCCGTTTGTAACCTTCATATGTCCGAGTGTCGGTATGTAGTGGAGAAACTTCTCGTAGTAGACACCTTCAATCGTGTCGCCCCAGGAGACGAAGAGTGTCTTCTCCTTCCGGTTCACTTCGATTTCAGCCCTTGCCTGCGCAACGGGAGCCGATGTATATATCACAGGCCAGGGAAATGCCGAGGAGGGGACGGAGGATTCGTCAGCACTTACGACCGTCACTCCGTAGACTTTGGGATTGTCCTGAGTCATCTTGTTTATGAATGCGGCAATCTGGTTCACCATGTTCTCATCCTTCGGGAAGCGTTCGAAACGGAGTACCTGCCCTGTAAGGTTCGATGCCGCCGCAGTGACCGTCGAGGAGGAGAATACGAATGAGAATACACGCCCGTTCTTCTTTGCTATCGAAAGCTTCGTTGACGGCCTGCCCTGAGTCGACATGTCCTTCATCCCGCTCTCTATGAGCCCCTCCTTTATGAGGGCATCGGTTATCTCGGAAATCGAGACCTTGTTCAGTACGATTTCACGCGAGAGCTCGGCTCTCGACAAATCTCCTTTCCTCAGTGCATTGAGGACCTTGAGTCTGTTTATCTTTCTGGCGTTGTCGGGTCGTGAGAAATCCATACAGTCATTATATCACAATCACGGTTTTGGAAAAGAGAACAGATTTCTTGCCTCTCTCTATTTCCATTATTATCTTTTCAGATGATTGGAGGACATAATGTCAAACAAAAAATTCAAGACGGAAGTTGCGGACCTTCTGCATTTATTGATCCATTCCCTTTATTCAAACAAGGAAATCTTTGTCCGTGAAATCATTTCAAACGCATCAGATGCCATAGACAAGCTAAAGTACATGTCCCTTATCGACGGACCGCTGAAGGGATACTCATTCGATCCGAAGATTCAGATCTCCTTCACTGAAGAAGGTGAAAGAACCCTCACCATAAGTGATAACGGTATCGGAATGAACGAAGAGGATCTCAACGATAACCTCGGAACAATCGCTTCAAGCGGAACGAAGAAGTTCCTTTCTTCCCTTACAGACGAGGCAAAGAAGGATTCCAACCTTATCGGACAGTTCGGCGTAGGCTTCTATTCGGCGTTCATGGTTGCAAAGAAGATCGAGGTTCTCTCGAGAAAGGCCGGAGAGGAACAGGCATGGCTCTGGTCGTCCAACGGCGAGACAAGCTACTCGATAGAGCCGGCGGAAAGATCGGAGCAGGGTACGACAGTCAGGATCTACCTCAATGACGATGACTCGACATATGCAACGAGATGGACTCTCGAGAATCTCATCAAGAAGTATTCCGACCATATCGCATACCCGATTTACCTCGAGTATGACCAGACACACTACGAGAGTGAGAAGGACGAGAACGGGGAGAGCAAGAAGACTGTTGAACACAAGAACGAGCAGATCAACTCCTGTTCGGCTCTCTGGAGAAGAAACAAGAGCGAGCTCAAGGACGAGGATTACAAGGAGTTCTACAAGAACAACTACTCCGACTATGAGGACCCTCTCTTCTACCTCCATACGAAGGCAGAGGGAACGACTGAGTATACGACGCTCTTCTTCATTCCCGCAAAGGCTCCCTTCGACATGAACTATGCCGACTACAAGCCGGGCGTGAAGCTCTATGTAAAGCGTGTCTACATCACAGACGACGACAAGACGCTGCTGCCGCCGTACCTCAGATTCGTACGCGGCATAATCGACAGCGAGGATCTTCCTCTCAACGTTTCTAGAGAGATTCTCCAGGAGAACAAGATTATGGCTGCTATCCGTAACGGTTCAGTCAAGAAACTTCTCTCGGAATTCAAGAAGATCAGCGAGAACAATCCCGAGCTCTACGACAAGTTCATCACGCAGTACAACCGCCCGCTCAAGGAAGGCTTATATCAGGACTATGCGAACAGGGATGCTCTTCTTGACATTGTAAGATACCACTCTTCCGAGAAGGACGGCTGGGTATCTCTCAAGCAGTACAAGGAGAGGATGAAGGAAGGTCAGAAGGCCGTCTACTACATCTGCGGCGGCAACGAGCAGATTCTCAAGGCTTCCCCGCTTGTCCAGGCATTCAGAAGCAAGGGCTACGAGGTGCTCATCCTCGATGAAGATATCGACGAACTGGTAATAAGTACAGTTCCGGAGTATGACAAGACTCCTCTCAAGGCCATCAACCGCTCCGACGCCCTTGACGAAATATCGACTGACGAAGAGAAGGCCGAGAACGAGAAGAAGAGCCCGCTTGCTGAAAAGGTCACAACGGCGCTCGGCGAGAGAGTCAAGAAGGTCATCGTATCTTCACGCCTCGGAGATGCTCCCTCATCTGTCATCATCGACGAGAATGACCCGGGCCTCGAGATGCAGAGACTCATGAAGCAGCTGGGCGGTCCCGTTGAAGATGTCAAGCCCATCCTCGAAATCAACCCTTCATCGGGTCTTGTGAAGAGAATCGAAGCTTCTTCCGATGACGAGGAGGTGAAGAATCTCTCCCTCGTTCTCCTGGGAGAGGCTCTTATCCAGGAAGGCATCCTTCCACGTGACCCGGGCGAATTTACCCGTGCACTGGCGAAAGCCTTCAACTGACAGAGACGAAATCAGAATGTGTGCATCGCATGCCCTGCGGTGCACATTTCTTTGGTTTCATGCTTAACAAAAACGGAGCAAAGAGGTAAAATTTCATCATCTTCCGGGGCCGTGGTTCAATGGTAGAACGATGCTTTCGCATGGCATAAACGGCGGTTCGATTCCGCTCGGCTCCACTTTTTCATTTCATTTTTAAACCACTGATAAGCTCCCTTTAATTGTTGCAAGCGGCATATATTCCGTTTTCTTGAAGCAAACTTCGTTGAATTTGATAAAATGACTTTGCCAAATTTGATAAAATGACTTTATCGAATTCGATTAAATGACTTTGTCTTTTTTCTCCTTTTTCCGTTGTCATCTTTATTGTGGATGGGCTGTTTGATGGAAAATAAAGACTATCTGCCACGTATCATCGACAAAAAACTCGAAGACAACCTTGAGGCTTTCGGCGTCGTCAATCTTGTCGGGGCAAAGTGGAAAGAGCTGTACGGCTGCCGTTCATGCTGAGTCGTTCGGAGGAGGCCTCTATCATTATCAGGATTACAACAACAGGGAGATCGACGCCGTCATAACTCTCCCCGGAGGAGAATGGTGTGCTTTCGAAATAAAGCTCGGCACGAACATGATAGACGAGGCTGCGGCCGCTCTGCTGAAGATCCAGGGAGAAATCGAGAACAGAGAGAAAAAGGCGAAAATCCTCTGTGTGATATCGGGTATGTCGAATGCGGCGTACGTCAGACCCGACGGCGTATTCGTCGTTCCCCTCACGGCGCTCAGACCTTAGCTTTCCGATCGAGTCCCACGAGGTAGATTTCGAAGGAATCGTCCCTGCATGCCTTAGGCTTGAAGGGCTTCGCCTTCTGGAACATCTGGCGCATCATCTTCAATATTTCGACCTGACCTCCGCCCTGGAATATCTTGATGACGAGATTGCCGTGTTCTTTAAGCTGTTCTCCTGCAAGGAGGACAACCTGTTCTGCAAGCCACTCCGAGCGCGTCGTATCTACAGTGCGGTTTCCTGTCGTCATCGGAGCTGCGTCAGATATTATCGCATCATAGGGGCCGAGTTCGATGAGCTTTGCTCTGTTCTCCTTACTGAATGCATCGCCGACAATGGCGGTCACTGTAGGGGGGACAGGGTTGAGGTTGAGGGGATTGAGGTCAACAGAGACTATCTTTCCGTTACCTTTCAGAAGCTCGCGGTGTGTAAAGAGCGTCCATGAGCCCGGAGCTGCGCCGACATCGAGTACGCTGTCTCCCGGCTTTATAAGGTGATGGGATGCGTTGATTTCCTCGAGCTTGTAGACGCTGCGTGCCGGATATCCCTCACGCCTCGCCCTCAGTGTATATGAATCTGCTTTGTCGCGTCTGCTTGTCGCCATATGTGCCTCGCTCTAATTTAATATCTTTTTTATGCTTTGATAAATAGAAAAAGCCTCTTTTTCTGTTATACTGTCCCATGTGAGAAATTCGATAATCAACCGTCAGTTCAGATACGTCAATGCAAATACCTGGGTCATCCTTATCGTCGTCAATATCATAATGTTCATTGCCGGTACGGTATTCGAGGACCTTGTATACTACATTTCCCTCGTTCCGGCATTCGTCCGCTACAGACACTGGTACTGGCAGGTCTTTACCTATATGTTCTCTCATGCCTCGTTCTGGCACCTCTTTTCGAATATGTTTGCACTCCTGATGTTCGGTCCTGTAATCGAGAGGGAGATAGGAAGCAGGGAGTTCCTCCTTTTCTACCTTCTGACAGGAATGCTTTCAGGCATTGCCGCATACCTTACATACAGGGCGTCGGGGAACTACGCCGTTGTCATACTCGGCGCCTCGGGATCCGTATATGCACTTCTCTATCTCTTTGCCCTGCTATTCCCGAATCAGCGCCTCCTGCTCTTCGCCGTCATCCCCATAAGTGCTCCGCTTCTTGTCACAGCCTATTTTCTTATTGAATTCGTTATGCAGTTCTCCTCTGACGGAACGGCGCACCTGGTGCACCTCTACGGCCTTCTCTTCGCCTTGATCTATGCCGGAGTACGCATGCGCCTCAATCCTCTCAAGAGGTGGGGCCTCATATGAAATTCAGTGACGCTGTGAGCGAAATAAGGTCCTCCAGGCCCATAAGGGATGTACTGCAGTACAGGGACGGAAAGCTCGACGTCACAGTCACATCAGACGATCTCTTTGCATCTGTGAACGAGGATCTTCCCTCAGGCGAGATCATCGAATACCTCTACGACATATCCTCATCATCGACCGAGGAGATGAGAATCGTCCTTCCCCGGTCATGCAGCCTCGAGAGGGTGAGGAAGGTCTATATAAACTACCTCTCACTCGCCATAAAGAGGGACCTCAGGGAGTACCGGACAATTATGATAAAGATTATCTCGTTCCTCCTATTCGGCGTTGTTGTACTTATGCTTTCCTATTTTCTCGAAGGATTCCAGAACAGGCTTGTCGCCGACACCGTGAACATCATCGGAGGTTTTGCAGTCTGGGAGGCGGCGGATGTCTTCTTCTTTGCAAAGAGCGACAAGAAGAAGGAGATACTGATGAAGCTCAGGCTCCTCAGGGCCGACTGGATAAAGGAAAGCTCTCCTGAGGCGGAGAGCTGAAGATCAGAGGCCGTATTCGTAGCGGATATCCGCATACTGTTTCTTTATTACATTATATATGATATCGAGCTTCTCGTTGTGGTGGATGAATGCGCTTTTCATGGCATTGATAGTGATCTTCTCGAGGTCCTTGAGGTCCATTCCGTACTTCTCGACTGCGATGCTCATCTCCTTGGTAAGGTTTGTGTCGCTCATCAGGCGGTTATCCGAGCAGAGGAAGACTCTGAAGTGGTTTCTGAAGAAGACAGGGAAGGGGTGCTCCTCGTAGGAAGCTACGGCGCCTGTGCCGACATTGGAAGAGAGGCACATCTCAAGCGGAATACGCTTGTCTATGACGTAGTTTGCAAGGCTTCCCATCTTGAGTATCTCGCCGTTCTCGATTGTCATATCCTCGACAAGTCTCGTGCCGTGCCCGATTCTGTCGGCGTGGCAGAGCTGGATGGCCTGCCATATTGATTCGAGGCCGAAAGCCTCTCCGGCATGTATGGTGATGTTGAAGTTTTTGCTTCTGATGTAGTTGAATGCTTCGATGTGCTTCTTTGCAGGGTGTCCGCATTCGTCCCCCGCAAGATCGAAGCCCACGACGCCGCGGTCGGAGAAAGCGACTGCAAGTTCTGCAATCTCGAGGGATGTGACAGGGCTTTCGTTACGCATTGCACAGAGTATGAGTCCGTACTCCATTCCCGTCTCCTTCTTACCGGCTTCGAGCCCCCTCAGGACAGTTGTTACGACTTCCTCGAGATTGAGCCCCTGCTGGGTGTGGAGATTGGGTGCGAAGCGTATTTCGGCGTAGACGACGTTCTCTTTTGCCAGGTCCAGAACCTCCTCCTTCGCTACTCTGAAGAGGCCCTCCTTGTCCTGCATGACCTGTGTTGTGTAGCGGAATGTTTCGAGATAGAGAGTAAGGGATTTCTGCAGGCATCCCTGAATGAACCAGCTCTTCAGCTCCGCGGGATCCTTTGACGGGAGCGGAAGGTCCCTCTCTTCGGAGAGTTCGATGATGGTCTCGGGTCTGAGGCCTCCGTCGAGATGTTCGTGGAGTTCAACTTTCGGTACTTTTCTTATGATATCTAAATCCAACATGAAATCATTATAACGAGTTATTTTCCCTCGACAAGAAAGAAAAGAAACGATGTAAAACGGTGCTTTTTCTAAGGTTTACCTTGTATCTTCTTTAATAAGTAGCAATTATCCAAAAAAAATCTGCAACTTTTCATATCTTTCACTTTACAAAAAAAACTTTGTATTTCATTATTTATATATAGGGAGATGACTACATATGTCAAAAACAAATGATTCAGTGAACAAGAAGCTTCTTCAGGCTGCTGTTTCCGCTACAAAGGCAAGAGATATCAAGGAACTGATTGAGAAGGGAGCAGATGTCAACTGCCATAACGAGTGGGGCCTCACCCCTGTCATGCTTGCTTCCCAGTACAATCATTCGGTTGCTGTCCTGAAGGAACTTATTACCGACGGCGGTGACATCCACGAATGCGAGCCGAAATACAAATCGAATTCACTCCACCTCGCTGCAAACTGCTCGAAGAACCCCAAGGTCATCGATGCACTGCTTGAATCGGGAGCTGATCTCGAATGCAAGAACTATCTGGGTGAGACGGCTCTCATCCTCGCAGTCAACACCAACGACGAGACGAAGATTACGACAGAGCTCATCAAGCGCGGTGCGGACATCAACGCAACAGACTGGCAGGGACACTCCGTCCTCGAATATGCAAAGGCTGTGAAGAAGACCTACATTGTAAATCTTCTGAAGTCGATGGGTGCAAAGTAAGACCTGTTCAATGATGCTGAAAAAGAGGCTTCCGTTTAATCCGGAGGCCTTTTTTACTTTCCGTCCGGCCAGATGAAAGAGCCTCTGAGATGGCTCTCTCCGTTGTCGACGAGTATATCCTCGCCGCTCATCGATCTGTTGACTACGGCGATGAAGTATATCCACTGGGCAATCTCCCTCTCTGTCGCCCACTTTCTGAGGGGAGTGAGGGCCATTATCTTGTTCCAGAGTTTCTCATCTTCAATTACCGGTCTGTTGGAGGCTGTGAGAACTCCTCCGGGAGATATGCTGTTGCATGTTGCGCCGTAGGGAGCGATACGTATCGCAACATTCCTCGTGTACGATATTATTCCGCCCTTGGACGCCGAATATGCGGGGTATTCGGCTCCCGTATGTGCCGATGCCGAAGCGATGTTGACGACGGCTCTGATGCCTTCTCTGACGCCGTATTTTTCAGTTACGTTTATTGTCCCGGTGAGATTCACGGCTATGTCACGGCCGCTGTTCTGCACTCCGGCGGCGTTGACGATAACGGCGATGTCATCTATATCGGGAAGCGAGGATTCATCTGAAACATCGCACTGCCAGTGGCGGTAGTTATCGTTCTCTATCGAGCTCTTTTCCATGTCGAGGCCGTGTACATAATAACCGTTTTCGAGAAAGAGAACGGCCGTCTCGCGCCCGATACCACGGCTTGTTCCTGTTATAAGGGCGTTATGCATCCTCTTTCTCCTTTATCTTCTGTATATGGCGGGTAAGGGGAATCGTAATGAGAGGAACGAAAGTTGACTCGACGAGGAGTTCTATCACAGTTCCCGAGAGGACTGACGACAGGATATCCTTCCAGGCCATCTCGTAGAGTGAGAGGCCGACGGGGGCGAATGCAAGGGTCATGAAGACTGCGTTGTCGAGAAGCTGACCGATGAGTGTGGAGAAGGAGGCACGGAAGAAGAATTTCACTTTATTGTCCCTGTTTCCTTTCTGAGCCTTTTTCTTCATCCTGGCGATAATCTCGACGTTGATGATGTTCCCGATCCAGAATGCGGTGACCGAGGAGATGATGGTTCTCGGGCCGTTTGAGAATATCTGGGCATAGGCTGCAGCCTGGCTTTCGTACTCGGGGAGTGTCGGGATAAAGACTATGAGGCGTCCGATGACCATGGCGCCGAACGAGACGACGGCCGCGATGTTGATCACCCCGAGGCTCTTCTCCTCACCCCATACTTCGACGATGACGTTGCTTATGAGGAAAATTCCCCAGCTTATGAGGAGGCCTCCGTCACAGATTATGATGTTTGTGCCGAAGGAGAGGGCCTTCATGCAGAAGATGTTCATCGTTACAGATATGACTGTGTATGTGACTGCCAGTGCCAGGAGCCACTCGGATGCAGTAAGTTTGTTTCTTTTCTTCATTTTTCCACCGAAAAAAGAGAGGGGACGCCCCCCTCTCCCTGATCATATATGATGAGAAGTCAGTCTCTCTTCCATTCCCTGTCGACGACCTTTTCGTTGATTCTGGCCGTTTCCTTCTCTATTTCCTTCTTTATCTCGTCTGCAAGGTCGCTGATGAGATATGTCGTCTCTTCTCCTGTAGCGCGGTACTTCACCTCGACCTTTCCCTCCTTGTAGGAACGGTTGCCGAGTGTGATGCGGATGGGAATGCCGATGAGGTCGGCATCTGCGAACTTGACGCCGGCTGTCTCCTTTCTGTCGTCGTAGAGAACTTCGATTCCCGCCTTTTCGAGGGCGGCGTAGATCTCCTCTGCAGCGGCACTGTCTTTAAGAAGCGAGACAAAGTGCACCTGGTAGGGTGCGACTGTCATAGGAAGGCAGAGTCCGTTATCGTCATTGTATTCTTCGCAGAGGCAGGCAAGAAGTCTTCCGACTCCTATTCCGTAGCAGCCCATAAGGACCGGCTTCTGCGAGCCGTTTTCGTCCTGGTATGTGCAGCCCAGTGCCGCCGAATACCTTGTTCCGAGCTGGAAGATGTTTCCGATCTCGATTCCCTTGCTCGAAGAAAGGGGAGCGCCGCAGTGAGGGCACGGGAAGCCCTGGCGCGCAGAGGCTATGTCGGCAACGACGGCGTCGTCCCAGTCGCGGCCGTAGTTCGTGTTGATATAGTGCCAGCCCTTTTCGTTGGCACCTGCAACAAGGTTGTTCGATTTCGCAACGGAGTCGTCTACGCAGAGTATGAAGCCCTTCTTCGCGCCGATGGGGGAGGCAAAACCGGGAACCATGCCGTACTGAGTAATCTCCTCCTCGTGGGCGGGCCTGAGGGAATTGGCCTTGACTGCATTGCTGAGCTTGTTCTCCTCGATCTCGAGGTCGCCGCGGATGATTGCCGTTACGAGCCTGTCCTTCTCCTCTCCGGTCTTGTCGTCGATGAACGAGCCGACCATGAATACAGCCTTCGCCGTCATTCTCGGGTCGATCTTCAGATAAGAAGCAAGCTCTTCGATTGTCTTTGCCTCGGGGGTTGCCACCTTCTCCATCGGTTTGAGGTCCCCTGTGAAGTATTCCTTTCTGAACTTCGCAACCTGCCTGTTCTCGGTGTAGCCGCATTCCGGGCATGTGATGATCGTGTCCTCTCCGATAGGGGAGAGATACATGTATTCATGGCTTATCTTGCCGCCCATCATACCTGTGTCGGCACCGACTGCGATTGCAGGAAGGCCGCAGCGTGCATAGATACGGAAGTATGCCCTGTACTGGTCGGCGTAAGCTTCGTCGAGGGATTCCTGGCTTGTGTGGAAGGAGTATGCGTCCTTCATCGTGAACTCCCTTACCCTGATGAGGCCTGCTCTGGGCCTGGGGTCGTCCCTCCACTTCGTCTGAATCTGGTAGACCATGACGGGAAGACGCTTGTAGGAGTCGATCTCACCCTTTGCGCAGTCCGTGACTGTCTCCTCGTTTGTCATTGCAAGGACCATGTCCCTGCCGTTACGGTCCTGGAAACGTCCCATCTCCTTGTCGATGGAGTAGTAGCGTCCCGTTTCCTTCCATATGTCTGCGGGATTGACGACGCTCATGAGGATCTCCTGCCCTCCGATGGCATCCATCTCCTCCCTGATGATCTCCTCTATTTTCTTCGTGGATCTCATTCCGAACGGAAGAAGAGTAAAAATACCGGCGCCGAGCTGTCGGATGAAGCCGGCTCTCAGGAGAAGCTCATAACCTCTCGTGTCCGCACCGCTCGGTGCCTCTCTGAGGGTCTTCGCAAACATTTTTGACATTCTCATAATTAATTATCTCCAGACGTATGCATTATAGAAAAAGAGAGGGACAGTAACAAGAAGATAACGGCCCTCAGTAATCAGATGAATAATTGTCTATCCAAAGATGACTCTCTTTGTGATAGAATTCCGGTATATGAATACAGAAGAAGCAAAAGAAGCAGTAGCGGCCTCGATGAGACGCACATATGAGCGCGGCCTGACGACGACAACGGGCGGGAATATAAGCATGCGTTCGGGTTCTGTCATGGTGATCACCCCCTCGGGACTCGATAAGGACAGACTCACCCCCGGCGATATAGCACTTGTGGATATCGAGACGGGAAGCAACCTCACTCCGGAAAAGAAACTCAGCATAGAAACCGAGATGCACCGCATGATCTACCTCAGAAGAGACGACGTAATGGCAGTCTGCCATTCCCATCCGACTTTCTCCTGCCTCTTCAGCGCCTCGGAAGAGGAGATTGACACCTCCCTCATCGCAGAGACCTACTTTCTTCTCGACAGGGTGAAGAAGGTTGAATATGCAAGGATGGGAACGGTGCTTCTTGCAGAGAAGGTAAGTGATGCCGTTGCTGCGGGTGCGAATGCCGTACTTCTTGAAAACCACGGGGCGCTTGCAGTGGGGAAGAGCCTTATTAATGCATTTGACAGACTCGAGTGCCTCGAGCAGGCTGCAAAGCTGACGCTCATGTCTCATATAATAAAGACAAAGGGGCTTACAGACGAAGAGAAGAAGGAACTTGCGCTGATGCGCTGAGGAGAGAGCTGTGGACAAGAAAAAGAGAGATGGAATGGGAGAAGATTCCGCTCCATTGAAAAAACTATCATATACCCCGGTAAAGGAGCTCCTGAAGTGAAGACCGCCCTTGAAACCATCCCCCTCTGGGATGCATTGAAGGAGAATACGGAGTGTCCCGTCTGCTCTCTGATGAAGAAGGCGGAGGAGGACAGTATCGGCTACTATCTCTCGTCGGCCATCATGACGCCGCAGGTGAGGGTGGAGACGAACAGATACGGCTTCTGCCCCGTGCATTCTGTCGCACTCACGGAGAGGGGGAATCCCCAGAGCCTTGCCCTTGTGATGGACACATATTACGGCGAGAACGAAGAACACTTCAAAAAAGGCTTTAAGGATATTTCTTCATCCTCTTCGCCGCGGCAGGTGGAGAAGGCCGTCTTGAGGCTGAAGAAGGAAGCAGAGGAGAGGGAGAGGGGATGCCTCATATGCTCGAGGATGAACGATCGCCTCTACCGTTATTCCTTCACGCTTTCCTCCCTCTTCGAGAGCGACGGGGAGTTCCGTTCAACCTTTCTCTCCTCGAAGGGATTATGCCTTCATCACACATTCATCGTCTCGGAGACAGCGAAGGAAGTGCTGCGGGGGGAGAGCTATACTTCCTTCCAGAAGGCGCTCTTCAGACTCCTTGAGGACAACCTTCAGAGGGTCAGAAAGGATGACTGGTGGATGAGTCAGAAATACAAGAGCGAGAACCAGGACAAACCCTGGAACGGCGCTGAGGATGCCCACAGAAGGGCGGTGCTGAAGCTTGTCGGGAGTGCGCGCGTCATAGATCCCGTCAGGAAGTAGGCTCTTCCTTCTTCGTCCTCTTCTTTCTTGCAAAGAGCGGGAGCTGTTCCTCTTCCTTCTCCTTCTTTTTCTTCTCCTCCCTGATGAGACATCTCTTGAGGAGACGCTCGGAGAAATCGAGTTTGTTGATGTGAAGGTATTCGAGGTATCTGTTCTCGAAGCGGTATATCAGGATATAGTCCCGCTCCTCGAGAAGGGAGAAGGCGAGTGTCAGCATCGGATCGTGTGCGAGGTGGTAGCTCTGGGCCTTATCCTTCTCAGCCTGGGTGAGGTAGGTGTTCGACCAGAAGATTGCAAGTACGTCATTCCCGCTTCTGTCTCTTACGAGGATGTCGGCTCCGTCGTAGTCGATGTCGACAGAGCATGAGGGGAAGCTGCGGCCGATTGCGTTTGCTATCCTGTGTGATATCGTACTCTTGTGGCACTTCCTGTCCTCTGTCCTGTAAGAAGTGAAATAATCAAGCATGGACTGTCTGAACGACGAAAAGCATTCAATCTTCTCAATAGTGCGTGCCATAGAACCTTCTTTCTCTCAACCTCTTATATTATCGTGCAGGATGGAAAGAAATGAAAGACCCCCGTTTTCCTCCGGGGGCCTGTATTCTATTTCGTCGATTTCTTCTTCTCGTCGATGATGAGACCCAGTTCGTCAAGCTGACTCTGGTCTACCCAGTTCGGGCAGTTGTCCATCGGGGAGAGCGCCGCCGTGTTCTTCGGGAACGCGATGACTTCCTTGATGGATGACTGGCCTGCACAGATCATGCAGAGTCTGTCGATGCCGGGTGCGATTCCTCCGTGAGGCGGTGGTGAGAACTTGAAGGCATCGAGCAGGAAGCCGAACTTGTACTGCGCTACATCATCGGGGATGTTGCATATACGGAAGATTCTCTTCTGCAGTTCGATGTCGTGGATTCTTATAGAACCGGATGCTAGTTCGTAGCCGTTGAGTACGAGGTCGTAGAGATCGCCCTTGACAGAGCCGGGGTCGCTTTCGAGAGTATCGAGATACTCGACCTGCGGCATACTGAACATATGGTGTGCAGCCTCCCAGTGTCCCTCGTCCTCGTTGTATTCGAAGAGCGGGAAGTCGATGATCCAGCAGAACTCATAGCCCGGCTTGATGAGACCGAGGTCGTTTCCGAGTCTTGTTCTGACTGCACCCATCGAGTTGCAGCATTTCTTCCAGTCATCATGTGCAATCATGAGGATAACCGAGCCGTTTTCGGCACCTGTTGCCTCCAGAACCTTCTTCTCGCGGCCTGCAAAGTATTTCGACACTCCTCCCGAGAGTGTCCCGTTTTCAACCTTCATCCAGCAGAGGCCCTTTGCGCCGTAGATCTTTGCGGCATCTTCGAGCTGTGTGAGGTACTTCCGTGTATAATCGTGACCTTCCGTCTTCGGAGCGACGATGTACTTGATGTATCCACCGTTTTTGAGTGTATCGTTGAAGAGGGTGAAATCAGAGTCTGATGCCCACGCGGAAGCGTCCCTGATAGGAATGTCGAATCTGAGATCGGGCTTGTCGCAGCCGTATGTGTTCATCGCATCATGGTATGTGATTCTCCTGAAGTGTGCGGGGATTTCAGTCTTCATGACGTCCTTGAATACATAGCCGAAGAGATCCTCGATGAGGGCGAGTACATCATCACGCTTGACGTAGCTCATCTCGATATCCAGCTGTGTGAACTCGAGCTGTCTGTCTCCTCTCGGGTCCTCATCCCTGTAGCAGCGTGCAATCTGGAAATACTTGTCGAATCCGGAGACCATCAGTATCTGCTTATAGAGCTGCGGGGACTGCGGAAGGGCGAAGAATTTGCCCGGGTATATTCTCGAAGGTACGAGGAAGTCTCTTGCGCCTTCGGGAGTCGAGCGGATGAGAGTCGGAGTTTCGATCTCATAGAAGTCCGTCTTGTAGAAATACTGGCGGATGGATCTGATGAGCTCGTGGCGCAGTTTAATCCTGTCCTGCATTCCCTTTGTTCTGAGGTCGAGGAATCTGTACTTGAGCCTCAGGTCCTCACGTGCACTGTTCTCGTCTTCGATCATGAAGGGGAGTACGGCACACTGGCTCAATATCTGGATATCTGTTGCCTTTACTTCGATTTCGCCGGTCTCCATCTCGGGATTGACCATCTCGGCGGGTCTCTTTCTGACGATGCCCTTTACCGCTATGCAGTATTCGAGCTTGAGAAGGGATGCCGTTTCCTGAAGAGAGGGAGATGCATCATCGTCCACGACGACCTGCGTAAGACCGTAGCGGTCGCGGAGGTTGATGAAGTGGAGGGCACCGTGGTTGCGGTCTCTGTGAACCCAGCCGTTAAGAATGACAGTCTTTCC
Organism: Clostridium sp. AM49-4BH; assembly: GCA_963626925.1. GTDB lineage: Bacteria > Spirochaetota > Spirochaetia > Sphaerochaetales > Sphaerochaetaceae > Ornithospirochaeta. The sequence goes on from CAVFZO010000005.1 coordinate 36,814, forward strand.
TTCGTCGGCAGCTCTGAGCTGTCCGCAGGTGACTGTTCTCTGCATGAAAGCTTCTTCCATTATGATTATTTCTCCTTTGGAGTTGTGACACATTCTACCACCACGGGGAAATCTTTTCTAGCTTTGATCCGGGTCGCTCTGTCTCTCTCCGGTCTTCCTCAGCAGAACTGTTTCTGACGCGGAATCAAAGCAGGACGACAAGGGGTTATCTGACGGAGGAGAAGCCTGCCTCTTTTCTTATTGCGAGGGTTCAGTCTGTACTACAGCATCGGGGTTGAACAGAGCAGCACAATCCGGTCTTGACTTCTGCCGCCGTGGCAGACCGGGTATATTTCCTTCACGCCGTCAGGCGGGATACTGTCGATGCTCTTCTTCCCGAAGAGCCTGTTGATATCCCGGCTCTCCAGGAAAGCTGGCGCTGGTCTCAAAGGCGCGTGGTGTGCTCTTTGCAAGGTCACATCGGCTGAAGCCTACTCAGAATCTCCTCTGTCTGCTTTCCGTCATCGATTTCGGATATCTCAAAGGCTTTCTTCCCTGCATCCTTAATCGACGCCCCAATATGATAGAGAGTCTTTCTATCAAGAATCATGAATCTGTCATGGAACTCCGAGGTGTACTTTACAGTGAGAGCAGGATACTCCTTGTTGAAAGATGCAATTTCGCTTTCCGTCAGCTTTGTGTGCTTGTCTGTTGTGTAGATTTCGACATCTACTCCTTCTTTCTTCTTGGAGAGGAGATCAAGTGTTGCCGTATCAGTATAGCCGTCGATGAGAATGATTTCCTTTTCTGCTGTGCGGACGATATCTGCAATGCAGGAGAAGGCATCAAACATCTGACCGCGGAAGAAGAGAACGGCTTTCTTAGGCCTCGGTTCTTCGAGTTTCCTGAATATTGTTTCGAACTTTTTGTCCGCCTCAAGCTGCTTCATCTCTATCCTGTCCAGACGGTTGAAGACCAGGGCATTGTCAGCTAGATACTGTCTCATCTGTTTGAACATACGCACCAGCACAAGACTTTGTTGTGTAGCCAACTCTCCTTTCAGGACAGTCATTAACATATATATGCCCTGTTCCGTAAAAGCATACGGCATGGAAGTTCGGCCGCCTTTTATCCCTTTTATCTGCATTATCGAGGTGAAATTTTTGCACCGCGATATTATCTCCACTTCTTCCTCATTCAGCTGAAACATCATATCTTCAGGGAATTTTTCTATATTATTCTTTACTTGTCTGTTGAAATTCTTTGTTTCATATCCATAAATCGAAGCCAAATCCGAATCCAGCATCACCTGCACACCGCGGATTGTGTATATCCTGTTCCTGACAGCGTCTGCGCCTGTCATCTGAAGTGTTGCATCTTTGTTGTTTTCCATCTAATTCACCTCATGGTAATAGCTCAAGATAGATAAGAAGGGAGAAGCTTGAGAGGTACTTCTGATTCCGCTCGCCTTGTTTGATCTCGCCCTCTTATATGAGCACTTTTCAGCAGAAAAATGTACGAAATCCAACATATGAAAAAAACACAAAAGTTTAATAAAAATCGGTGTACACTCTTTCGTTAATTTGCTACACTCCTAGCAACATTGAGAGCAATCTCAATACTATTCGTAGGTAATTATTCACTACGGTAGATCTCCTCAGGCAAAGGGTCTCTACTCACTAGAGAATCTCATTTCCCCCTCCTTAAATCTAGTAAATATGAGACCTTTTGACTGTTTTTTTCTCTCCCTTCATTTCTCTTAATTCTTGATGTGGCTTGAAACTGACATTCAGCTTCATTCTCAATCGACAATCTTACGGCCGTTCCATTGCCACATTCTCTGCGCCGTCGTCGGAGAGGTGTGGCGAAAGGGTGGAAACAGGGAAATGGACAGGGGTTGGTTTATTCTTAACATTGTTCTTCTATCTTCTTTGAGTGTAGTAAAATTTTGTTGTGAAAACTGGCTATACCAGTCCCCTTTTCAGTCGTCCAGACACGTCAGTGTGACGATTGCATCATAGATCCAGTTCGTCACCCTCGTGCACTCCCGTCTCATCGTCTCCATCTCCCTGAGAGTAAGATGCTTCCGGATTATTCTGAGTGTTTTCGGCGTTATGTTTGTCTTTCCGACGGCCCTGAGAGCCTCCACTACTATTCCCGACTTGTCCGAAAGTCCCTCTATATCCTTTGAAAGGGTATGGTGGAAGGTGATTGTCTTTGCCCGGACTCTGTAGGAGCGGGCGGGGCCTGTCGACATGAACGAGAGGGTGTCGTCATCCCTCACGGCAAGGCCCAGAAGGAAGAGACAGTGCCGGCGCGAGGGGGTTATGCTCCAGCTGAACTTCTTCGCTATTGCTGCTGCAACCTTTCTCATATCGGGGGGACCACCCGTGGGAACGGGCTTCCAGTAGAGGCCGTTCATCAAACGCTCGATCATTCCGTCTTTTGCGATTCTGACCATCGTCCTCTTTACACTGTCATAGCTTCCGCATGAGGGAAAGTCGTAGAGGGAGAATACTGCGCCGTATTCCATTCTCGAAATGGATTCTGTGAGTTTTTCATGTATGTTATTAATCTTCATTGTACAACCTTTTTGAGGTGGAAACCTCGATGCTTGCATCGTAGGAGGAACCTCAACTGCCTTTTGTTTTCTGATGCAGTTGCGTGCATCACCTTATATCTATGTTTTTCGAATGCCTGATGAGTTGCAGCTGCCTATAGCTTATGCCGGCAGACACCTTCGTCCCGTCAACCTTTCGTATATCGAAATAACCACTTGTCCGCCTTCCATGGATGTAACAGAATACTCCGTTATACATAACCTTATCGAAGAGACCGAATCTGTAGACTTTATGCGGACACTGATTTAGCTTTCGCACTCCGCCTTTCTGTATCGTACACTTGTGTATCTGGCGGTTATGTGAGCGTCGCTTTGTCATCTGCCAGACCTTGCCGTTCGGAATAGCTCTCGGATTCCCGGAAATACACCTTGCATCAACGTAATGCGTCTTCTCAAGGTTGTTTTCAATGCGGGTGGACTTTGTAATATAGCCGAAGGTAACGCTGACCATATTATCGCCGTACTTCGCCTTGAGCCTGTTAACTATTGTCCAACGCATAATACCCATAAACGTTTCAGCTTTGAAGCCTCGTTTCGGCTTGTCGAGTTTGAATTCCCCTCTATGGTATGCATCGTGGCAGGTACTGCAGAGAGTAACGAGATTATCGGGTCTGTCTGAACCGCCATCTTTACGCTGTATAAGGTGATGTACTTCGAGAATATTGTCTCTCGAGCGACCGTTGCAGTGTCTGCACTTGTGACCGTCACGCCAGAGTACATATTCTCTCGTATTCCAGAAACCGAGCTGTTCCCCTCTCTGATAGCCTCTGCCTTCGATATCAGGGTTGTTAATCTTCTGAATATCGAAAGCCGCAACTTCGACAACTATTCTCGTAACAGGTAACAGAGAGCAGACCTTCTTGATGACAGTCAAGTGCGTGCCGATCCTGTTCTCGACAGACGGAGAGAGCCAGCCGTCAGGGCGTCTTCTGTTATCGAAGCGGGGAGCGCGGCAGCGTGTCTTACGGTTACGTCTGGTCCTGCGTAACTCACGTCTTGCTGTAAGCAGATTCGTAACATCGTCACGCTCCTCAACTTCAGCTTCGGAGAGCACTTTCGATTCGGTTGCAGCAGATATGCCGATAGATTTATAGCCGCAATCTACACCTAAAGTTACAGGCTGGGTAATATCGTCAACGACGAAGTTGAGGCGGATCGTAAATGGTGTATAGTTTACGATTTCGGCTTTGTGCTTCTCGAGTAAGTGTCTGGCTTTCGCCTCAGTGCATGGCATGAGCGGTAAGCCTGAAATATTCTGTACATATACCATGTCCGGCCTCCTGGAAGGACTACGGATAAGCGACTTTCCTGGAAGAGCACCGTAAACTCTTCTGAAAAGTGGAGATTAAATGCCTTCAGGGCCCGCTTCTCCTGCGGTCACGGAGTCTCACTCTCCGCCGTCCTTCGCCAATGTTAGGGGAGGTTTCTCGTCCGCATCACTGTCTCTACCCATCAAGACTGTTTAAACACGGACCGTAGAGCGACAGACCAGGACAACATCCATCGGTACCTGTATATTCTCCCCTAACGTAGTGCCAGAGCACTGAGGCTAATCAACAAGGGTATGCCAGCTATTGCTTACATACCCCGGGTCTTGACCTGTGGGTTGTTGATTATCCCGCTCCTGTGAGGTCGTCACACTCCTTTTTCTGCACGGTAGCAGAAAAGGAAAAGAGGAGCAAGATGTGACACTTAACTCTTTTTTCGGGAAAGAATTAAGCTATATTTTACCTATTAAAAGTACTTTAATTATTCTATTAATATAAGTATTATTATTTATGATAAATAAGGGGTGTCGGAGAGCCTGGAAATTATTTTATTTTTTTTCGGGGGACGGAAAAAGCTGCCCCGTAGAGCAGCTCTGATTCTTATTCGTTGTAGATTTCCTATTCATTGTTGAAGCGGTTGTCCCAGTCCTTCTCCTTGTCGAAGATATCATTTTCCATGGTTTCAACTTTCTTCTTGAGTTCCTCATATTCCCTTTCGAGGTCATCGTCGTTCTTTTCCCTGAAGACGGCATCTTCGACGTCGCTGCCTCTGAAGGAGCGGCTGTTCCTCCTGGAGTATGACGTATCATAATCCCATTCGTGTTCGTCGACTTTGTCGCTCTCCTTTTCCTCGGGGAGTATGAGGGCGAGTGCAAGGTATATGGCACAGACGGGGAAGACGCCCGTGAATATGGTTATCAGGAGGACGATAAGTCTTGTCTTGTCGGCAGGAAGCCCCCTCCATTCGGCAAGTCCAGTTACAACTCCGAAGATTATTCCCCTGGGGGAGCGTGTCCAGCGCCTTGTTCTTACTGACATTTTATTCTTCCTTTCTTTTCCTGTTCTTCATGATGGTGTCGAGATTGGCCAGTCTCTCTTCAAGATTCTTTATGCCTCTCTCGAGCTCGTCGCGTGACAATTCTTTCCCGGCATCCTTCACTTCTCCGTCCCTACCGCCTCCGAGGTGCGAGTAGGTACCCGCCTTATATCCTCTCCGGATCTCTTCTTCTCTCAGCATGGCCTCGAGCTTGAGCCTCATCCTCCTTGTCCTTCCTCTTTCTTCGATGAAGGAGAGGATGATGATGAATGAGAAGATTACTAACAGTATCCAGACAGCGGTCATAAGTCGGTTCCCTTTTCCTTCTTTATTCTTTCGAGCTCTCTCTCGATATCTTCGTCTCTCTCCATTCTACTGAATTTCGCCTCGCTTGACTCCTCTTCTTTCGTCTTGTTGAGGTCATTGTACGCATTCATTCTGTTGATTCTGTTCTCGAGGTCTTCGAAACGTGCATTGAGATTGACGTTCTCCTTCTTTCTCTCGTCGGCTCTCTGACTCTCCATCCTGAGCGACTCGAGTCTGCTCTTTGCTCCTCTGATCTTCTCCTCGAGGGTTGCAATCTCCTTCCTGCCTTCTTCGACAGCGTTTTTAAGACTGTCGACGGAGGCCCTGATTCTGTCTCTTTCTGCTGCCGCACTCTTTTTCTCTCCGAGTGCCTCGCGTGCAAGATCCTCCTTGCCTTTCTCTACGGCAAGTTCTGCTCTCTTCTGCCATCTTCCGACAGTTTCTTCAGCTTCCTTCACTTTCTTCTCGAGCCTGATGATTTCTGCCATTCTTGCCGCCGTGCTTGTCTTGAGGTCGATGACTGTGTCCTCCATCTCCGTAATCATCAGCTTCAGCATCTTTTCCGGATCCTCCGCCTTGTCGAGCAGTGAGTTGATATTTGAATTAACGATGTCCATAAATCTTGTGAAAATACTCATCTTTCTTTTCTCCTCTGCCTTTCTATATAAAAGATGTGTGCCAGTTTTATTTAATTTACCTTCAAACAAGCAGTTACTGCCTGTTTTCATACATTTACCGTTCTTTTGGGGATTATAAATATTGGTATTATTAACCTTATCAGGTATAATTAACCTATGGGTAACTATGATTCATCACTCTATGAGACGATAGGAGAAAGCGAAGCCTTCCTCGCAATGCAGCAGAAGATAGCACTTCTCTCTCCTGTGGAGAGGCCCGTCCTCATCGTAGGAGAGAGGGGGACGGGAAAGGAGAAGGCGGCGAGGAGACTGCACTTCATGTCGAAGAGGTGGGAGAAGCCTCTTATAACAGTCAACTGTGCCTCTCTTCCCCCGTCGCTCATAGAAACCGAGCTCTTCGGCGCAGAGAAGGGGGCTTTCACAGGAGCCTACACAACACGGAAAGGCAGATTCGAAGAAGCTGACGGAGGAACTCTCTTTCTCGACGAGGTGGGTCTTATACCGCTATCGGTGCAGGAGAAGATACTGCGTACTGTCGAGTACGGGACACTCGAGCGTGTCGGGGCATCCGAGAGCCGGAGTGTGAACGTCAGGATAATTGGTGCGACGAATGCCGACCTCAGAGCCATGTGCAGGGAGGGAAGGTTCCGTGAGGACCTTCTTGACCGTCTTTCCTTCGATGTCATCTTTGCGCCTCCCCTGAGGTGCCGAGGCCGCGATGTGCTTCTTCTTGCCCAGCATTTTGCATTGAGGATGGCGGCCGAGTGCGGCCTTGAATACTCCCCGTCGTTCTCGCCGGAGACGGAGAGAAAACTTCTCTCCTACTCATGGCCGGGAAACATCCGCGAGCTCAAGAACGCCGTGGAGAGGGCCGTTTATACTTTGAAGGGGCCGGTTATCGAGGATATCGTATTCGACCCGTTCAGAAATCCGTACGAGACGGAAAGCGGAAGGGACGGCGATCCTTTCTCCTCCTATGAACTCTCCGAGATAGAAAAGGCAAGGGAGGATGTTGACATTTCGTTCATGAAACGGGCACTGGAAGAGGGGGGCGGAAGCCAGAAGAGGGCATCCGAGCTTCTTTCTATGAGCTACGACGCATTCCGCGGTATGTACCGTAAATACCGTGAAAGGCTTAATCAGGAAAGCATAAAGGAGTAGAGTGTAGAGAATGAGTACGTTATATATGGTGGCGACACCGATAGGAAACCTGGAAGACATAACACTGAGAGCACTGAGGATACTGAGGGAGGTTGATGTCATTGCATGTGAAGATACACGTCACACACAGCTTCTTCTTTCGCATTACGAGATAAAGAAGAGGCTGATAGCATGCCACTCCTACAACGAGGAGGAGTCGGCGAAGGGCATCATCGCTCTCCTTGATTCCGGACAGAACGTCGCATACTGCTCCGATGCGGGAACTCCCGGAATAAGTGATCCCGGCTCGAGGCTTTCCGAGCGTGTGAGGATGGAGAGCGACCACACAATTGTCCCCGTTCCCGGCGCAAGTGCGTTCGTGAGCCTTGTCTCCGCCGCAGGCAGAATCGGAAAGGCATTCACATTCGAGGGCTTTCTCTCTCCGAAGAAGGGGAGAAGGGAGAAGAGAATAGGGGAGCTTGTCTCACGAGGTGACACATTCATCATATATGAGTCGCCCTTCAGGGTTCTCAAGACCCTCGGGGAGCTCTGTTCTTTCCCTCTCATAACAAGGCTTGTCGTCGGACGCGAGCTGACAAAGGCCCACGAGGAGATTTCTGTCGGAAAGCCGGAGGATATTTACGCCGATTATTCTTCACGCCCTTCGGTCAAAGGCGAATTCGTCATTGTGTGCGTCATGGGAGACGATTGTGATAACGATAAAGAAGATTAAGAGCCTCAAGCCGAGAGTGAGGGTGAGAAAGCTGGGGGAGGTTTTTCATATAGCCACAGTCTCTCCTGTCGACAGGGAGTACCTTGAGGAGGCGCTCTCTGTACTTCTTGAAGAGGAGCTTCTCTCGAAGAAGGACAGACAGGATATTGAATACTTCTACTCCCGGGGAGGGAAAGAGGACTATGAAGATATATACTACAGGACGCTCACCATACTCGGCGAAAGCAGGGCCGACTGGGATATAAGGGACGAGGAGACAGGGGCCATAGCATGGTCGGAGAGGACGGTCTTTCCCCATTTTCTGTATCTCGATCATCTGCGCTCCCCGTACAACGTGGGATCGATCTTCCGCTCGGCTGAGGCATTCGGGGTCGAGAGAATATATCTCTCCCCGGGCGCTGCTTCTCCGCTCCATGAAAGAGCGAGGCGAACAAGCCGCGGCACAGTCGAGGGCGTAAGCTGGGACTACAGAGAGCTTGAGGCGATAGAGGATATGCCCGTCTTTGCACTTGAAACGGGAGGAGAGGACATAGTGTCATTCGCCTTTCCCCGACGCGGGATATGCATCATCGGAAGCGAGGAGGAGGGGGTCTCCGGGCGCGCTCTCGAAAGGGCTGAGAAATCACTCGGGCGTGTTTCCATCAGACAGTATGGAGTAAAAGGCTCGATTAATGTAGCATCAGCAGTGGCGGTACTTCTCCAGTACTGGTCCAGCAACGAGGTTTCTAATGGATAACAGAGAGAGTTTCAAGAGCAGGCTCGGCTTCCTGCTTGTAAGTGCAGGGTGTGCCATCGGGATAGGGAACGTATGGAAGTTCCCCTGGCTTGTCGGCCAGTACGGAGGGGGCATCTTCGTCCTCATATACCTTGTCTTCCTTGTAATCATGGGCATTCCCGTCCTTACGATGGAAATCGGAATAGGAAGAGCGAGCAGGCAGAGTACCGTCAACGGCTTCAGGGCACTCGAAAAGAAGGGACAGAAATGGCACATCGAAGGTTATTTCTCGATAGCGGGCTGCTACCTCCTTCTTATGTACTACCACTCCGTCACGGGCTGGATGCTTGACTATGCATATAAGTTCGCCGTCGGGAAGTTCACCCCTGGAACTGACACTGCAGCGGCTTTCACCGACATGCTCTCCTCGACTCCCGAGAGCATCATATTCATGCTCCTTGCCGTCGTCATCGGCATTGTCGTCTGCTACAAGGGCCTCCAGAACGGCGTCGAGAAGGTATCGAAACTCATGATGCTGGGGCTTCTGGCACTCATTGTCGTCCTCGTAATCCACTCCTTCACGCTCTCCGGAGCAGCGGAGGGACTCTATTTCTACCTCGTTCCATCCCTTGAACCCATCAGGGAGCACGGCCTTATGAGCATCGTCGTCGCCGCGATGAACCAGGCTTTCTTCACACTCTCGCTCGGTATATGTGCAATGGAGATCTTCGGTACCTATATGAGTAAGGATCACACACTCCTGAGCGAAGCGGGACGCATATGTGCACTCGACACATTCGTCGCATTCTGCTCGGGACTCATTATCTTCCCCGCATGCTTCAGCTACGGCATCGAACCGGGAAACGGCCCCTCGCTCATCTTCATGACACTTCCTCAGGTATTCATGAACATGGCCGGCGGCAGGGTCTGGGGGACTCTCTTCTTCGTCTTCATGTCGTTCGCGGCTCTCAGCACCGTTCTTGCCGTCATGGAGAACATCATTGCATCCTTCATGGATACATTCGGCTGGAGCCGGAAAAAGAGCGTCTTGATAAATGCCGTGGGACTTACTCTTCTCTCTCTTCCTGTTGCATTCGAGTACAACCTCTTCTCCGGTCTTGCATCGGCGATGACAGGGGCATGGGGAAAGGGCATCCTCGACAGCGAGGATTTCCTTGTCAGCAACCTTCTTCTTCCGATAGGAAGCCTTGTCATGTGCCTCTTCTGCACCTGGAAATCGGGATGGGGATATGATGCATTCACAGCTGAGGCGAATACCGGGGAGGGAATGAAGTACAAGAGGACAAACAGAGCTCTCAGATTCTATCTGAGCTACATCCTTCCTCTCATAATCATAGCCATCATAGTTGTCGGACTTATATAAGATAAGGAGACCCGGTTTCCGGGTCTCTTATCATTTGAACGACTGACTTGCTCTGCAGAGGTCCCTGAGTTCCTCTTCGATATATCTGTTGATTGTACCCTGCGGGTAGTTACCGCGTCTGTCTCTCTCTCCCATCTTCAGCCCCGAGAGAAGTTCGAGGCCCTCGTCTATCGACGATATCGTCCAGATATGGAAGATCCCCCTTTCGATGGCCTTCTCGATACGGTACGGAAGAATGAGGGAAGTTTTGTTCTGGTAGGGGATGATGACGCCCTGGGTGCCTGTGAGTGAGCATGTTTCGCATGCATTGAAGAAGCCCTGTATCTTCTCGTTGATCCCGCCCACGGGCTGGAGCTCTCCCATCTGGTTGACAGATCCCGTCACTGCGATGTCCTGCCTGACGGCAAAGCGTCCGATGGCGGAGAGCAGGGCATAGAGCTCTGCCGAGGAGGCGCTGTCTCCGTCGACGCTGCCGTAACTCTGTTCGAAGCATATTCCTGCATATAGCGAGAGGGGGAAGTCCTGCGCATACATATGCCTGAGATACCCTTCGAGAATCAGAAGACCCTTGTCGTGTATGTTGCCGCTCAGTCCCGCTTCGTGCTCTATGTTGACGATTCCCTCCGTTCCCGGAGCGACGGTTGCCGAAATGACGCACGGCGTGCCGAAGGATGTCAGGGCCCTGTCCATGACCGCAAGTCCGTTGACGACGCCGATCTTCTCGCCTTTGAGCGACATCACCATCGTTCCGTCCTTGATCTCGCTGTTTATGTGCTCCTCGGCTATCGAGGAGTAGTAGTCCCTCTTTTCGAGAGCGCTGCGTACGTTTGTGCCCTTTATCGTCCTCTCGCCCTTCGTGACGGCATCGAGTTCAGCCTCCTCGAGGAGGTCTCCGAGGATGGAGAGCTGGGTAGTAAGCCTTGTCCTGTCCTCTGCAATGAAGGAGGAGTAGCGTAGTATCTCGCGGTACGCCGAGTCATCCTGAGAAAGCATATTCTCACCCGCCTTCTTGAGGTAGCTTACAGTGCCGTAGATGTTCTTTTCCACTGCCGGCATCGAGAAATCGAATTCCGGGGACACCTTGAAGTATCTGAAGAAGGTCTCGTCGCTGTCGATGAGCTTGTCGTAGAGCTCCTCGGGGCCCATGAGTATGACCTTCGTAAGCATTGCTATCGGGGAGGGTCTTATCGAGGACATCATCTCACCCTGGACTGCCGTGCTCGAGAGTGCCCTCATCGTCATGTCGAGATAGCGCTTGAGCGTGAGCCAGAGTTCCTCGTTGTCGACAATCTCGCTTGCCGAGAGCACCAGAAATCCTCCGCTTGCCTCCTGGTAGCTTCCGCACCTTACTGCAAGGTGCGGGGCCCTCTCATCCTTTTCGATGAAGCCGAAGAGGGATGATTTCGAGGGGTGAGTTTCGATGACGAGCGGACGCCGGTGGTACTGCGAGCGGTCGAGAACGATGTTTATCTCGTAGGCCGATTCGTTCTCCTCCGGCGAGGGCAGTGTGGAGAGGAACTTCACGATCTTTGCGTTCTTCTTCCACTTCTCCGAGAGCCTCTCCTTCGTTGTCCTCTTCTCCCTGAGGGCGGTAAGGTCATTCTGGAAATCCCTTGCGCCTCCGCGTTCGAAGAGCACGGCAACCGGGCGTGAGGGATGGTTTTCGTTATGCAGGTATGCCGCATCCCTGAGGGACGAGAGATTCTTCTCGATGAGAGAGATCTCCTGCTTGAGAGCCGTCAGTCTTCCCGATCCTTCGTCTCCCGAGAGGAAGATGTTGTAACCCGGCCTTTCGACGGAGAGGCCGAGGCGCAGCAGTCCCATCGCCTTGTCCTGTCCGATTATCTTCTCCCCGCTCCTGACAGACGAGAAATCATATCTGTCGTAGTCGAGGACTATGTCTTTCTTCTTTATTTCTTCTAACACGCGCTTAATCTAATTGAGTGCGTAAATATAGTCAAATGGGGTTCTCCAGTCCGGAAGAAGAGAGCATGACGGCAGGGCGGGAACATAAAGCGTCGGAATCCTCCGATTGACTGCCGTAAAAGGTTGTTCCAGACAGCCGTGACTGTTAAGATGATTATGTCAAAACAGCTCCGTTCCCGGGACTTGTTCAATATTATTATGAAACCTCTGACAGCCGGGCAAAAGGATGGATTCAATGACAAAGAAGAATAACGGAATAACCATACGTTCCAGTGCAGCGTAATACCTGACATATGTTGCCTCGACAGGGGGCGCCGAAGACAGTATTGAGATTCGCTACGAGGATGAGAACATATGGCTGACACAGAGGATGATGGCTGTGCTGTATGATGTTTCCGTCTCTGCAATCAACCAGCACTTGAAAAGGATCTTTTATGATGGTGAATTGGTTGAGAAGTCAGTTATTAAGAAATACTTAACAACTGCGTCCGACGGGAAGTGCTATCAGACGAATCATTACAATCTTCAGGCTGTTATTGCAGTCGGTTTCAAGGTCAATAACGAAAGAGCAGTACGATTCCGCAAATGGGCCGGACAGATTGTAAAGGATCATACCATCCAGGGGTGGACAATGGATGTTGAGCGCCTTAAGAAGGGGACGATGTTCACAGACGAATATTTCGAACGGCAGCTGTAATATATCCGGGAAATACGCCTCTCAGAGCGGAAGTTCTATCAGAAGGTGACCGATCTTTATGCCACAGCCTTCGATTATGACAAGGATGCTGAAACCACAAGACTCTTCTTCAAGACTGTGCAGAACAAGATGCACTATGCAACTCACAGGCATACGACAGCAGAAATAATATTTGAACGGGCGGAGGCAGAAAAAGACCATATGGGTCTGACTTCCTGGGAGAATGCTCCGGACGGGAAAATCGTCAGGAGTGATGTAACTGTTGCAAAGAACTATCTCACAAAAGAGGAACTGTCCTTCCTGGAACGTATCGTCTCTCTCTATCTCGATTATGCTGAACTGCAGGCCCAGCGTCACATACCGATGAGTATGGAGGACTGGGCAAAGAGACTTGACGGATTTCTCACCTTCAACGGCACTGAAATACTGACAGGCCCGGGGAAGATAAGCGCCGAAGAGGCTAAACTCCATGCAGAAACGGAGTTTGAAAAGTATCGGATAATCCAGGACGGGTTGTTCATGTCCGACTATGACAGATTTATGCTTGAGGCAAAGGAAGAAGGGGACGAATGAGGCTTAATCCTGCCTCATTGAGATATGAAATAAAGCTGCCACGGCTGTTGTCTGAAGGCAGGTATTCTCCTTGCAGAATCATGCCATGAAGGATATGCGGATGCTGTGTCCTCCGCTTTTTCTTTCTGTGGACGATATCTTCTTTAATATTTATAATCCTCAGTATGAAAATCTATGAATACGCTGACGAGATATCGTCTCTTCTCTCGATTCCGTCCTTTAAAGATATTTCCCTCAACGGCATACAGATCGGCTGCAGCGACCGTGAAATCGGGAAGGTGGGCTTTGCTGTCGATGCCTGTCTGGACACGATAACGCGTGCAGTGGAGGCGGGATGCGATGTCCTTGTCGTCCATCACGGTCTCTTCTGGGGACGGCCTCTTGCCATCGACGGCGCACACTACGAGCGTGTGAAGAAGGCAATAGAGGGGGACATGATGCTCTTTGCCGCACATATTCCGCTTGATGCATCAGTTCCCTGCGGCAACAACGCCCAGATAGCCCTGACGCTCGGGATGACCGAGTTTGACGGATTCGGGGAGTGGGAGGGAAAGCTCATCGGAGTGAAGGGCTCTCTTCCGTTTCCGATGACAATGGAGGAGATCATGCTTCTCTTAAGGTGCGTCGATCCCGTAATAATCCCGGGGTGCCGGAAGGATAAAATCGAGACTGTTGCGATAGTATCCGGAAGCGGATCGGGCGATGTCGGTGATGCGATAAAAGCCGGAGTCGATCTCTTCATTACGGGCGAGGTACACCACGAGGTATACCACACGGCGATGGAGGGGGGACTGAGTGTTCTTGCCTTCGGACACTACAGATCCGAGACCTACGGCGTGAAGGCACTCGAGCGCCTCAGTGCAAAGAAATACGGCCTCGAGACTATCTTCATCGATTCGGAGACAGGACTGTGAGAGATAATAAAAAGCGATATCTTCCGTTCCTTCTCTCGCTCTCAATAATCGCTCTCGATCAGATTACGAAGGCCCTTGTTATAAAGTACATACCCGAGAATACGATAGGAGCCTCATTCTTCGGAGACTTCCTCTGGATAGTACATGTAAGGAACAACGCAGTTGCGTTCTCCCTCGGAGAGAACGTGCCGGTGGCCCTCAAGTATGTCCTCTTCGTCTTTCTTCCCCTCATCATAATGGCTGCTGTCGCATATGCGGTGGTGTCGAAAAGGACGGACGGGGAGTTCTCCTCCTTCCAGAAGTGGTGCCTTGCCGGAATTCTGGGAGGAGGGCTGGGCAATCTCGTCGACAGAATCTTCAGATCCCTCAGGGTCGTCGATTTTCTGTCTGTGAAGTTCTACGGTCTCTTCGGCCTCGAGAGATTCCCCACATGGAATGTTGCCGACAGTGCTGTTGTAATATCTGTAGGATTACTTATAATCTCAATAATCGCAGCGGAAATCGGAAAGAAGGAGAAAAAGTGATGGAAAAGAAAAAGATGAACCCTGTTGTCTTCATGATAGCGGCAACGCTTCTGAATGTCGTTCTCATTGCTCTTCTCTTTGTTGTCATGATAGTGCTCCTCGCTCTTCTGAAGACGGCGACGGGGATGTCGGACGACCTCTATGCCTCGCTCAGTGCTGCCTCGATGGTGCTCTCCCTCATACTCTCCTTCTTCATCTACAGGAAGATAGCCGTGAAGATAAATGAAAAGTATGACATCGGAAAGGGCAGGGACAAGAGGAGAGACTGATGAGGTTCCAGAGTCTTGAAAAGATAGAGGAGGCCTACTGGTATTCCTTCAGCGACGAGCCCATCGTCACACGCGGGGCCGTGCGGCTCTGCGATCCGGCGTATCTTCTTCCCGAGGAGTCTCCTGACGGACTCTGGCATATGTTCGCGCATACATGGGTGGGACTCGAGCACCTTACAAGTACCTCCGGACTTGAATGGAAGAGAGAGCACCTCATCGTCGCACGTGCCCATTCGCCGTTTCTTTTCAGGGAGAGCGGCACATACTATCTTTTCTACGAAATCCACGACCGCACATCGTATTTCAAGAAGAACGACAATTCGATATCTGCATCGAGGATCATGGTGATCTGTTCGACGGACCTCCTCTTGTGGTCGGAGCCGAAGCTCGTGCTTGATTCGACGAAGATAACCCGGGCCCAGTACAAGGACGGACCCGTGAGGGTCTCGAGACCCCAGATAATCGACACCGGCGGAATCTACCGCCTCTACTTCGGCGCGGGAGAGACACGTCTCTACGACACGGGGCAGAAGGCAACTGCGAGGCTCATGTATGCCGAATCCGATTACCTTGACAGGGAGTACCGTGTCAATCCCGAACCCATCCTCGATATCGAGGGAGACAGCAGGTACCGTAATCTCGCAACCGGCAGTGTCCATATCGTGCAGTGCTCCGACGGTGTTGCGGCCTTCGAGTGCGCCTTCTCATATGACAGAAAGAAAAAAAGGAGTACGACGAACATACTCCTTCTTACAAGCCGTGACGGCGTCAATTTCACCTTCAACAAGGTCATCCAGAGAACGCCCGACGAGGGATGGGCTTCACGCTACATCACCTCAGTCGATGTCCGCTACAAGGAGAGCGAGAACAGCTGGTACTGCTATTACTCCGCTAACGGCATGGCGAAGATGTGCGGCATAAGTTATGTGAAGGAGTCGCTGGGACTCCTGCTCGGAACTGACAGGGCCTGATTACATTCTGTTGAGAGCTGCCCTGATAAGACCCGAGAAACAGGGTTCGGGGCGCTGCGGTCTGCTCTTGAACTCGGGATGGAACTGCACGCCGACATAGAAGGGATGGTCTTTTATCTCGACCTCCTCCACGAGTCTTCCGTCGGGGCTTGTTCCCGCCGCTGTCATTCCGCATTCCTCGAAGCGCTCTCTGTATTCGTTGTTGAACTCATATCTGTGGCGGTGTCTCTCCTGGATGAGGGAGGTGCCGTAGAGGCTCTCGAGTACGCTGTCCTTCTTTATTGCACAGGGGTATGCTCCGAGTCTCATCGTTCCGCCCTTCTTCACGCCCTTCTGGTCCGGCATTATATCAATGACACTGTATTTTCCGTCTGCATCGAACTCGGAGGAGTTCGCGCCCTCAAGACCTATGACGTTGCGTGCAAACTCGATCACTGCAGTCTGCATTCCGAGGCAGATTCCGAGGAAAGGAACTTTGTTTTCCCTCGCATACCTCGAAGCTGCAATCTTACCCTCGACTCCGCGGTAGCCGAAGCCTCCGGGAACAAGAATGCCGTCAGCAGAGCCGAGCCTTCCGGCTGCACTATCGTCATTGATTGTCTCGCTGTCGACCCAGTCAATCGTGCACTCCGCACCTTCGTTCCACGCGGCATGCCTCAGTGCCTCCATTACCGAGAGATATGCATCGTGGAGTTCCATGTACTTTCCGACCATCGCAATGCGGACGCTTCTCTTTGCATTGTGTATTTTAGCGACCATCTCCTCCCATTCTGTGAGGTCGATGCTCTTTCCGTCGAGATGGAGGATGCGGCATGCCGCATCGTCGAGGCCCTCCTTATGGAGCATGAGCGGAGCCTCATAGAGTACGGGAACGGTCTTGTTCTCGATGACACAGTCCCTCCTGACGTTGCAGAAGAGTGCTACCTTCTCCTTGATGGACTCCTCGATGGGCTCGTCGCTCCTGAGTACAATGATGTCGGGAAAGATTCCGGAGCTCATGAGCTCCTTCACGGAGTGCTGTGCAGGCTTTGACTTGTGTTCTCCCGACGCCCTTAGGTAGGGAACGAGCACGACATGGATGAAGAGACAGTTCTCGGGTCCGACTTCGTGTCCGATCTGTCGTATTGCCTCGAGAAACGGCTGTGATTCGATATCGCCGGTGGTGCCGCCGATTTCGGTGATGACGACATCGGCATTGCCGCTTTCTCCGCAGCTGTAGATGAAGGATTTTATTTCGTTGGTGACGTGGGGGATTATCTGGACGGTGTGGCCCAGGTACTCTCCGTTACGTTCCTTGTTGAGGACGTTCCAGTATACCTTGCCGCTCGTGAGGTTCGAAAAGCGTGAGAGATCCTCGTCGATGAATCTTTCGTAGTGCCCGAGGTCGAGGTCGGTCTCGGCTCCGTCCTCTGTGACGAACACCTCTCCGTGCTGCAGCGGCGACATCGTTCCGGGATCGACGTTCATGTACGGATCAAGCTTCTGTGAGGCAACCTTATAGCCCCTTGCTTTCAAGAGTCTTCCCAGAGATGCCGCCGTTATTCCCTTTCCCAGTCCCGATACTACTCCGCCTGTCACGAAGATGTGTTTAGCCATGTCTTCCTCCAAAAAAAGAGGGCACCCTCTCCGGGTGTCCTTCGTCTAGTGTGTCTGAGCCTCTCTCTGTACAGTGTGAGTGAGAGAGAGAAGGGAAAGCACGGCTTTCCTCTTTGCTCTTACTTTCTCATTCTTCTGCAGCTTCCGGCTCATAGCTGTTACCTCAAAATACGGCAAAAATGATTATGCATTTCTGCGTTATCTGTCAATAAGATGAGACCGTATTTTTTGAAATTGGTTAGTCAGTAGTGCTGACTAATCGGATTCTTCGTTTTTATTTCCTTCTCACATTGGATTTTACCCCCGTCAATGTTGTGAAAGGACGGAAAAATGTGGTATTTATTCTGAAAACGGAGTCATCAATGGAGACGGTAAGAGATTATTTTGGTTCTATGGTGTTCAACGACGAGGTCATGCTCGAAAGACTTCCAAAGGATGTCTACAAGGCCCTCAAGAAGACCATAGCTGAAGGCAAGGACCTCGATTTGAATGTTGCAAACAGCGTTGCCAATGCAATGAAGAACTGGGCTGTTGAGAAGGGGGCAACCCATTACACCCACTGGTTCCAGCCTCTGACGGGAATGACTGCCGAGAAGCACGATGCATTCATCACCCCCGTCGACGGAGGCAGGGTTATTCTCGAGTTCTCGGGTAAGGAACTTATCAAGGGTGAACCCGACGCTTCCTCATTCCCCTCGGGAGGACTCAGGGCCACGTTCGAAGCAAGGGGATACACAGCCTGGGATCCCACATCTTATGCGTTCATCAAGGGCGACACCCTCTGCATTCCGACGGCATACTGCTCGTACTCGGGTGAGGTCCTCGACAAGAAGACGCCCCTTCTGAGGAGCATGGAGGCTCTCAACGAGTACTCCCTCAAGATTCTCTCCCTCTTCGGTAAAACAGATGTCAGGAGAGTCAATGCGACGGTGGGCCCCGAGCAGGAATACTTCCTCATCGACGAGAACGACTACAGAAAACGTAAGGATATTATTCTCACCGGACGTACGCTCTTCGGAGCGAGAAGCCCCAAGGGACAGGAGAAGGACGACCACTACTTCGGCGCCATCCGCACACGCGTTGCACAATACATGGCAGACCTCGACAAGGAGCTCTGGAAGCTCGGCATAAATGCAAAGACGAGCCACAACGAGGTTGCTCCGTGCCAGCACGAACTCGCTCCCGTATTCTCCGTCGCAAACGTTTCTGTCGACCATAACCAGATAACGATGGAGCTCATGAAGAAGATAGCCGAAAAGCATCATCTTGCATGCCTCTTACACGAAAAGCCCTTCGAAGGCCTCAACGGGTCGGGTAAGCATATAAACTGGTCACTCAGTACGAATACCGGTGTGAACCTCCTCGAGCCGGGAGAGAGCCCTTCGGATAACGCCCTCTTCCTTCTTTTTCTCGTTGCCGTCATCAAGGCTGTCGACGAGTACCAGGATCTTTTGAGGATATCTATTGCATCTGCAGGCAACGACCACAGACTCGGGGCAAGCGAAGCGCCTCCTGCAATCGTCTCGATGTATATAGGTGAAGAGCTTGAGGGAATCCTTGAGTCCATTGAGCACGGAAAGAGCTTCGAGGAGAAGAAAAAGAAGAAGATGAAGCTCGGTGTTCATGTCCTTCCCGAAATCCCCCGTGACTCGACAGACCGCAACAGGACAAGCCCGATGGCATTCACCGGAAACAAGTTCGAGTTCAGAATGCCGGGATCCTCCTTCAGCGTGGCTGGCCCACTTGTTGTTCTCAATACATCAGTCGCTTCGTCCCTCAAGGCTTTCTATGAAGAGCTCAGTGGATGCGCAGACCTCAACAGCGCCGTAACAAAACTTGTGGGGCGTGTCTACGGAGAGCACAAGAGAATCGTGTTCAACGGCAATGCCTATTCCCCCGAGTGGATAGCCGAAGCCGGAAGAAGGGAGCTGTTGAACCTTGAAAGCGCTCCCGATGCATTCGATCAGTACACGGCGGAGAAGAACATCAGGCTCTTCGGGAACTTCGGTATATACTCGCCGAAGGAGGTCAGAAGCCGCAGCGAGATCCACCACGAGGAATATTCGAAGACAGTCAACATCGAAGCCCTCACAATGCACGACATCGTGATGGAGGATATTTATCCCGCATGCGTGAAGTATTCGACAATGCTTGCGGAGAATATAAACAAGGTCAGGAAAGCACTTCCCGATGCAAATACTCAGTCCGAGGAGGAAATTCTCAGGAGAGTAATCAAGCTCACCAACGATCTCTATGCTGAATGCACAGTCCTCGAGATAACACTGAGAGAAGCCCAGAGTCTTTCCGGTTCTCTGCAGTCACACTACTACCGGACGGACGTCCTTCCGAGAATGACGGCGCTCAGAAAGATTGCCGACGAACTTGAACTCATCGTCGGCAGGGAGTACTGGCCTATGCCGACATATTCGGACATTCTCTTTTACAATTAAATCTTACGGTACAAAGTGATAAACATATTATGAGAGCCTCGGTCAACCGGGGCTTTCACCTTGTAAAGCAAAAAATGCCATAGACGTCACACCTCACTATTCTGCGAACGTGAAAAGCAGAGAAGATGCAGTCGTAACTCCTTTCTGCAGGAGCCCCAGTTCCATAAAAGAGCATCCAAAGATGTCCCTGACGATATCAGCTTGAGATGCTTCTGAATGATTCAAGCGGCAGATCTCGAATCAGGCTTTGCAGAAGGAGCTGCAACGGTCCAGTACAGATTCTGATATCCTCGTAAACACGTCTCGGTGAAATATGCGAAAATGACATTTTTTGTTAAGAACTAAAATTCCCATATAGGAATATTAATGTTGAATATAATATGCTTTTTTAGCACAGAAAAGCATCTGTTTCATTTTAAGGTGTAAATGACTATCTACGATTTCAGGCCGACGAAATGCCAGATGCATGATAAAGAAACCATTGAATCTATATTGGTCTTTTGTGTTCTTGATTTTAGTGGATGGATAAGGAAAATCTGAGAAGATTGATGACAGATGAATATGCTTCAGAAAGTCGGTATGTAAGTTTTTGTTGCCTTCAGATATGTTCAATCACTTATATTATATGATGATAAGCATATTAGAATGAGAGAGGGGCGAAGCTGAGCTCCACCCCTATGTCTTCTTATTCAATCTTGAGGAATGCCTTGTAGGTGTTCTTCGCGTCGTTTATGTCCTTGACGGATGAGATTTCCCAGGGAGCATGCATGGAGAGGATAGCGACACCTGCGTCGATTACCTGCATGCCGTAGTAAGCCGAAAACTTTGCAATCGTTCCGCCTCCGCCTACGTCGACCTTCGCCATCTCCGCCATCTGGTAGGAGATGTTGTTTTTCTCGAGAGAGGCTCTGAGCTTTGCGATGAACTCGGGGTTTGCATCGCTGGCTCCGCTCTTTCCGCGACTTCCTGTATACTTGTTGAATACGACACCGCCGGCAAGGAACGAGGAGTTCTTCTTGTCGTAGAGGCTTGAATTGAGGGGGTCGTAAGCCGAGTTGACATCCGAGGAAAGCATCATGGAATTCTTCATTGCCCTCTTGAGGGTGAGGGAAGAGTAGACGCCCATCTTGTCAAGGACTTCCGCTGTAGCATTCTCGAAAAAGCGTGAATCCATGCCGGTTGCACCTGTCGATCCGATTTCCTCCTTGTCGACGAGAAGACATACGCTTGTCCTGTTCTCCGTGTCACCTTCGAGGAGGGCATCGAGAGATGTGAACGAGCAGATTCTGTCGTCCTGCCCGTATGCAAGAACCATAGACTTGTCGAGGCCGAGGTACTTAGCCCTTCCTGCAGGAACGACTTCGAGTTCGGCTGAAAGGAAATCCTTCTCCTCTATATTGTACTTTTCCTTAAGGATGGAGAGGATTCTTTCCTTTGCTGCATCCTTCTTCTGTTTTCCGTCCTTTTCTTCCCTGTCGTCCTCTTTCTTCTTTTCGCCGAGGCCGACAACAAGATCGAGGTCTTCGCCGGGGATGAATTCGCCTGCCGTCTTCTTCATCTGATCCTGTGCCATATGAGGGAGGATATCTGAAATGCAGAATGTGAAGTCGTCGTCATCTTCGCCCATCTTTACGTTGATGACAGAGCCGTCAGTCTTGCATACGACGCCGTGGAGGGCAAGCGGATGTGTGACCCACTGATACTTCTTGATTCCGCCGTAGTAGTGTGTGTCGAGATAGACGATTCCGTCCGACTCGTAGAGCGGGTTCATCTTTATATCGAGACGCGGTGAGTCGATATGGGCACCGAGGATGTTCATACCTTTTGTAATATCACCCTTGCCGATGTGGTAGAAAGCTACAGCCTTGCCGTAGTTTGTAACATATACCTTGTCTCCTGCCTTGAGAGAGGAGACAGCAGAGAGGTCTCTGTAGCCTTTCTTTTCAGCAAGAGCCACAGCTTCTCTAACGCATTCTCTTTCAGTCTTTCCGTTGTCGAGGAATGACTTGTATCTGTCAATTAGGTTGTTCATGGGTAGAAGGATATACCTAAAAGAAAAAAAGAGAAAGAGGAGGATGAAATTACATATTATGTATAAATGTTTCCAATTGAATAAAATGAACATGATAATTTCATATCAATCCATGCTCCGGAATCATCGCGAAGCGGATTGAGGGAAGAGAAAGACGAAATTACCTCTTTACAAATCCTTTCTTTATTGATAATCTTTCTCAGTAAGATAACATTTATATGGAGGAAAACAATTATGAAGAAATGGGTTTGTCCGGTTTGCGGTTATATTCACGAAGGCGAGATGCCGCCAGAGAAGTGTCCGACCTGCAAGGTCCCGGGCGAGAGATTCAAGCTGATGGAAGAGGAGAAGAGCTGGGCTGCCGAGCATGTCATGGGTGTCGGGAAGATCTTCTCCGACGACGTACCGGCGGATGTTAGAGAGCAGATTATCGACGGCCTGAGATGCAACTTCGAGGGCGAGTGCAGTGAAGTGGGAATGTACCTCTGTGCTGCAAGAGTTGCACACAGGGAAGGCTATCCTGAAATAGGACTGTACTGGGAGAAGGCTGCTTACGAGGAGGCTGAGCACGCTGCGAAGTTTGCTGAACTCCTGGGCGAAGTCATGACTGATTCTACAAAGAAGAATCTCGAGATGAGAGCAGAGGCCGAGAGATGTGCAACGGAAGGTAAGTTCGAGCTTGCGAAGCTTGCTAAGAAGTACAACCTCGATGCCATCCACGACACTGTTCATGAGATGGCACGCGACGAAGCACGCCACGGCAAGGCTTTCGAAGGTCTTCTCAGGAGATACTTCTCCGACAAGAAGTGAGACTGATATAGAGTAATACTGCAGAGGAGCACGGGAAACCGTGCTCTTTGTCACGTCGTTATTCCTGCAAAAAAAGAAGCCGGGCGGACCCGGCGGATCTGAAGGCACCTCGTGAACTACTCGGTAATTAATTACCAGAGCATCATGGCTAAGATTGCTCTTCCATGGGTGCGTCCATGACACCGCTACTGCTATTGCTAGACAGCTACTTTGTATACATATGGCATTCGTATGTCTGCCATGTGTATTTG